>NZ_JBVKDQ010000001.1:1025892-1192448 GCF_055633755.1 Amycolatopsis sp. NPDC114484 | reverse complement strand
AGCCAAAAACGCGGACGGCGGGTGCTTGTCAAGGCATCTTTCCCGCCTTGACAAGCACCCGCCGTCCGTCGTCACAATCAGCTTCGGGGTGCCCCACGCAACCACCGGGGCGCAATGTCGCCGCCAGGCGACGAGCCCCACACCCCAGACTCAGGAAGCAAACCCCCCAGCCCCAGCCCAATCCAACGCAAAGGCAGGCAACACCCCGAGCACCAACGTAACCACGACACCCAACGCGATAGCCGCAGTAGTAAACCCACCCGGCACACTCACCGTAGGCCCATCAGCAGCAGGCTCCGAGAAGTACATCAACACAATAACCCGCAAATAAAAGAACGCAGCCACCGCACTGAACACCAACGCGATAACCACCAACGGCGCCATCCCATCCGACAACGCCGCCGAGAACACCACGAACTTCCCGACAAACCCGCTAGTCAACGGAATCCCCGCCAACGCCAGCAGCAAGAACGTAAACACCCCAGCCAACAACGGCGACCGCTTAGCCAACCCAGCCCAAGCGGAAAGATGAGTAGCCTCCCCACTGGAATCCCGAACCAGCGAAACCACGCCAAACGCCGCCAACGTAGTAAACCCATAAGCCAGCAGATAGAACAACGTGCTGGACAACCCGTCCTCAGTCATCGCAATAGCGCCGACGAGCAAGAACCCAGCATGCGCCACCGACGAGTAAGCGATCATCCGCTTAACATCAGTCTGCGTCAGCCCAAGAATCGCCCCGAGCGCCATCGAAATAATCGCCACCGCCCACATGACCCCGCGCCATTCCCAGCTAGTCGAGGAAAACCCGACACTGAGCACGCGCAGGATGGCCCCGAACGCGGCGACCTTCGTACAGGCAGCCATAAACCCGGTAACCGGAGTAGGCGCCCCCTGATAGACATCCGGCGTCCAGGTGTGGAACGGCCCCACCGACCCCTTGAACAGCAGCCCGACCACAAGAAGACCCAGACCGGCGAACAACAACGTGTCCGACCGATCCGACCCAGCCGCCGCGTGCGCGATGTCAGCCAGCTTCACCGAGTCCGCGTAGCCGTACAGCAACGCCAGCCCGTACAGGAAGAACGCCGACGAGAACGCCCCCAACAGGAAGTACTTGACCGCGGCTTCCTGCGAGATCAGCCGACGCCGCCGCGCCAAGCCGCACATCAGATACAGCGGCAGCGAAAGCACTTCCAGCGCGATGAACATCGTCAACAGATCATTCGCCGCGCAGAACGTCATCATCCCGCCGAGCGCGAAGAGCGTCAGCGGAAACACCTCGGTCTGCGACGTAGTCGCAGCACTGGCCTGCGCCCGATCCTGCACGGTCCCCGGCCGAATCGCCGCCTGAGCCACGAACGCGCCGCCCGGCTCGACCTTGCGGTCCGCGATGAGGAACACCGCGCCGAGGCCGAGCAGCAGCAACGTGCCCCACAGGAACAGCGACGGCCGGTCCACCGAGATCGAGCCGGAGAACGTCGTCGTACCGGCCTTCGAAGCAGAAGCACCGGTCGCGTACAGGATCAGCGAAACCCCTGCGGCGATGATCGCGACGAGGGAGATCGTGACCTGGATCCCCCATCGCGTCGCCTTCGGCGCGAACGCTTCCACCAGCACGCCGATGCACGCGACGCCGAAGACGATCAGCATCGGCAGCACGGCCGCGTAATCGACCGAAGGCACTTCCAGTGGCGCTGCCGGCGCTTGCGCCAGGAACATGTCGAGCACGGTTTACTTGCCTCCCTGCACGGCAGACAGCGTCGCCTGCACCGACGGGGTGATCGTGTCGAGCATCGGCTTGGGGTAGAAACCCAGTCCGATGATCAGGATGACCATGGGCGCGAGGATCGCGATCTCGCGTTTGCCCAGGTCGGTAATGGCCTTGCGAGCGCCGAGTTCCGGCGCGATCGCGGTGCCCGGCCCGCCGCCGACGCCCACGAGAGCGTCGCCGCGAACCGGACCCTGCATGATCCGCTGGTACAGCCACAGCACGTAAGCCGCGGCGAGCACCATGCCCACGGTCGCGAGGATCGTGTACACCGGCTGGTCCACATAGGACCCCAGCAGCACGAGGAACTCGCTGACGAACGAGTTTGTTCCCGGCAGCGACAGCGCGGAGAGCCCGGCCAGCAACAGCATTCCGCCGAGCAGCGGCGTCACCTTCGCCATGCCGCCGTAGTCCGAGATCCGGCTCGACCCGCCGCGCATCACGATCAGGCCGATCACGACGATCAGCATCCCGGTCGACAGGCTGTGGTTCAGCATGTACGACACCGAGCCGACCATCGCCTGCTCGTTGAAGGTGAAGATGCCCAGCGCGATGAATCCGAAGTGGGCGATCGACACGTAGGCGATGAACCGCTTCATGTCCCGCTGCCCGGCCGCGAGGATCGAGCCGTACAGCACGCCGATCACCGACAGGATCAGCACCAGCGGCGCGAGCGCCTTGCTCCCCTCCGGGAACATCGGCAGGCAGTACCGCAGGAACCCGAACGTGCCGACCTTGTCCAGCACGCCGACCAGCAGCACCGCGACGCCGATCGGGGCCTGGCCGGCGGCGTCCGGCAGCCAGGTGTGGAACGGGACCAGCGGAGCCTTGATCGCGAACGCGAGGAAGAAGCCGAGGAACAGCCAGATCTGCGTGCCGGTCGGCGCGTCGCGCACCACCGTGACCAGCGTGGCCCAGTCGAAGGTGCCCTTGCCGAGCTTGTTCGAGGCCAGCGAGTACGCCCCGATCGCCGAGGCCAGCATGATCAGGCCGCCGAGGAACGAGTACAGGAAGAACTTCACCGCCGCGTACTGCCGGTTCGCGCCGCCGTAGCCGCCGATCAGGAAGTACATCGGGATCAGCATGATCTCGAACAGCACGTAGAAGAGGAACACGTCGGTCGCCGCGAAGACGCCGATCGTGATCGCCTCCTGCAGCAGGATCAGCGACAGGAACCCGCCCGCGCTGCGGCCCGCGGGCAGTTTGTCGGTGAGCCCGAGCGCGCCCACGACGATCGGCACCAGCAGCGCGATCACCGCGATCATGATGAGCGAGATGCCGTCGGTGCCGAACGAGATGTGGATGCCGAAGTTCGGGATCCAGTCCATTGTGGTCGCCTGCTGGATGCGCGCACCCGAGGGCGAGTAGCTCGCCCAGAACGGGATGACCAGCAGGAACTCCACAATGGACACGGCGAGCGCCGTGGCGACCGCGGCCCGGTCGTTCCCCTTGAGGAACGCCAGCACCAGCGAGCCGGCCAGCGGCAGCAGGATGAGCGCCAGAAGCCAAGTCATGTCAGGAGAACCTCACCAGCAGAAGGGCCGCGAGAAGCAGGAACGTGCCGCCGAGCATGGACAGTGCGTACGACCGCACGAATCCGGTCTGCGTCCGGCGCAGCCGCCCGGACCCGCCGCCGAGTGCCGCGGCGAGGCCGTTCACCGCGCCGTCGACGCCGCGGTTGTCCACGTACACCAGCGCCCGCGCCAGCCAGGTGCCCGGACGGGCGACCAGGGTTTCGTTGAGCGCGTTGCCGTACAGGTCCTTGCGCGCCGCGCGGACCGGCCAGGCCACCCGCTCCGGCCGCTCGACCGGAACGTCGCGCGAGGGGCGGAACAGCCAGACCGCCAGCAGCACGCCGAGCGCGGCCAGCACCAGCGTGAGCACCGGGACCGTCCACGAAGGAATCGGGGTGTGCTCGGCCTCCGCGTGCTCGCCGACCACCGGGGCCAGCCAGTTCACGAACCGGTTGCCCAGCGCGAAGAACGCGCCCGCGCCGACGGAACCGACCGCCAGGATCGCCATCGGGACCCACATGATCGGCTTCGATTCGTGCGGGTGGAAGTCGCGTCCGTCCGAAGACTTGATGTCCTTCCAGCGTTGCTTGCCGAAGAAGGTCATCATCATCAGCCGCGTCATGTAGAACGCGGTCAGCCCGGCGCCGATCACCGTCGCGAGGCCGAAAGCCCAGCCGCGCCAGCCTTC
Organism: Amycolatopsis sp. NPDC114484; assembly: GCF_055633755.1. Lineage (NCBI taxonomy): Bacteria > Bacillati > Actinomycetota > Actinomycetes > Pseudonocardiales > Pseudonocardiaceae > Amycolatopsis > Amycolatopsis sp. NPDC114484. The sequence continues at coordinate 1,188,475 of NZ_JBVKDQ010000001.1, read as the reverse complement.
CTGGCCGAACGCCGCCTCGATGATCGCGTCCTTCGTGTAGTACCCGGTGAGGAACGGGAAGCCGATGATCGCCAGGTAGCCGAGGCCGAAGGTGACGAAGGTGATCGGCATCTTCTTGGCCAGGCCGCCGAACTTGCGCATGTCGACCTCGTCGTTCATGCCGTGCATGACCGAACCTGCCCCGAGGAACAGCCCGGCCTTGAAGAAGCCGTGTGCCACCAGGTGCATGATGCCGAGCGCGTAAATGCCCGGCCCGAGGCCGACCGCCAGCATCATGTAGCCGATCTGGCTGACCGTCGAATACGCGAGCACCTTCTTGATGTCGTCGTAGGCACAGCCGACGACGCACCCGAGCAGCAGCGTGACCGCGCCGACCAGAGTGACGACCAGCCGTCCGTCCGGCGTCGCGGTGAAGATGACGTTGGAACGGGCCACCAGGTACACGCCCGCGGTGACCATCGTTGCCGCGTGGATGAGCGCCGACACCGGGGTCGGGCCCTCCATCGCGTCCGGCAGCCACGCCTGCAGCGGGAACTGACCGGACTTACCGCAGGCGCCCAGCAGCAGCAGGATCGCGATGGCGGTGATCGCGCCCGGCGGGATCTTGCCCTGCGCGACGCCCTCGAAGACCTGCGCGTAACCGGTCGACCCGACGTAGGAGAACATCAGGAAGATCGCCAGCGCGAGCCCGACGTCGCCGACGCGGTTCATCAGGAACGCCTTCTTCGCCGCGGTCGCCGCGGACGGGCGGTTCTGATACCAGCCGATCAGCAGGTACGAGGCGAGACCCACGCCCTCCCAGCCGAGGTACAGCGTCACGAAGCTGTTGCCCAGCACCAGGATCAGCATCGAGGCGACGAACAGGTTCAGGTACGCGAAAAACCGGTACCGGCCCTCGTCGTCGGCCATGTAGCCGATCGAATAGAAGTGGATCAGCATGCCGACGCCGGTGATCAGCAGCACGAACGTCAGCGACAACGCGTCGATGCGCAGCCCGAAGTCCACTTGCAGCTGGGTCACCGGGATCCAGGAGTAGATCTTGGTGTCGGTGACCGAGTGGCTGTCGGTGGAGAAGAACAGGATCACGGCGTACACGAAGGCGAGCGTGACGGTGGCACAGCCGAGCAGGTGCCCCCACGCCTTCGCGCGTTTTCCGGATAGCAGCAGAACCAGGGCGCCGAGGGCGGGAAGGGCCACCAGCAGCCACGATGATGCGGTCACTCGGTCGTCTCCCTCAGTACTTCAGCAGGTTCGTGTCGTCGACCGAGGCCGAGCGGCGGGTGCGGAAGATCGCCATGATGATCGCCAGCCCCACCACGACCTCGGCGGCCGCGACCACCATCACGAAGAACGCCATCACCTGGCCGTGCAGCCCGCCGTTGATGCGGGCGAAGGTGACCAGGGTCAGGTTCACCGCGTTCAGCATCAGCTCGATGCACATGAACACGACGATCGCGTTGCGGCGGACCAGCACGCCCACCGCGCCGATGCAGAACAGCAGCGCGGACAGCAGCAGGTAGTAGCTCGGGGTCACTTTCCGTCCCCTTCTTCTTCCTCGGCCGGCTCGGCCTTTTCGGCGCCGCCGACCAGTGCGTGCGCGTCGGGCTTGGGGCCCTCGTCCGCGATGAGCTTGCGCTCGCGCATGAGCCGGATCGCCGAGGTGGCCTCGATGATCTCCGACAGCGACTCCGGTGCGACCGAACCGTCCGGCAGCAGCGCCGGGGTCGAGACCGAGCTGGCGGTGGCGAACACGCCGGGACCGGGCAGCGGCGACGGGCGGTCGTGCTCGCCGCGGAAGCGCATCTTGACCAGTTCGCGCTGGGAGAGCTTGCTCTTGCCGCTGCGGCCGGTGAAGGCCAGCACCATCGCGCCGAGCGCGGCGGTGATCAGCAATGCCGAGGTGAGCTCGAACGGGAACAGGTACTGGGTGAAGATCAGCCGCCCGAGACCGCCGGGGCCGCCGCCGGTCTGCTGGTACGGGTCGAGCGGCTTGGCCGGCGTCACGTTCACCATCGCGCGGAACACGCCCGCGGCGATCAAGGCGGCGAGCCCGATGCCGAGCACCGACGCGGCGAGCCGTTGCCCGCGAAGGACTTCGACCACCGAGTCCGAGCTGTCCCGGCCGACCAGCATCAGCACGAACAGGAACAGCATCATGATCGCGCCGGTGTAGACGATGATCTGGGTGAACCCGAGGAACGGCGCGGACTGCGTCATGTACAGCGCGCCCAGCGTCAGCATCGTGAGCACCAGCCACAGCGCCGAGTGCACGGCGTTGCGGGAGAAGATCATCCCGAGCGCGCCCAGCAGCGAAAGCGGGCCGAGGATCCAGAACGCGATGGCCTCGCCGGTCGTCACGGACGCGTCGACACCGGACGCCGGGGCCTGCGCGAGAAGGGCGGCGATCACTTCTTCGCCTCCTGCTGCTGCGCGTTCGCGGCCAGCTCAGGACCGTTCACGTAGTAGTCCTGCTCGTTGTCGCCGAGCCGCATCGGGTGCGGCGGCTGCTCCATGCCCGGCAGCAGCGGGGCGAGCAGGTCTTCCTTGGTGTAGATGAGCCGCTGCCGGTCGTCGTCGGCCATCTCGTAGAAGTTGGTCATGGTGAGCGACCGGGTCGGGCACGCCTCGATGCACAGGCCGCAGCCGATGCAGCGCAGGTAGTTGATCTGGTAGTCCGCGCCGTACCGCTCGCCCGGCGAGTACCGCTCTTCGTCGGTGTTGTTGCCGCCCTCGACGAAGATCGCGTCCGCCGGGCACGCCCACGCGCACAGCTCGCAGCCGACGCACTTCTCCAGCCCGTCCGGATGCCGGTTGAGCTGGTGGCGGCCGTGGTAGCGCGGCGCGGCCGGGGCGCCCGCCTCGGGGTACTCCTCGGTCGCGACCTTCTTGAACATCATCCCGAAGGTGACGCCGAATCCCTTGATGGGATTGAGGAAGTCAGTTGCCGCCATCGTCTGTTCCTTCCTGTGCGGCCGCCGCGGCGACGCCGGCCGGCTTGCGCCGCGCGGCCTTCGCCTCCGCCTTGGCCAGCGCCTTCTGCCGCGGCGTCGCGTCCGGGACCCGCAGGTCCAGCGGCGGCAGCGGGTAGCCGCTTCCGGCCAGGTCCACGTAGTCCGATTCGGGCAGCTTCTTGTCCGGCAGCGCGAGGCTCAGCAGCACGAGCACCACCAGCACGATGCCGACGCCGACGAGGATCTGCGGCCAGCTCCACTGGATCGTCTTGATCGCGACCACGACCACGATCCACACCAGGTTGACCGGGACCAGGACCTTCCAGCCCAGCCGCATGAACTGGTCGTACCGCAGCCGCGGCAGCGTGCCGCGCAGCCAGATGAACCCGAACAGCAGGAGGAAGGTCTTGGCGAAGAACCAGAGGATCGGCCACCAGTTCTGGTTCAGCGGCGAATCGTCGCCGACGAACGGGAACCGCCAGCCGCCGAGGAACAGCGTGGTGCAGAACGCCGAGACGATCACCATGTTGACGTACTCGGCGAGGAAGAACATCGCGAACTTCATCGAGCTGTACTCAGTGTGGAACCCGCCGACCAGCTCGGATTCGGCCTCCGGGAGGTCGAACGGCGCGCGGTTCGTCTCGCCGACCATCGAGATCACGTAGATCACGAAGCTCGGGATGAGCATGTAGAAGTACCAGCCGTGCGTCTGCGCCTGCACGATCTCCGACGTCTGCAGCGACCCGGAGTACAGGATCACCGCGACGATCGAGAGGCCCATCGCGATCTCGTACGAGATCACCTGCGCCGCCGAGCGCATGCCGCCGAAGAGCGGGTACGGCGAACCGGAGGCCCAGCCCGCCAGCACGATGCCGTACACGCCGACCGACGAGCAGGCGAGGATCACCAGCACGCCGACCGGGAGGTCCATCAGCTGCAGCACCGTCCGGTGCCCGAAGATCGAGACGACCGGGCCGAACGGGATGGCCGACAGCGCGATCAGCGCGGGGACCGCGGACAGCACCGGCGCGAGGAAGTACACCTTGCGGTCGGCGGTGTCCGGGATGATCTGCTCCTTGAACGGGAGCTTGATCGCGTCGGCGAGCGACTGCAGGTAGCCGCCGGGGCCGACCCGGTTCGGGCCGGGCCGGTTCTGCATCCGGCCGATCGCCTTGCGCTCCCACACGATCAGGAAGATCGTCAGGACCGGCCCGATCAGCAGGACCACGACCGCCTTGATCAGGACGAGCCACCACGGGTCGTCGGCGATCAGCCGAGCCCGTTCCGCGGCGTCCGGGTACGCGGCGAGGAACTGCGTGAGCTGCGGGCTCACTGGTCACCTCCGGAGATCTGCACGAGCGCGCCGTGTCCGGCGGCGAGTGCGGCGCGGACGGCCGAGCCGTCGGAGTTGCCGGGCAGCCACACCACGCCGTCCGGCAGGTCGGCGACCTCGACCGGCAGGGTGATCGACCCGCGCTCGTTCGACACCCGGACCGTTCCGCCCAAGCCCTCGGCGGTCTTCGCCGAAAGCCGCGCGACCGGCGGCCGCTGGGTGCCCTTGAGGTGCGGTTCGTCGTCCTGCAGCGAGCCGTTGTCGATCAGCTGCCGCCAGGTGGCGAGCACTGCCTGCCCCTCTCCCGGCCGCTGCGCGTCCGTGAGGGGAACCCTGAGGGAATCAGAGTCCGTGAAGGTTCCCTTCACGGACTTGGCCAGGCGGGCGAAGTCGGCGGCCGCGGCGGCCGGGGTCTGGGTGAACAGGTCGGCGTCCATCTCGACGGCGAGGGTGTCGAGCACCCGGCCGTCGGAGAGGGAGCCGGTGCCCTCCAGCGTGATGGCGAAGTCGCGGCGGCGGCCCTCCCAGTTGAGGTAGCTGCCGGACTTCTCGACCGCCGGGGCGATCGGCAGGACCACGTCGGCCCGTTCGGTGACCTCGCTTGCCCGCAGTTCCAGGCTGACCACGAACCCGACGTTGTCGAGCGCGCGGCGGGCCAGGTCCGGGTCCGGCAGGTCGTCGGGGTCGACGCCGCCGACCACCAGCGCGTCCAGCTGTCCTCCTGAAGCGGCCTGGAGGATGCCGGTGACGTCGCGGCCCGGTTCGGCCGGAAGCTCGGTGCCCCACTGCTTTCCGACCTCGGCGCGAGCCGCGTCATCGGTGACCGCGCGACCGCCCGGCAGAAGCGTTGGCACACAACCGGTTTCAAGCGCGCCCCGGTCGCCCGCGCGGCGCGGGATCCACGCCAGCCGGGCTCCGGTGCGAGCGGTGAGCCGCAGCAGCGCGGAGAACAGACCGGGGATTTCCGCGGCCCGCTCGCCGACCAGGATCACCGCGCCCTCGCCGCTCAGCGCCGCGTCGACGTCGGCCGCGTGCTGCGCGATGCCGTCGACCGCGGCCGCTTCGCCGCCGGGAACGCAGGCCAGCAGTTCGCCGAAGGTCTTGCGCACCGAGGAGGTCGTCCACTGTCCCAAGTGGACAACGCGGGTGCGGTTCTTGCGGGCCGCCTTGCGCAGCCGCAGGAACACGATCGGCGCTTCGTCCTCGGGCTCGAACGCCACGCACAGCACCGTGCGGGCCTGCTCGAGCTCGCCGAACGTCACGCCGGTTTCCGGCGTGGTGCCCACGACCGTCGAGCCGAGGAACGCCAGCTCCTCGTCCGAGTGCACACGAGCGCGGAAGTCGATGTCGTTGGTGCGCAACGCGATCCGGGCGAACTTCGAGTACGCGTAGGCGTCCTCGACGGTCAGCCGTCCACCGGTGAGCACCGCGGCGCCCTTGCCCTCGCGGGCCTTCAGCAGCCCGGCCGAGGCGGCCCGGAGCGCGTCGGTCCAGGACGCTTCTTCCAGCTCGCCGTTCTCGTTGCGGACGAGCGGACGGCGGATCCGGTCACCGGCCTGCACGTAGCGGAACGCGAACCGGCCCTTGTCGCACAGCCATTCCTCGTTCACCTCCGGGTCGTCGCCGGCCAGCTTGCGCTGGACCTTGCCGCGCCGGAAGTCGGTGCGCTCGGCGCAGCCGGACGAGCAGTGCTCGCACACGCTCGGCGCCGACACCAGGTCGAACGGCCGCGACCGGAACCGGTATGCCGCGCTGGTGAGCGCGCCGACCGGGCAGATCTGGATCACGTTGCCGGAGAAGTAGCTCTGGAACGGTTCGCCGCCGGTGGTGCGGGAGGCCAGGTCCAGCACGTCGGCGGTTTCCGCGGTGCCGATCTGCTGGTGCGCGCCGCGTTCGAGCAGCGCGATGAACGGGTCGCCGGCCACCTGGTCGGAGAACCGGGTGCAGCGCTGGCACAGCACGCAGCGTTCCCGGTCGAGCAGCACCTGAGTGGAGATCGGCAGCGGCTTCGGGAACGTGCGCTTCGTGTCGACGAACCGCGATTCCGCGCGGCCGTGCGCGAGAGCCTGGTTCTGCAGCGGGCACTCGCCGCCCTTGTCGCAGATCGGGCAGTCCAGCGGATGGTTGATGAGCAGCAGCTCCATCACGCCCTGCTGCGCCTTGTCCGCGACCGGCGAGGTGAGCTGGGTCTTGACCACCATGCCGTCGGCGACCGTCATCGTGCACGAGGCCTGCGGCTTCGGCATCGGACGGCCGCCCATTTCGACCTCGACCAGGCACTGGCGGCAGGCGCCAGCCGGGTCGAGCAGCGGGTGGTCGCAGAACCGCGGGATGCTCGTGCCGAGCCGCTCGGCGGTGCGGATCAGCAGCTCGCCCTTGGGCGCGATGACCTCTTCGCCGTCGATGGTCAGCTTCACGTAGCCCTCGGGAACCGGCGTCTCAGCCGTCTCGGGCTTGTCGGGCGCGATCGTCATGCCTGCGCTCCCACCAACTCGCGCTTAGTGCTTTCACACAGAGCCAGGAACTCGTCCCGGAAGTACTTGATGCCGCTCTGGATCGGCGACACCGCGCCGTCGCCGAGCGCGCAGAACGAGCGGCCGAAGATGTTGTCGCACACGTCGAGGAGGGTGTCGATGTCCTCTTCGGTGCCGTGCCCCTCGACCATCCGCTCGAGGATCTGCGCCAGCCAGTACGTTCCCTCGCGGCACGGCGTGCACTTGCCGCAGGATTCGTGCTCGTAGAACTGGGTCCACTTCATGACCGCCCACGGCACCGAAACGGTCTCGTTGAAGACCTGCACCGCGGTCGTGCCCAGCATCGAACCGGCCTCGGCCGCGCCCTCGAAGTCGAGCGGGACGTCGAGGTGCTCGGCGGTGAACATCGGTGTCGACGAACCGCCCGGCGTCCAGAACTTGAGCGGGATGCCGTCCTTCATGCCGCCGGCCAGCTCCAGCAGCTCGCGCAGCGTGGTGCCGAGCGGGCATTCGTACTGGCCGGGCTTCTCGACGTGGCCGGAGATCGAGTAGATCTTCGGGCCGGGCGACTTCTCGCGGCCCATCTCGCGGAACCAGGACGAACCGGCGTTGATGATGTACGACGCGCTCGCGATGGTCTCGACGTTGTTCACCGTCGTCGGCGCGGCGTATAGACCGGCGGCGGCGGGGAACGGCGGCTTGAGCCGGGGCTGGCCGCGGCGGCCTTCGAGCGAGTCCAGCAACGCCGTTTCCTCGCCGCAGATGTACGCGCCTGCCCCGGCGTGCACAGTCAGCTCGAGGTCCCAGCCGCTGCCGAAGATGTTCTTGCCGAGGTAGCCCTTCGCGTACGCCTCGCGCGCGGCCGCGTTGAGCCGGCGGATGCAGTGCAGCGCCTCGCCCCGGACGTAGATGAAGCAGTGGTGCGACCGCATCGCGTACGAGGCGATAATGCAGCCTTCGATCAGCGAGTGCGGGTCCGCCATCATCAGCGGAATGTCTTTGCAGGTACCGGGTTCGCCCTCGTCGGCGTTGATCACCAGGTAGTGCGGCTTGTCCTCGTTGGGCGGCATGAACGACCACTTCACGCCCGCCGGGAAACCCGCGCCGCCGCGGCCGCGCAGACCGGAGTCCTTGACCACCTGCACGAGCTGCTCGGGCGTGGCGGCCAGCGCCTTGCGCGCCGCGGTGTAGCCCTCGAGCGCCTCGTACGTCTCGATGCGCCAGGATTCCGGGGACAGCCAGCGCTTCGTGAGGACCGGAGTGATGGGATCGGCCATTACTTCTTCTCCCCATCTTTAGCGGGCAGAGTTGGGAGCGGAACATCCTGCGCGCCGGGGGCGGACCAGCCGCGGTCCGCGGCGATCTGCGCCCCGCGCAAGGTCTCGACCGCCTGCGACGGACCGTCCACCGCGCTGCGGTAAGCGGCCTCGTCCTCCGGCCAGAACCCGGCGAGCTGCCGCTCCGCGCCCTTGAAGTCGGTCAGCGCCGCACCGCGCGTCGGAGCGGGCTTTTTGCCTGCCTGCAACGCGTCCACGAGCGCGACCGCCTGCTCCGGCGTCTGGTTGTCGAAGTACTCGTAGTTGACCTGGAGCACCGGCCCGAGGTCGCACGCGGCGAGACATTCCGCGTGCTCCAACGTGATTGAGCCTTGCTCACCCGGCGTGCCCGCGGTTTCCTCGTGTCCCAAAGGCTTTTCCGCGGAACCGAGGTGTGTCTGGAGCTTCTTGTAGATGTCGTCGCCGCCCAGCGCCGCGCACAGCGTGTTGGTGCAGACGCTCACCAGGTGCTCGCCGCACGGGCGGCGCTTGTACATGGTGTAGAACGTCGCGACCGCGCTGACCTCGGCGTCGGTGAGGTCGAGATGCTGCGCGCAGAAGGCGATGCCTTCCTGGCTCACGTAGCCCTGCACCGACTGCACGAGATGCAGCATCGGCAGCAGCGCCGACCGCGACATCGGGTACCGGGCGATGATTTCCTTCGCCTCGCGGTGCGTGTCCGCGCCGAAGACGTCCACCGCCGGCGTGTCGGCGAGGAGGTCCTCGGCCAGCGAAGGGTCGGGCGCGATCGCCGCGACATCGGTGTCCGCTCCCGCGGCCGCATACGTCTTCGTCGCGTCGCGCGGCCCCGGCTCCGGGACTGCAGTCGGGTTCGTCATCGGTCAACTCCCCCCAGAACCGGGTCGATCGAGGCGATCACGACGACCAGGTCGGCGACCAGGCCGCCCTCGGCCATCGCGGGCATCGCCTGCATGTTCACGAAACTCGGCTCCCGCAGGTGCACGCGCAGCGGACGGGTGCCGCCGTCGGACACCAGGTGCGCGCCGATCTCGCCGCGCGGCGATTCGACCGGCGCGTAGACCTGGCCCGGCGGCACGTGGAAGCCCTCGGTGACGAGCTTGAAGTGGTGGATCAGGGATTCCATCGACTGGCCCATGATCTTCTTGACGTGGCCGAGCGAGTTGCCCATGCCGTCGCTGCCGATGGACAGCTGCGCGGGCCAGGCGATCTTCTTGTCCTCCACCATGACCGGACCCGGCTCGGCCATCTTCGCGACCTGCTTCATGATCCGCAGGCTCTGGTGGATTTCCTCCAGCCGCAGCAGATACCGCGCCCAGCTGTCGGCGTCGGTCGAGGTCGGGATGTCGAACTCGAGTTCGTCGTAGCGCGAGTACGGCTCGGTCTTGCGCAGGTCCCACGGCAGGCCCGCGGCGCGCAGCACCGGGCCGGTGACGCCGAGTTCGAGGCACGCGTCGAGCGGCAGCACGCCGACGTCCTTGAGCCGGTTGCGCCAGATCGGCTGGCCGGTGAACATCTTGTCGTACAACGGAAGCCGCTTGTCCATGATCTTGCAGAAGTCGAGGACCTTCTCGGCCCAGTCCTCCGGCAGGTCCTGGGCGAGCCCGCCGGGCCGGATGAACGCGTGGTTCATCCGCAGGCCGGTCAGGTACTCCAGCAGGTGCATGGCTTCTTCGCGCTCGCGGAAGCCGAGCGTCATCGCGGTGGTGGCGCCGAGGTCCATGCCGCCGGTCGCGATGAACACCAGGTGCGAGGTGATCCGGTTGAGTTCGAGGAGAAGCACCCGCAGGATCTCCGCGCGCGGCGGGGCCTTGATGCCCAGCAGCTTCTCGACGGCGAGGCAGTAGGCCATCTCGTTCGACAGCGGGGCGAGGTAGTCCGCACGCGTCACGAAGGTGACGCCCTGGGTCCAGTTGCGGAACTCCGCGCTCTTCTCGATGCCGGTGTGCAGGTAGCCGACGACCGCGCGCAGCTGCGTGACCGTCTCGCCTTCCAGCTCCAGCACGAGCCGGAGCACGCCGTGCGTGGACGGGTGCTGCGGGCCCATGTTGATGACCATGCGGTCGTCGTGCTGGGCGTCGCCGAGAACTTCGTCCCAGTCCCCGCCGGACACGTGGTAAACGGGGCCTTCGGTGGTGTCCCGGACTTCCGCGTACTCGGCTTCCGTCGTTTCGTCGTTAATAGTCACGAGTACGACCTCCGCTGGTCCGGCGGCGGGATTTCCGCGCCCTTGTATTCGACCGGGATCCCGCCGAGCGGGTAGTCCTTGCGCTGGGGGTGGCCGTCCCAGTCGTCCGGCATGAAGATGCGGGTCAGCCCGGGGTGGCCGTCGAAGACGATGCCGAACATGTCGTAGGCCTCGCGCTCGTGCCAGTCCGCCGTCGGGTAGACCGGAACCAGGGACGGGACGTGCAGGTTGTCCATGTCCATGGTGATTTCGAGCCGGATCCGGCGGCGGTAGGTCATCGACAGGAAGTCGTAGACCGTGTGCATCCGCTGCGGGACGTCCACGCCGTAGTCGACGCCGGTCACCGCCAGCAGCATTTCGAACCGCAGCCCGGTGTCGTTGCGCAGCACCTTGGCGATCTCGACGAGGTGCTCGCGGCTGACGTAGAAGGTGATCTCGCCGCGGTCCACAGTGGTCTGCAGGATCGCCGAGGCCGGGATCTTGTTGTCCGCCAAGGCCGCCATGAACTCGTCGGCGAATTCGTCGAACCAGCCGCCGTACGGACGCTCGGCAGGCGGCGGGCTGTACGCGGGCAGCCGCAGGCCGCCGTAGCCGGAGGTGTCCCCGCTGCCGCGGACACCGAACATGCCCTTGCGCTCGCGACCGGCGACGACCGGTTCGGCCGCTCCGGGCCCGTGCGCTTCGAGGCCTGCTTCGGGTCGCTCCGCGCTGGACTGCGGGCCGCCGGTTTCGGGAGTCTCTTCGGGGTTCTCAGGCACCGGTGCTCACTTCTTCGCGTACTTGATCGAGGACGGGATCAGCTCGGTACGGGCCCCGCTGGCCGCGCGGATCGCGGCGCGGCGGGCGTTGATCGGCTCGTCCTGGATCTTGGCGTGCAGCTTGAGGATCGCGTCGAGCAGCATCTCCGGCCGCGGCGGGCAACCCGGCAGATACATGTCGACCGGCACGATGTGGTCGACGCCCTGCACGACGGCGTAGTTGTTGAACATCCCGCCGGACGAGGCGCAGACGCCCATCGAGAGGACCCACTTGGGCTCGGCCATCTGGTCGTAGATCTGGCGCAGCACCGGGGCCATCTTCTGGGTCACCCGGCCGGCCACGATCATCAAGTCGGCCTGGCGCGGCGTCGCGGAGAAGCGCTCCATGCCGAACCGCGCGATGTCGTAGCGCGAACCGCCGACCGACATCATCTCGAACGCGCAGCAGGCGAGCCCGAAGGTCGCGGGCCACAGCGAGTTCTTGCGGGCCCAGTTGACCAGTCCTTCGAGGCTGGCCAGCAGGATGCCGTTGGGGAGTTTTTCTTCCAGGCCCATGGGTTCAGTTCCAATCCAGGCCGCCGCGCCGCCACACGTAGGCGTACGCGAACCCGACCGTCACGATGAACAGCACGATCTCCACCAGGCCGAAGACACCGAGGGCGTTGGCGTTCACCGCAAACGGGTAGAGGAACACCATCTCGATGTCGAACAGGATGAAGAGCATGGCCGTGATGTAGTAGGCCACCGGCATCCGGCCGCCGCCGACCAGCGGCTGCGGCGACGGTTCGATGCCGCACTCGTACGCCGCGGTCTTCGCGCGGTTGTACCGCTTCGGCCCGACGAGCGGACCCAGCAGCACGGAGAACACGGCGAATCCCGCCGCGAGCACGAAAAGCAGGACGAGCGGCAGATACACGTTCAGTCCGGGCGCCGCCGGTCCGGGATCGGCCTGCGCCAGCACGGGCACCATCAGCACGGGGTCTTCGCCATCCTTTCCGCGCCGCTGCGGGTTGTTCTCGGGTGGTGGTCCGAGTCCTCGGTTGCGCACCCTAAGGGAGCTGGGTCACACCGCCGAGGGTCAGGGCGCCCTTACGGCCCGTGTCCGGACCATCGCACGCTTGTGAAATAGTTCACAAGCGACTCGTCGCGGTTGTGAAGCGATTCACAAGCATGGGGGGAGTGTAGGACGTGAGTCACACTCTTGTCCCGAGGGGTTCTGGACTAAGGCAGCCCTAACTTGACCCGGCCGTTCCCCAGGCCCAACCCGTGCCGCAATCGCGAGACCAGCGGTAAAGGCCCCTTCAAGAACCGCGCCGAAGCGCCACCCCGACTCGATCTTGTGACGTATCACACTGACCGGCCGGACAACCATTGCTCCACCCGGGTAACAGCCACGCACGAATTCCGTGCACACACGGATCGAGCCCCCACCCCCGCGCACTAAACCGCAGCCACGCACCCACAACCGAGGCACGCAGCCGCTCCCCCGAAACCAACGCACCCACGATCGAGGCACCCCAGCCGCACCAGACGCACCCACGATCGAGGCACCCAGCCCCTCCCCGCAGCCAACGCACCCACGATCGAGGCACCCAGCCCCTCCCCGCAGCCAACGCACCCAACAAGCGGTGCACCCAGCCCTTCCCCCGCACCCCGATACGAAGCCTCCCTGCGGTATGGGGTTGCTTGTCAAGGCATCTTTCCCGCCTTGACAAGCAACCCCAGACCGTCAGCACAATCAAGCTTCGGGGTGCCCCACCGCACGCCAAAAGCAATGTCGCCGCCAGGCGACGAGCCGCCCGCAGCAGCTCAACGAGGCCGAGGCGTAACCCGAGCCAAAGCCGAGATCAACCGATCCACCCCATCCCCGCCCCGAGCGTCGTAACACCCGGAAAGCCCCTTGTACACCAAGGGAAGAAGCCGATTCACCCGCAACCCATACTTAGTAGCCGCGTGCATAACCTTCGGCTTCCCGATCAACTTCGCGAAGACATTCCCCAACCGGTAATATCCGCCCATCAGCTCCCCCACAGCCCGCGGATACCCCTCCAACGCCCGCTCCCGAGAAGCCCCCTCCGGCCGAGCCAACGCCTGCACCACAGCCTCCGCCGCGAGCTGCGCCGACTCCATCGCCGCGGAAATCCCCTCCCCGTTGAACGGGCTCACCATCCCCCCGGCATCGCCGAGCAGCAGCAGCCCATCGCGGTAATGCGGAGTCCGGTTGAACCCCATCGGCAACCCAGCCCCACCGACCTTGCCGATCGCGTTTTCCTCGCGATAGCCCCACTCCTCAGGCGTCCCGTCCAACCACTGCCGCAGCAACGCCCGGTAGTCGGTGTTCCGAAAAGACGCCGAGGTAGACAACATCCCCAGCCCGACATTGACCGTCCCGTCCCCCAACGGGAACGCCCACCCATACCCGGGCAACAGCTTCGGATCACGAGGATCAGACCGGTCCCAAAGCTCAAGGTGACCCTCGATAAACGGGTCATCATGCTTAGGACTCTTGTAATACCGCCGAACCGCGACCCCCATCGGCCGCTTCTCGTTCTTGTCAATCCCCACGCTCAACGCGAGCCGAGCCGACACCCCATCACAGGCCAGCACCAACGGCGCCCGATAACTAACGAGAGTCTTCTCCGGCCCGACCTTCGCCTCGACACCAACCACCCGCCCGGACGCATTGGTGATCGCCCCGGTGACCGTAGTCCGCTCGTACAGCCGCGCCCCCGCCTTCACCGCAATCTTCGCGAGCAAGTCGTCGAAGTCGTGCCGGGTGCGAGACACCCCGTACGGCGGGTAGTCAGTGAGGTCTGGCCAGTCGAACTCCAGCGTCAGATCCCCAGTGAGAATCCGCAGCCCCCGGCTACGCACCCACCCAGCCTCTTCACTGGTATCGATCCCAAGATCGATCAACTGCTTCACGCCGCGCGGGGTGAGACCGTCGCCGCACACCTTCTCGCGCGGGAAGACGGTCTTCTCCAGCAACAACACGTCCACCCCAGCCCGGGCGAGGTAGGTGGCCACGGTCGAACCAGCCGGTCCCGCCCCGACCACGATCACTTCGGCGTCGTGGTCCGGGTTGCGGCGCGAAGTCGTCATACCGCCGAGTTTAGGCAGGCTTGCGCGCTCGGTGGATCGCGACGACGCCGAATGTGAGGTTCAGCCACTCCACCTCGGTCCAGCCGGCGCTCGCGATGATCTCGCCGAGCCCGCGCTGATCGGGCCAGGCGAGCATCGATTCGGCCAGGTAGGAGTAGGCCTCGGGGTTCGTCGAGGACCGGCTGCCGACCCAGGTGAGCAGCTTGAGGATGAACCGCCGGTAGATGAAGCGGATCGGGGCGAACGACGGAGTCGACACCTCGCAGATCACCAGCCGGCCGCCCGGTTTGACCACGCGCAGGATCTCCGCGAGCGCGCCCTTGGTGTCGACGAAGTTCCGCAGCGCGAGCGAGATCGTGACGGCGTCGAAGCTGTCGTCGGCGAACGGCAGGCACATCGCGTCCGCGGCGACCATCGGCACGTTCCGGTGCAGGCCCGCCTTGAGCATCCCGACGGAGAAGTCGGCGGCGAGGCACCAGGCTCCGCCGCGCGCGTACTCGACGGTGGACACCCCGGTGCCCGCCGCCAGGTCGAGCACCTTCTCCCCCGGCTTGGCGTCCAGCACGCGGGCCGTGGTGGTGCGCCAGCGCCGGTCGAAGCCGAACGTCATGAACGAGTTCGCCCGGTCGTAACCGGACGCGACGCCGTCGAACATCGCGGCGACTTCGTGCGGATCCTTGTCCAGGCTAGCTCGGGGCATGGGTCCGAGATTAGTCCGTCCGTGCCGGGCGGTCGCGCGGGAGCAGGACGCTGGCGGCGATCAGCCAGACGAGCCCGCCGAACCGGCCGACCGGGATCAGCGGATACAGCGCCGGGGTCAGCAACGAGAGCGAGGCGAGCACCGCGGCCGCGGCGACCACCAGCCCGGCGACCGACATCCAGCGCGGCAACAGGTTCAGGAACAACGCGGGCACCGCGATCCCGGCGATCAGCAACGCCAGCGGCACCACGAAGCCCGGCCCGCCGGACGCGAACGCGAGGCTGGTCAACGCCCGCGCCACCGCAGGCGTGTCGCCGACCTGCGCGGCGGTCCAGGTGATCAGCCCGCTCATCGCGAGCGCCGCCGCGGACAGCACGCCGCCGGTGAGTCCGATCACCGCACCCGGCGCCGCGACCCCGAGCCGCCGCTGCCCGCGGTAGGCCGTCGCGGCCCACACCGCCAGCGGAACCGACGCGCCGAACACCGCGAACGCGAGCAGCCGCACGACGCCCTGGTTGCCGCCGAGATACGCCGCGACCTCAGCCGCGCTGGAATCCGGCCGAGTCCCCGCCGCCCCCAGCACCGCCGACGCGACGGTCAGCACCCCGAACGCCAGCGCCGGTGCCAGCAGCGGCGGACCACCCTGCCGTCTAGTCATGGTCGTCATAACAAACCTCCAGGTCAATTAGTTTCACTACCAGAACGATTACACTGGTGTAATGGATTGTCAAGCGATACGGTTCAGGGCATGCAAGGACCCCCGACGTTCGGCAGCGCCTTCCTGCTGGCCCAGCTGGGCGCGCACGCGACCCAGCGCTTCGCCGAACGGGTCGCGGACCTGGGCCTGACCCCGCCGCAGACCGGGCTGCTCCGAGCGATCGCGCGGCGGCCCGGCGAGAGCCAGCAGGTGCTGGCCGCCGAACTGGGCACGCCGCCGACCCGGCTCGTCGCGCTGGTCGACGGTTTGGAGCAACAGGGGCTGATCGAACGCCGCCGCAACCCGCAGGACCGCCGCCTCTACGCGGTCTTCCTCAGCGACAAAGGCCAGGAGACGATGGCCGAACTGGCAAAAGCCGCTGCAGCACACGAAGACGAACTGATGGCGACACTGTCCACAGAGGAACGTTCGGTGCTGCGCGACCTGCTAGCCCGCGTCGCCGCCGCGCACGACCTCACGCCAGGCGTCCACCCCGGCTACCGCACCTGACCGCTAGTTGTCCGTGAGGGGAACCCTGACGGAATCTGATTCCCTCAGGGTTCCCCTCACGGACCTTCGTCAGCCCAGCGCGGCGAGCATTCCCCGCACCGAGGTCGGCCAGGCGAACTCCTCCGCCCGCGCTCGGGCGGCCGCCCGCCGAAGCTCCTCCGGACTGTCCAGCAACCCGGTCACCGCGCTGGCGAATGCGGGCGCGTAATCGTCCACCGCCGCGCCACAACCTGGTCGCACGATCTCCCGCAGCGCAGACGACGCCGAAACCACCACTGGCGTGCCAGAAGCGAGCGCCTCCAACGCGGCCAGCCCGAACGTCTCATGCGGTCCGGGAGCCAGCGAAACATCAGCGCTGGCCAGCAACCGAGCCACTTCCCCGCGCCCTGCCAAGAACCCGAGAAACGTCACCGGCAATCCCCGGGCCCGCCGCTCCAAAGCCCGCCGCCGCGGCCCGTCGCCCGCGATCACCAACCGCACTCGCGCACCGGATTCGGTCAGCTCGGCGACCGTATCCACGCTCCGTTCAACGTGTTTCTCCGGCGACAACCGCCCACAATGGACAATCAACGCGTCAGCTCCCCCGGCCAACGCCGACCGCCACCCGGAATCCCGCATCGACGGCGCGAAGGTAGCCAGATCCACCCCCAACGGCACTCGCCGGACGTTCGGCGCGGCGATCCGCTCGAACTCCGCGTGCGCGAAGGCAGTGGTGCAAACCACCGCGTCGTACGAGGCCGCCATCCGCCGATTCGCGACATCCGCGACGTGCCGGGCCATCGCGCCCGGCAGCAAAAACTGCTCCAGCAACCGATCCAGCCGCTCGTGCGAGATCACCATGCTGGGTACGCCGTTCCGCCGGGCCCAGACGCCCATCCCCCGCAACGTCAGCCGGTCCGACACCTCCAGCCGGTCCGGCTCCAGCCGCCGCAGCACCGCCCGGACCCGCTGCGGATCAACCGCGCGATAGCCGCCGGTGCCGGGAATCTGCAAGGCAGGCAACGAATACCGGCACACCCCGGTCGGCAGGCTCTCCACCGCGTACCGCCGCCCCGGCACGACCAGCGTCACCCGATGCCCACTGGCGACATACCCGGCGCCAAGGTGATTCAGCGCGGTCCGCAACCCGCCGGACCGCGGCCCGTAGAAGTTCGCCAGCTGGACGATGTGCATGGCTCAAGCCGCACGCGCGACTCGGCCCTGCACCGCTTCGTAGTGCCCGACCAGCTCCCGGCACACCGCGGGCCACGTCCGGCCCAGGACCACTTTCCGCGCCTTCTCGCCCAGCCGCGCCCGCAATGCCGCGTCCCGCAGGTCATCGACCTTGGACACCAGCGCCGGGCCGAAAGACTCGCGATCCGCGGGCAGCAGGTACCCAGTCCGGCCGGGCAACACCAGATCCTTGGGCCCGCCCGCGTCCGGCGCGAGGACCGGCAACCCCGATGCCATCGCCTCCTGGACCGCCTGGCAGAACGTCTCGTGCGGTCCGGTGTGCACGAAAACGTCGAGGCTCGCGTACGCGACCGACAGTTCGTCGCCGTACTTCGCGCCGAGGAAAGCCGCTCCAGGCAACCGTTCCCGCAACGTCGGCAGCTCCGGCCCGTCGCCGACGACGACCACGCGTACGCCCGGCATCCCGGCCAGCACGGTCAGCCGGTCGACCTCCTTCTCCGGCGCGAGCCGTCCGACGAACCCGACCAGCAATTCGCCGTTCGGCGCGAGTTCCGCGCGCAACGCCGGATCCGCGTGCACCGGGGAAAACCGGCTGATGTCCACGCCGCGCGCCCAGCGGTGCACCCGCGGAACCCCGTGCAGCTTCAGCTGTTCGATCGAGTCCGACGACGGCGCGAGCGTCCGGTCGGCCCGCGAGTGCAGGCGGCGTACCCAGCGCCAAGCCGCCCGCGCGCCGATGCCGAAGCCGTACGACGTGGCGAACCCGGCGATGTCGGTCTGGTAGACGGCGATCGACGGGACCCGCAGCCGTCTGGCCGCGGCGAGCCCGCGCGCACCGACGACGAACGGCGAAGCCAGGTGCACGACGTCCGGGCCGAAATCGGCCAGCGCGGTCAGCACGGTGCGCGTCGGCAGGCCGATCGGCAGCGAGTTCACGCCGGGGAAGTCCAGCGCCGGAATGCGGACGACCGGGGCGCCGCGGTAACTCGCCGGCCCCGGCCCCGGCGCGACGACCAGTACGTCGTGCGCGGATTCGACCAGATGCTCGACGACCCGCAGCACGGAATTCGTCACGCCGTTCACCTGGGGCAGGAAACTTTCGGTGACTATGGCGACTCGCACGGCGTCACTGTCGCAAAACCGCAGGCAGGGCGGGCCAATCCCGCGTAACCGACCGGCCAACGGTGGCGAAACACTCCGCAGCGTCCGCGCTCGGTCGCCGACCGTCGAATAATTCGCCACGACATGTCATCTTCCGGTCGTGTCCCGGACACCAGGACCGCCCAGACTAAGCAGGCATGACCCTCTTGTCCTCCAGGCCGTCGCGGCCCGTCGAACCCGGGCTGCTCTCCCGAGCACTCGAGGTCGCGGGGCGGCTGGCGAACGACGCCACCGACGTGATCACCGCGACCGCCGGCCGCGGCGCACACCCGGCGACGCTGGATTCGCCGTTCGACTGGGTCACCGACACCGATCGGATCCTGGAACGGCACACCCGCCGCGTGCTGACCGCGGAGTTCCCCGGAATCCCGGTGGTAGGCCACGAATTCGGGGCCGACCACGGCGCGGACGTCGCGGAGTATCGCTGGGTGGTCGATTCGGTGGACGGCACCGCGAACTATGTCGCCGGAGTCCCTTGGTGCGCTTACAGCCTCGCCCTGGTCGACGCGAGCGGCCCGGTGGTGGGCGTGGTCGCGGATCCGTACCGGGCGCAGATCTACGCCGCCGCTCGCGGACGGGGCGCTCGCGCGAACGGGAAACCGCTGAAGCTGGTGGACCGTTCGGGTACGGCGGGGGCGATCGTCTGTACGGAACTGGCGCGCAAGGGGCCGTGGCCGGGAATGGGCGAGTTCATCGAACGAGCGGCGGCCGCGCACGCCGGGGTGCGGGTGCTGGGGTCGGCCGCGCTGTCGATCGCGCAGGTCGCGCTGGGGCACGCGGCCGCGGCGGTGCTGCACAGCTACCACGAATGGGATGTGGCTGGGTCGGTCGCGATGGCGATCGAGGCGGGCGCGGTCGTGCTGGACAAGCACGGCGAGGACACCGCGCTGCCTACGGACGGGCTGCTGGTCGCCGCGCCTGGGGTGGCGGACGAGGTGCTTGGCTGGTGGCAGGAAACGGCGACTGTCGGGACCTGAGGTCTGTGAGGGGAACCCTGGGGTAATCAGCGTCCGTGAAGGTGGCCCTCACGGACCCGCCGAGACGGAGACCTCACACCTTCGCGGGCACCGGTTCCGGAGCCGTCCGGTCCCGCTTGATCAGCCTGCGCAGCCACCACAGCAGCGGGCTCGCCACCAGCCACGTGATCAGCACCGTCATCCCCACCGGCAGCAGCGTCAACGTCGCGGTCCGGCCGGCGACCCGGGTCAGCTCCGGGTTCGTCGCGTCGTACTCGATCGCCACCAGCTGGCCGGCGGCGAGCCCCGACGGGTACAGCACCCCGGTGGGCGGACTGTGCACGATGCCGTCCGGCGTCTGGTACTGGATGATCGTCCGGTCGAAGGCCACCGACTCGACCGTCGCGGTCGCCGTGCCCAGGTGCGATTCGATGGCGCTGTCGTTGCGGAACGCGGCGAAAACCAGGCACACGCACATCACTGTGAGCAGCACAGCCACGCCCAGCACGGCGAACCACCCGATCCGCCGCGCCCGCACACTCCTGGCTGCCACACCGAGAGTTTAGTCGGGTGCGCCGACCAGCCCGGCACTCGGCAGCCAGTGCGCCCGGTACCGCACGTGCAGGCAGCACCTGGTCACTCCGCACGTCTGATCGACCTCGGCGCACGCGTGGTGCGGCGATTCCTCTCCGGGAGCCGAACCCGGCGCACCGAACGCGAGGTCGAAAAAGTACTCCGCCGAGCGTCGGAAAACTGCCGCGCTGCCGGTCAGGAAGAGCGTGTCGGCGTGAGTCCGGTCGTACAGCCGGTCGCGGGTTCGCCAGTACGGCCACTCCATCGGACGCCGGTCGGCCGGGATCCGCACCGTGTGCGGCCGGGCTGGGCCGAGCGCCGCTCGCAGCCGCGGCCACTGCGAAACGCGCAGCTGCGCGGTGTGCTGGCTCAGCACCAGATCCAGCGGACGACCGGTGCGCTCCGGCTCGGCCGGGATCCGGCCAGCTCGCAGCGGGAGATGGATGATCGTGTGCCGCGACCGCGCGGCCAGCAGCCACAGCACCCCGATCCGGTACGCCGCCCGGCGGTCGACGTACATCTCCGTGTGCCACTCGCATTCGAACAGCAGCGCGGTATCCAGACCGGGATCAGGGCGCAGCACCCGCCACTGTCGGCCGTCGAGCCGAGCGTGGCGGAGCTGCGCCCGCACCTTCATTGCTTGCCGGGCCACCGAATCCCCTTCCTCGAATGCGGAACTCTCCAGAATCCCGCATCCGAGCAAGCGAATTTCAGTGCTCGCCGGCCTCCGCCAGCGCGCGGTGGTTGGCCTGGATCTGGTCCCACGCCTTCGGCTTCGCGTGCGCGGCGAACGCCTTCGCCGCGACCGTCCCATTAGGACCGACCGCGGGCTTGCCCTTGGTGAACAGCCAGGTCTGGAACAGCTCCTGCAACGGCTTTCCCGACACCTTCTCCGCGAGCGCGATGAAGTCCGGGATCACCGCCGCCTTGCCGGCCTTGGCCGCCTGCCACTGCTGGAGGATCGAGAAGAACGCGTCGTCACCGACCGTCTTGCGCAACGCCTGCACGGCCATCGCACCCCGGTCGTACACCGCGCGGTCGAACTGCTTCGGCTCGCCCGGGTCGCCCGGCAGGACCTGCCAGAACGGGTCGTCGGCGGCGTAGGAGTCGTACGCGTACTGCGCGAGTTCCGCGGTCGTGCCCTCGCCCTGGTGCTCGGTCCACAGGTACTCGGCGTAGGACGCGAAGCCCTCGTTCAGCCAGATGTCGCTCCACTTGCCCAGCGAAACGTTGTCGCCGAACCACTGGTGCGCGTTCTCGTGCGCGATCAGCGTGGTGTTGGCGCCGGCGGCGAAGTTGCGCGCGCCGTAGGTCGGCCGGGTCTGGTTCTCCAGCGAGAAGGTGATCCCGCTGGTCACGACGCCGCCCTCGGCCTCGAACGGGTACGGGCCGAACTTCGACGCCAGGAACTCGTCGACCTCCGGCGTCCGCTCCACGCTCGCCTTGGCCGCGTCGAGCGAGTCACCGAGGTCCGCGCCGTAGGCGGTGATGAACGGCTTGCCGTCCGGCGTGGTGGACTGGACCACGTCGTACTTGCCGACGATGAACGACGTCAGGTAGGTCGCCTGGGGCTTGGTGCTGCGCCAGTTCCACCGCGTCCAGCCCGCGCGCTTCTTGGTCTTGCGCACGAGCGTGCCGTTCGTGATGGCGGAGAGGCCGTCCGGGGCCTCGATCGACACGTCGTAAGTCGCTTTGTCGGTCGGGTGGTCGTTGGAGGGGAACCACCACTGCGAGCTCTGCGGCTCGTCGACGCCGAGCGCTCCGAAAGCGCCCTTCTTCCACGTGTTCAGGCCGCCGACCTTCTCCGTCGACGGACTGTCGGAGTAGCTCACCACGACAGTCGCGGACTGGCCCTTCAGCAGCGGCTGCGCCGGGGTGATCACCAGCTCGCCGTCGCCGTTTTGGTTCGTGAACTGCGCCGGACGGTTGTTCACCAGCACGTTCGACGCCTTGAGCGCGAAGTCCAGGTCGAACCGCGAGAGGTCCTGAGTCGCGGTGAGCAGCAGCGTCGTGGTGCCCGACAGGACGTCGGTTTCCGGCTGGTAGCTCACGCGGATGTCGTAGTGCTGCACGTCGGTGCCGCCGTTGCCGGCGTTCGGGTAGTACGGGTCGCCGACGCCGGGCGCGCCCGGTGCCGGTACTGCCGAAGCGGTGCCTGCCAGCAGCACCGTCGCGACTCCAGCCGCAACCGCCCCGATTCCGGCCCGAGTTCTCGATCGCATGGTTCCTCCAAGGTGGCCAATGCGACCGAACGTATCCACGTGGGCACCCGGCAGGTACGTCCGAAGGACGGGTTCTTACCCACTGGGAAGATCAACCGGATTCGGCGATCCACCACGCGACGGCGATCGGGATGCCGTACAGGATCGGGCCCGCGTACAGCCCCGGCCACGGCCCCCAGCCGCGCCGCACGGCCAGCCCGGCCATTGCGAACGACCCGCCGATCGCCGCGAACCAGCCGACCCACGGCAGCGAGGCGACCGCCTGCTGTCCGGCCGCGCTGCAGATCGCTCTGCTGTCCCCGGCGAAGCAGTTGTCGCTGGCCATCACCAGGAACGACGAGAAATACGAGCACACCAGCCCGATCAGGGCCAGTGCCGCCACTGCCGCGCTGAACCAGGCCCACCGGCCTCGCGGGCGCAGGTCCGCCTCGTTCAAGAAATCCCCCATTTGCCACCGGCACCCCCGCCGGTTAAACCGTCCCCACCGCTTCCGCGACCGCCGACTTCAGCCGCGCGTGGAGATTCCGGTGCTGCGCACGGTCAACACGGACCTCGACCACCCGCAGGCCCGGTGCCGGCTGCAACGCGGCACGGAACTCTTCGACCGTCTCGGCCACGACGTGCGGCACCCGGTAGCCCGCGCAGAGCGCGCCCAAATCCGCGCCGTGCGGGGTGCCGAACACGCGCTCGAAGCTCGCCGAGTGTTCCGGCGCGCCCTGCTCCAGCAGCGAGAAGATGCCGCCGCCGTCGTCGTTCAGCACCACGATCGTCAGGTCCGGCAGCTGCTCCGCGGGCCCGGTGAGCAGGCCGGACGCGTCGTGCAGGAACGTCAGATCGCCGAGCAGCGCGTACGAAGGCGCGCGGTGCACAGTGGCCGCGCCGATGGCCGTCGAGACCGTGCCGTCGATCCCGGCGACGCCGCGGTTGCGGTGCACCAGGACGTCCGGACGCAGCCGTCCGGCCAGCGCGACATCGCGGGTCGGGTTCGAGGAGCCGACTACCAGCAGCGCGCCTTCCGGCAGCGCGTCGACCAGCTCAGTCGCCACCCGCACGCCGCTCGGCCACGGCTCGGCGGCCAGCGCCGTCGAAACGGCTTGGCTGGCCGCGGCGTCCGCGCGCTGCCAGCTCGCCAGCCACTCCGGGTCAGCGGGCTTCGTCGGCTCGGCGAACCACTGCCCGACCTGGCGGACGTTGTGCGCGGGGGCCGGCCAGTCCGAATCCGGACGCACCAGCAGCACCTCGACCTCCGGGTCCGAGAGGACCTTCTGCACCTGCCGGAACACCGTCGGACGGCCAAGGCACAGCACCTGCTCGGGACGGTGCCGCGAGATGAATTCCTCGACGCCCAGCAGCCAAGCGCCGGACGACATCGCGGTCGCGCCGGACAGGCCAAGCCCGCCGGTCTCCGAAACCACCGGCCAGCCGTGCTGTTCGGCCCATTCGCTGGCCGCCTGCGCGCCGGTGTCGCACGCGATCACCAGGCCGTGCCGCGCCGAGGGCACCACGAACGAGGGCAGCGCGCCGAAGTCCGGCAGCTCGGTCCAGCGTTCGCCGTCCGGACGGCCTTCGAGCGATTCGTACCACTCGCCGTCGTCGTCGAGATCCGGCACGAGCGGCTCGCGGAACGGGATGTTCAGGTGCACCGGCCCGCAGCGCCACTCGCCGTACGCGGCGTTCCACGCGCGGCAGATCTGGCTGCGCCAGTAGGAGTTCTGCCCGGCCCGGCGTTCGGCGACGGCCAGCTCGTCGAAGTAGCGGACCGCGTCGCCGTACAGCTCGTACTGGTTGATCACCTGGCTCGCGCCCGCCGAACGCAGCTCCGGCGGACGGTCGGCGGTGAGCACGATCAGCGGCACGCCCGCCCGGTCGGCCTCCAGCACGGCCGGGTGGAAGTTCGCCGCCGCGGTGCCGGAGGTGCAGACCACCGCCGCCGGACGGCCGGTGCGCGCCGCGATGCCGAGCGCGAGGAACGCCGCGCCGCGCTCGTCGATCCGGACGTGCAGCTGCAGCCGTCCCGACGCGGCGGCGTCGTAGAGCGCGATGGACAGCGGCGCGTTGCGAGATCCTGGACACAACACCACGTGCGACACGGTGTTGCGGACGAGTTCGTCGACGATGACCCTGGCCTGCGCGGTGGACGGGTTCACCGGCAGACCTCCGCGTGCGCGCCGTCCGAGGGACCTTCTCCGGAGGCGGCATCAGGCACAGCGATCATGTCCACAGGTCCTATTCTCCCAAACGTGGATGACGCCCGAGTTTCCGAGCTGTTCGACCCCGCCGCCTGGTCTGAGGTCGAAGGGTTCTCCTTCACCGACATCACCTACCACCGTTCGCGAGATGCCCGCTCTGGCAAACGGGTGGTCCGGATCGCTTTCGACCGTCCGGAGGTCCGCAACGCCTTCCGCCCGCACACCGTCGACGAGCTCTACCGGGCGCTCGACCACGCCCGGATGAGCCCGGACGTCGGCTGCGTCCTGCTCACCGGCAACGGCCCGTCGCCAAAGGACGGCGGCTGGGCGTTCTGCTCCGGCGGTGACCAGCGTATTCGCGGACGCTCCGGGTATCAGTACGCGAGCGGGGAGACCTCGGACACGGTCGACCCGGCGCGGGCGGGCCGGCTGCACATCCTCGAGGTGCAGCGGTTGATCCGTTTCATGCCGAAACCCGTGGTCGCCGTGGTGCCCGGCTGGGCCGCGGGCGGCGGGCATTCCCTGCACGTCGTGTGCGATCTCACCCTCGCCTCGGCCGAGCACGCGCGGTTCAAGCAGACCGACGCGGACGTCGGCTCGTTCGACGCGGGCTACGGTTCGGCGGGCCTCGCCCGGCAGGTCGGGCAGAAGTTCGCGCGGGAGATCTTCTTCCTCGGCCGCGACTACACCGCCGAGCAAATGCACCGGATGGGCGCGGTCAACGAGGTCGTTCCGCACGCCGAACTGGAGCGGGTCGCGCTCGAATGGGGCTGGACGATCATCGGCAAGTCGCCGACCGCGCAGCGGATGCTGAAGTACGCGTTCAACGCGATCGACGACGGGCTCGTCGGACAGCAGCTGTTCGCCGGAGAAACCACCCGGCTGGCGTACATGCAGGACGAGGCCGTCGAGGGCCGTGACGCGTTCCTGGAGAAGCGCGACCCGGACTGGTCCGACTACCCGTACTACTACTGAGAAGGTCGTTCCCCGTGCACGTGGTGTGGCTCGACGGCAGCGCCGACGCGCTGACCGCCCTCGACGAGGCCCTCGCGGCGGCCCTCGACGGCGGCCCGGCGGTCCTGCCGCTGAACTCGGCGGATCCGTCGGCCCCCGCGCTGCTCGAAGCGATGGCCCCGGAGCAACCGGTCGAGCCGGACACCGCCGTGGTGATCGCCACGTCCGGGACCACCGGAGCGCCGAAGGGAGTGCTGCTGTCGCCGCGAGCGCTCACCGCGTCCGCGACGGCCACGCACGCCCGGCTCGGCGGTCCCGGGCACTGGCTGCTCGCCACGCCCGCGCACTACATCGGCGGCTTGCAGGTGCTGATCCGCGCGCGGCTGGCCGGCACTAAACCGGCGTTCCTGACCGGCGTCGGTTTCCGTCCGGACGAGTTCGCCGCCGCGGCTGCCCCGGTCTTGGCGGCGGACGGGCCGCGCTACACCGCGCTCGTGCCGACCCAGCTCGTCCGGCTGCTCGACGACGGCGGCGCTGGCCTGGCCGCCGCGAAGGCGTTCGACGGGATCATCCTGGGCGCCGCCGCCACCTCGCCGAAGCTGCGGGCGCAGGCGGCTGAGGAAGGCGTGCGGATCATCCCCTCATACGGGATGAGCGAGACCGCCAGCGGCTGCGTCTACGACGGCATTCCGCTCGACGGTGTCCGCGTAGAGCCAGACGCCGACGAGCGGCTGTGGATCTCCGGCCCGGTGCTGTCACACGGCTACCGCCTCGCTCCGGCGCTGACCGCGGAGTCGTTCCAGGACGGCTCTTTTCGTACCTCCGACCGCGGTCGGCTGCTGCCCGACGGCCGGGTCGAGGTGCTCGGACGTGCGGACGACGTCATCAACACCGGCGGGGTCAAGGTGTCCGCCGCCTCGATCGAACGGCTTCTCGGCGCCCAGCCCGGGGTGCGGGACGCTTGTGTCGTCGGTGTTCCAGATCCGGAGTGGGGCGAGGCGGTCGTCGCGATGGTGGTCGTCTCCGCCGCTGCCTCGGCTGACGAGCTGCGAGCTGCTGTCCGCGCCGAGTTGGGTGCCGCCGCCACCCCGAAACGCATCGAGTTCGCGAGCGAGCTGCCCCTGCGCGGCCCAGGCAAGATCGACCGGCGAGCAGTGCGGTCCCGGCTCGTCCGTGAGGGGAACCCTGACGGACTCTGATTCCCTCAGGGTTCCCTTCACGGCTTTTGGCCGGGTACCGAACGGGTGAAGATCGCATGGCGTTGAATGGACCCATGGCGACAGTCAGTGAGTGGATCGAAGGCGCGCGGCCGAGGACGCTGCCGAACGCGATCGCGCCGGTCGTGGCCGGGGTCGGAGCGGCGATCGCGCTCGACTCGTTCTCCTGGTGGCGTTCGCTGCTCGCGTTGCTGGTCGCGCTGTCGCTGATCATCGGCGTGAACTTCGCCAACGACTACTCCGACGGCATCCGCGGCACCGACGAACACCGCGTCGGCCCGCTGCGTCTCGTCGGCTCCGGCGCGGCGAACCCGAAGGCCGTGCTGCGCGCCGCTCTGACCTCGCTGGGCCTCGCCGGAGTGCTGGGCCTGACGCTCGTCGCGCTGAGCGGTTACTGGTGGCTGCTCGCCATGGGCGCGCTGTGCATCCTCGGCGCGTGGTTCTACACCGGCGGCAAAAAGCCTTACGGCTACTACGGTTTGGGCGAGATCGCGGTCTTCGTGTTCTTCGGCTTGGCCGGCGTCCTCGGCACGGTTTACGTCCAAGCGGGCCGAGTCAGCTGGGACGCGCTGGGCTGCGCGGTGGCCGTCGGCTCGTTCTCGATGGCCGTGCTGGTGGCGAACAACCTGCGCGACATCCCCACCGACATCGAGTCCGGCAAGCACACTCTCGCGACCCGCATGGGCGACGGCGGCACGCGCAAGCTTTACCTGACGCTGGTGACCGTTCCGTACGCACTCACCGTGCTGCTGGGCATCTGGCATCCGCTGCTGTTCATCACGTTCGTGACCGCGCCGCTGCTGCTGAAGCCGGTCAAGGCCGTCGGCGGTGGCGGCAAGGGCCGGGAGCTGATCCCGGCCCTGCGCGACACCGGCATGGCGATGCTGGCCTGGGCGGTGCTGAGCGCGGTCGCGCTGGCGCTTTAGCGGCCGCTTCGATAGCGCCCCGGCGTTGTCCCGATGACGGCGGTGAACGCCGCGATGAAGCCGCTGGGATTGGCCCAGCCGCAGGCGTAAGCGGTGCGGACAGTGTCGTGACCGTCGGCGAGGAGCACCAGCGCGTGGTAGACGCGGAGCTGGGTGCGCCACTCGTAGAAGGTCATGCCGAGTTCGTCGTGGAACAGCCTGCTGAGGGTGCGCGAACTGGCTCCGACCGCCTTCCCGAGTTCGGCCAGCGTGGCGTTGTCCGCCGGGTCCCCGTGCAGCCTCTCGGCAATCGCGCACAGCCGGTCGTCCCGCGGCGCGGGCAGTTGCAGCGGCGGGTCGGGCGCTTCGCGGAGTTCGTCGACGAGGACCCGGTGGAGGCGAGCACGGGCGGAGCCGCGGTAGCCGGAGCCCTCGTAATTGCGGGGCCCGGTCAGCGCGAGCAGGACCTCGCGAGCAAGGCCGGAAGTCCGGAACACCGCTGGCCGGTCCGAGACGAGCCGGGCCAGCGACGGCGCGAGAAAGACGATCCGGATGTCGGTGTCGCCGTGGGCCCGATGGAAATGCGGGAACCCGGCGGGCGTCCAGGCGACTCGGGTGGCGGGCGCGAGCGACGTGCCGTACTCGGTGTGCACCGCCAAGACGCCGCTCGCCGCGTAGACCAGGTGCCCGCGCTCGTGCGTCTGCAGTTCGCTGGTTTCGCCGGACGGCCAGAGGTGCCTGCCGCCGGAGGGCCACAGGTACGACGCCGTACTGAGTTGGCGGGGAACGGGCATCAGTTGGCATTCTAGCGTTAACGAGCCATCGCCGGTCCTTGAAAAGCTCTCTCCCGAAGAGGTCGTTGCGGTTCAAGGGAGAAATTCATGTCGACGTTCGTTCTCGTACCCGGCGCTTGGCACGGCGGCTGGGTCTTCGAGGAGGTAGTGCCGCTGCTGGAGCGTTCCGGGCACACCGTGCACGCCTTGACCCTGACCGGTCTCCGGCCGGAGGACGACGCCGCGACGGTCGCCGGCGCCAACCTCGACACCCACGCCGACGACGTACTGACGCTTCTCGACCGAGCCCACGTCACCGACGCGACACTCGTCGGCCACAGCTACGGCGGGTTGGTGATCGCCGCCGCTGCCGACCGGGCCGGCGGCCGGGTCTCGCGGGTGGTGCATCTCGACGCCTACGTGCCCACCGACGGCGATTCGTGCTGGTCATCGACGACCGAGGCGTACCGGCGGGTATTCGTGGCCGGCGCCGAGGACACCGGCTACGCCGTCCGTCCGCCCGAGCGTGACGGCCGGGATTCCCGCCGTCGTCCCCATCCGCTCGCCTCGCTGCTGCAGACGGTCCGGCTCACCGGAGCGTTCGCCGAGGTCCCCCGGCGCGAATTCGTCTACTGCTCCGGGTGGGAAGGCACGCCGTTCACCGAACTCCGCACCCGGCTCGAAACCGACCCGGAGTGGCTCGTCCACGACCTCCCCACCGCCCACAACGCGATGGCCGAAGACCCCGAAGCTGTCGCCAAACTGCTGGACAGCTAACCGTCGAACCGGCCGGTGAACAGAAAGTCGTCGAACCGCGCCCGACGCGGTGCCAGGTCGATCCTCTGCTCGCCGAGCCATTCAGCTGAAGCCGGTCGAGGCCGCGCTGGCGCGTTTAGCGGCCGACCGCGATCGCCTGCCACTCCACGAACTCCGCCAACCCGTGCGAGCCGTACTCGCGGCCGACCCCGCTCGCCTTGAACCCGCCGAACGGCGCGCTTCCGTGCCGCGGCGCACCGTTGACGTGGAACGTGCCCGTGCGCACGGCCCGCGCGATCTCGACGCCGTGCGCCGCGTCAGCCGTCCACACGCCGCCGCTGAGGCCGTAGTCGGAGTCGTTCGCGAGCCGGATCGCCTCCTCCTCGGTGTCGAACGGGATCACCACGACCACCGGCCCGAAGATCTCCTCACGCGCGATCCGCATGTCGTTCGTGACGTCGGCGAACACCGTCGGACGCACATAAAACCCGTCCGCCAGCTCGGGATTCGCGAGCGGCTCCGCCCCGCCCGCCGCGACCCGCGCGCCCTCCTCGACGCCTAGTCGCAGGTACGACAACACGCGCTCGCACTGGTCTTGGCGGACGATCGGCCCGACAAACGTGTCCGGCTTCGCCGGGTTGCCGACCACGAGCCCGTCGGCCATCTCCGCGAGCGCGGTGACGATCTCGGCGTACCGCTCGCGCACCGCGAAGATTCGCGTGTGGGCCACGCACATCTCGCCGTTGTTGGCGAACGTCGCGCTCCGGATCCCCTGGGCGACGGTCTTCGGGTCCGCGTCCGCGAGCACGATCGCCGCGGACTTGCCGCCGAGCTCCAACCCGACCCGCTTGAGCTGCTGGCCAGCGAGCGACGCGATCCGCCGCCCGGCCGCGGTCGAGCCGGTGAACGAGATCTTGTCCACGCCGGGGTGCGTCACCAGGTGCTCGCTCACGTCGCGGTCGGCCGCGAACACGCTCACCACGCCCTCGGGGAAACCTGCCTCCGCGAAGATCTCCGCCAGCACCATCGCGTCGAGCGCGGTTTCCGGCGCGGCCTTCAACAGCACCGGATTGCCCGCCAGCAACGCCGGAATCAGCTTCACCAGCGCGGCCGAATGCGGCGAGTTCCACGGGATCACCGCCGCCACCACGCCGACCGGCGCGGCACGCACGACGGTCCGGTTGCCCGCCTCGTCGGTCAGCGTCTCCTCCCAGGAGAACTCGCGCGCGGTCTCGAGCCACGCCGCCGTGCGCTCCGGGAGGGTGCGCTGCGTCCAGCCGGTGAACCAGATGGGCGAGCCGTTCTCCGCGGTGACCAGCTCGGCGATTTCGTCCGCGCGGGCGGCGTGCAGGTCGTTGAACCGCTCGACCAGCCGTAGCCGCTCAGCCAGCGGAGTTCTGCCCCACGGTTCGAGCGCCTGCCGGGCTGCCGCCACCGCGCGGTCGACGTCGGCCGCCGAGGCTTTCGGCGCGGTGCCCACCAGCGCCCGGTCGTGCGGCGAACGGATTTCGAAGGTGTCGGTCGTCGCGGGTTCAGTCCAGCGTCCGCCGAGGAAGAGCTGGTCGTAAGTACGCATCGGGATCTCCTGCCAGAGTTAACGGAACACTGCTCTCTTGTTCTCGAAGTTAACAGGACGCTGTTCTTTTATCAAGAGAGCAGTGTCCTGTTACACTTCGAGGCGTGCCAGAGTTCCAGCGCGCCCGCAGTCCCGAGCAGGTCGAAGCCCGCCGCGAGGCGATCCTCGACGTCGCGGAACAGCTGATGACGGAGTCGTCCGTCAGCGAGGTCAGCATGCGCGAATTGGCCCGCCGAGTAGGCCTGTCGGCGTCGAACGTCGCGCGCTATTTCCCCACCCGCGAGGCCGTCTACCTAGAGGTGCTCGACCGGGCCCGCGGCGCGTGGCTCGACTCGCTCGCCCTCGACGGCGACCTGTCGGAGGTCGCCGCGACCCTCGCCCGTTCACTCGCGAGGCGACCGGTGCTGTGCGAACTGATCAGCGTGCTGGCGAACGTGCTGGAACGGAACGTTTCGGTGGAGATCGCGCGGGATTACAAGCTGCGCTCAGCGAAGCACAACGCCCGCACCGCCGACCTGCTGCGCGCCGCGCTGCCGGGCCTTTCCGCGGAGACCGCGCAAGAACTGTCGTCCGCGATCTTCATGTTCACCGCGGGGATGTGGCCGCTGGCGCACCCGAACGAGGCCGTCCGGGAAGCCATCGAGGACCCGCGCCTCTCCGGCTCCCGCATCGACTTCGAGGACCGATTGCGCCGGCTGATAGTCGTGCTGACGCTGGGCTACCAGGACGCTAAGCGTCGAACCGGCCGGTGAGCAGGAACTCGTCGAACCGCGCCCGATGCGGCGCGAGGTCGATCCCCTGCTCGCCGAGCCACTCGTCCGAGTAGTACGTGTTCGCGTACCGCTCGCCGCCGTCGCACAGCAGCGTCACCACCGAACCCGCCTGGCCTTCCGCCAGCATCCGCGAGATCAGCTGGAACGCGCCGTACAGGTTGGTCCCGGTCGAGCCGCCCGCCCAGTGCCCGGTGCGGTCGCGCAGCAACCGGATCGCCGCCAGGGAACCGGCGTCGGGCACCTGGAACATCTCGTCGATCACGCCGGGCACGAACGACGGTTCGCAGCGCGGCCGTCCGATGCCCTCGATCCGCGACGGCATCCCGGTCGCGTAGTCCGGCGCGCCGGTCTCCCAAGCGCCGTAGAACGACGAGTTCTCCGGGTCCACCACGCAGATCTTCGTGGTGTGCCGCTTGTACCGGACGTAGCGGCCGAACGTCGCGCTCGTCCCGCCGGTGCCCGCGCCGACGACGATCCACGACGGCACCGGATGGCGTTCGGCACGCATCTGCGCGAACACCGATTCGGCGATGTTGTTGTTGCCGCGCCAGTCCGTCGCGCGCTCGGCGTAGGTGAACTGGTCGAGGTAGTGCCCGTTGCACTCGGCGGCCAGCCGCTCGGCCTCCGGGTACATCGCCGGCGCCGCGTCGACGTAATGGCACTCGCCGCCGTAGAACTCGATGAGCGCGATCTTTTCCTTGCTGGTCCGCCGCGGCACGACGGTCACGAACCGCAGGCCGAGCATCCGCGCGAAGTACGCCTCGGACACCGCGGTCGAGCCGCTGGACGCCTCGACCAGCACGGTGTCCGGGCCGATGTGCCCGTTGACCAGGCCGTACAGGATCAGCGAACGCGCGAGCCGGTGCTTGAGCGAGCCGGTCGGATGCACCGACTCGTCCTTGAGGTAAAGGTCGATGCCCCATTCCGGCGGCAGCGGGAAGACGTGCAGGTGAGTGTCGGCACTGCGGTTGGCGTCGGCCTCGATGATCCGGACGGCTTCCCGGACCCAGGCGCGGCTGTGCGGTTTGCTCATGCCGCGGAGTCGTCGGCCGGGGTCTCGCCGCGCAGCTGCGACCGCAGCTGAGCCCGAGCACGCGCGCGGGATTCGTTGCGCTTGGCCAGACCCGCAGTCACGCGCTGGTTCAGGCCGCGCAGGAGCAGCAGGCCAAGCGGAAGGCCGACGACGAGCCCGATCAGCAAAGAGACCAGCAGCGGCACGCCGACCAGCGAAAGCACGACCGCGACCACCGCGACGAGCGCGAACCGCGCGATCAAGTACACCGTCAGGTCACGGGGAAGGTGGTCCGGTGTCTCGCTCACACCGAAACAGGCTACGCCCCGCTCGGCGGGTCTTCGTCCAGGCCCGCGTTGTTGGGGCGGCCCTCGAACCGGGTGGAGAGCACCACTGTCGTATTGGTGCGGCCGACGCCGGGGATGCGGCGCAGCCTGCCGAGGGTGAGCTCCAGCTCGTCGACCGTCGAAACCCGCACCTTTACTACGAAGGCCTCGTCGCCCGCGACCGCGTAACAGCTCTCCACCTCGGGCAGTTCGCCGAGCGCCGAGGCGACGTCCTCGTCGGTGGCGGTGTCGGTGGGATGGATGCCGACCAACGCGGTGACGCCGAGTCCGACCGTGTTCGGGTCGACCATCGCGTGGTACCCGGTGATCACGCCCGCCGCCTCGAGCTTGCCGACGCGTTCGTGCACCGACGACGCGGAGAGCCCCACCGTCCGGCCGAGGTCGGCGTAGGTAGCCCGGCCGTTGGCCCGCAGCTCGGCGATGATCTTCCGGTCCAGCTGATCCACCGGCCCATTATGCGGCGCGCCCGCGCGACCGGCTCATCCCGGTAGGTCCCGGATTGTCTCCTGCGTCACAGCAACCTCAGCGCCCGTGACCGCCCAGACTCGGCCTTTGCCTGATCTTTACCCGATTCCCGGCGCACCCTGTGGGAAAATGCCTGGTCAGCGGGGCGCGAACGGGCCCTGAGCGATCCTGAGAATCTGCTGAGTTATGTCCCTTTTGCACTTTAAGGGCTCTTTACCCAAGGACAACCGTTCGAGTACCCGACGGGTGAAGTGCCACGATTGCCGCGTTGGCCACCCGGGCGCGACGGGCGAAATCGCCCGATGCCCCCGGTATAGCAAGTTGGGCGTTAAGGAGGCGGAAAATGACCGCAACCATGGGCGGACGGTTGCTCACCCCGGGTGAGGTGGCCGCTCTGTTCCGGGTGGACCCGAAGACCGTGACCCGCTGGGCCACCGCGGGTCGCATCGGCTCGATCCGGACGCCGGGCGGACACCGCCGGTTCCGCGAGTCCGAGGTGAACGACCTGCTGGCCGAACTCACCACGGACGCCAGCGAACCGACCCGCAAGATCTGATCCGCGGGTCACGCAGACGACGAAGGGTCGTGAGTGGCAAGGGGTGCCTCCCGCATCGCTTGCCGGTCACGACCCTTCGCCGCGTTCCGGCCCGCCGCACCCCATCCGGCCAGTTTGCGGCTAACCTGGGGGGCCAGCACGACGGAAGGACCCGGGCATGATTCCTCTGCTCGCAGCGGTGGGCGCGATCACCATCGCCGTTCTGTTGTGGCGGGCACTAGGCGCGCAGCGGATCAGCGTCCCGCAACGCCGCCCGGCCGTCGCTCCCGACGACGATCCCGAATTCCTGCGCAAACTCTCCGAACAACAGCGCAAGCGCCCCGACGACACCGACTCCTGACCCCTCCTTCGGTCCGCACTTCCGCGCCGCACGGTCAGACCGGTTACGCGCCCCCCGCGAGTCAAACCAGCTTCCGCACCACACCGCGCACCAGCCCGGTCACACAACCGCGCCCACGTCAGCCCGGTTACACAACCGCGCCCACGTCAGCCCGGTTTACGAACCACGCCACACGTCAGCCCGGGCTACGCACGCAACCCCAACCCGAGATCGCGCTGGTTTCTGGACTGAGCGATTTCGCCGGCCCCCCGGGCCGGCGAAATCGGGAGGGAAGAAACCAGCTCCCCGGCGATCTCGGCGCCACGGCGAAGCCGGGGCAATCAAACACAGTGCTGCTGCCGCTCACGCCCAGGGCAACCCACCACCCGGCGACCAGCCCCGCCCAGCAACCAACCACCCAGCAACCCAACCCCGCCCGGGGCAACCACTGGGGCACCCGACCGTCCAGCAACCGGGCTCCCCCGCAACCAACTCCGCCAGGTCACCCAACTCCGCCCGGGGCAACCAACCACCCAGCGACCAGCCCCGCCCAGCAACCACCCACCGGGGAGCAACCAACCGCCCGCTAAACCCGCCCCCCAAACCCATCCGCCACAGTCGCCGCCAACTCCAGCAACGCCAGCCGCGTATCCCCGCCCAGCCGTTCCAGCTCGATCTCCGCGCCCTCTTCCAAATGCGCGTCGAACGGAATCCGGCACACCGCCCGCACCTTCGCCCCAAAGTGCGCGGCCAGCTTGTCCAGATCGACCGAACTCCCCTTAGGCCGCACCGAGTTGATCACCACGACAGAACGTTTCACCAGGTCGCCGTAACCGTGCGCCTCGAGCCAATCCAGCGTCGCGGACGCACTGCGCGCCCCGTCAACCGAACCCGACGACACCACCACCAGCGAATCCGCGACGTCGAGGACGCCCTTCATCGCCGAGTGCATCAAACCGGTGCCGCAGTCGGTGAGCACGATGTTGTAGAAGTGCTCCAGCAGGTTCACCGTGCGCCGGTAGTCGTTCTCGGAGAACGCCTCCGACACCGCCGGATCCTGTTCGCTGGCCAGGATTTCCAGCCGGCTCGACCCTTGCGACGTGTAGGACCGGACGTCGCTGTAGCGCGTGATCTTGTCCGCGTCCCGCAGCAGGTGCCGGACGGTCGCGGTGGTCTCGATGGCGATCTTCTGCGACAGCGTCCCGCGGTCCGGGTTCGCGTCCACCGCCACCACGCGGTCGCCGCGCAGTGACGCGAACGTCGCGCCGAGCGTGGTCGTCGTCGTGGTCTTGCC
This sequence comes from Amycolatopsis sp. NPDC114484, assembly GCF_055633755.1. Taxonomy (NCBI): domain Bacteria; kingdom Bacillati; phylum Actinomycetota; class Actinomycetes; order Pseudonocardiales; family Pseudonocardiaceae; genus Amycolatopsis; species Amycolatopsis sp. NPDC114484. Next base: position 1,153,246 of record NZ_JBVKDQ010000001.1, on the reverse strand, counting down.
GACGCCGCCCTTGAGGCTGAGCATCGCGATCTTGTAGCACCCGCGCAGCGGCTGGTTGACCCGCGCGATCAGCTCGCGCCGTCGCGTGTCCGCGGGGCTCTCTCCGGGGTTGACCAGCTTGCCGGTGCCCAGGTAGAGCGCCTTGCGCCAGCCTGACTGCGGCGTCCGCTTCTGCTGCTTCACCAGGTGCGCGGTCGCCAGCTCATCAGCGCCGGACGCGGGCTGCGGAAGCCCCTGCGCCCCCGCTGCCGGAACCGCGCCAGGGGCGGGAACCGGCGTGCCGGCCGGAGCGGCGGGCGGCGGTTGCTGCTGATACTGGTACCCGCCCGGCGCGGCGTGCTGCGGCTGGTGCGCGCCCGGAGGCTGCAACGGCGGCAGATTCTGGTCGTAGTGCGCCTGGTAGCCGCCCGGCTGCGGCAGCGGCTGATACGCCCCCTGCGGCGGCGGGTCGACGACCTGCGTCGGCTGCGCGTCGTACGGCCCGGTGCCGGGGTGCGGCGTCGAATCCGTGCGTTCTTCGGAGAACATGGCAGCCGGTTCCTGGGCCTGCTCGGACTGCTGTTCCCCGGCAGTCTCTTCACTGGGTCCGGTCACCGTTGCCAACCTCCCGGGTACGTCGAAGGGCCCCTGAGGACGACGGTAGTCGCCCGAGGCCCGGTCCGGGCGGTGGACCCCCGGCTCAGCTCACTCCGGCGTAGGAATGCAGTCCGACGGTAACCAGGTTGACGAAGAACAGGTTGAAGATCGTCACCGAGAACCCGACGACGTTGATCACCGCGGCGCGCGTCCCGCGCCAGCCCGCGGTGGCGCGGGAGTGCAGGTATGCCGCGTAAACGACCCACGCGATGAACGCGACGGTCTCCTTCGGGTCCCAGCCCCAGAACCGGCCCCACGCGGCCTCGGCCCACACCGCGCCGCACAGCACGCCGAAAGTGAAGATCGGGAACGCCACGATGGTGGCGCGGTAGGCGATCCGGTCGAGCACGTCGGCGGCGGGCAGCTTGGGACCGAACTTGGAGAACTTCGCCGGGTTGCGGTCATGAGCGGTGCGGAAGAGGTACAGCACGCTCGCCACGCCCGGCACCAGGAACACGCCGGAGCCGATGATCGCGGCGGACACGTGGATCACGAGCCAGTACGACTGCAGCGCGGGCACGACCGGCGCGGCCACCGTGTAGAGCATCGTGCCGTTGATGAACATCAGGATCACGACGGGCAGCAGCAGGAAGCCGGTGAGGTGGCGGACCGGGAACTTCTTGATCACCACGAGCCACGCGACGACGGTGATGAAGGTGACCGCCATGCCGTACTCGTACATGTTGCCCCACGGCGCGCGGTGCACCGCGAGTCCGCGCAGCACGATCGCCGACAGCTGCAGCAGCGCGCCCAGCACGAGCAGCGCCGCGCCCATCCGGCCGATCCGCTCGGCGCGGCCGACCGCGCGCGGGGCCTCGGGCTCGACCGGGGCGTCGCCGTCCTCGATGCCGGCGTCGTCGGAGTCCGGTCCGCCCGCGCCGACCAGCACGCGCTTGCGGCTGCGCTCGGCGGCGAGCCGGCCCTTGGCCCCGAACGCCTGCTCGAAGAGCGTGAACAGCAGCGCCAGCACGTAAATCGCCACTGTCGTCGTGTACAGCAGGTCGCTGTACTGCGAGAGAGTCTCGTTGATTTCCATGCCTCAGCTGCCCTTCCGGCCCGTGACCAGCCGTTCGCTGATCCGCTGGAATTCCTCGCCGTATCCGGCTTGATCCGTGCGCGCGAGCCCCGCGACCTCGATCACGGTACTCGCGCCCTCGTCCTTGCCCGGCCGCACCCGCACCCACACGCGACGCCGCTTGACCAGCAGCGACGCCCCGAGCCCGGCGAACATCACGATCGCGAAGCCGAGCACGAAGCCCTGCGTCGGATCGTGCGAGATCTGCAGGTTGACCCATTTGTTGACGCCGTCGAAGCGGACCTTCGTGCCGTCGTCCAGCGTCACTTCCTGGCCGACCGCGAGGTTCTTGCGGGCGACCCGCTTGAGCCGGCCGTCCTGGACGCGGGACTGGTCGACCGAGAACACCGACTGGCCGCGGCCCGCGTCGAGACCGAGGTCGCCGCGCAGCACGTCGACCGCGACCATCGGGTTGTTCAGCTGCGGCGCGGTCGAGGTGAGCACGCCGCCGTGGATGAACGACGACGGCGCGAACAGGCCGGTGATCGCGAGCTGCTTGGTGCGCCGCTGGATCTCGTCGGTGACGCCGGGCTGGTCGAACTTCGTCGCGCCCTCGGACAGCATCGTGGCCGGGTTGCTGAACATCCACTGGGTGTTCTGGGTGCGCTTCTCGCCGTTCGGGAAGGTCACCGTGAACTGCGGCGAGTAGCCGTTGCCGAGCAGGTAGACCCGGTCGCCGACGGTCCGCAGCGGCTCGTTGACCTCGAGGTCGTAGGGCTTCCACGTGCCGGTCTTCAGGTCCTCGCCGGACTGGTACTCGATGTGCGAGTGGTAGTAGTCGGCCTGGTTGGTGGCGGTGTAGCGGGCGGTGAAGTCGTTGACCTTCACGCAGAACGGGTTGAGGTCGGTGCCGTCGACGCGCAGTCCGGCCTCGAACGAGTCGTAGTTGTAGATGCCCGAGTTGCAGAACTGGCCGCCGTTGGCCTGCACGATGACCTGGCCCTCGTAGCTGTAGAGCTTGCCGAGGGCGAAGAAGACGATCAGGCCGAGCATGCCGAAGTGGAAGAGCAGGTTGCCGGTCTCGCGCAGGTAGCCGCGTTCGGCCGAGACGCTGAACCCGCCGCCGTCCTCCTCGCGCTCGACGCGCCGCCAGCCGGACAGCTGCTTGCGCACGTCGTCGCGGATCGTCTCCGGCGTGCGCGCGGTGCGGGCGATCCGGTGGTGCGGCATGCGCGCGAGATTGCGCGGCGTCAGCACCGGCTTCGCCCGCATCTGCTTGACGTACTCGAAGCTGCGCGGCGTGAGGCAGCCGATCAGCGAGATCATCAGCAGGAGGTAGATCGCGGAGAACCAGACGCTGGAGTAGACGTCGTAGAACTCCAGCTTGTCCAGCAGCGAACCCCACCAGCCGTGCGCGCTGATGTACTCGTCGACCTTCGGCGCGTTCAGCCGCCGCTGCGGCAGCAGCGCGCCGGGAAGCGCGGCGAGCGCCAGCAGGAACAGCAGCACCAGCGCGGTGCGCATCGACGTCAGGCCACGCCAGGTGTTGCGCAGGAAAGCCAGCACCTGCTTTGCCGCGGACGGCCGGTACGACGGGTTCGGGTTCTTCGGGGGTGCTTCGGTAGTGGTCACAACGGCAGCTCGAGATCGGAGGCGACGGAGTTGCGCAGCCAGCCCATGACGTCTCCCCACAGCCCGGTGACCAGCAGGATGCCGACCACCATCAGCAACACCCCACCGAAAATCTGCACGCGGCGGCCGTTGCGGCGGAGCCAGTCGGTGGCGCGCACGGCCCAGCGGGCGCCGAGCGCGATCAGCAGGAACGGGACGCCGAGGCCGAGGCAGTAAACGAGCACCAGCACGTATCCGCGGACCGCGGCCCCGCCGGTCGCGCTGGCGAGGCTCGTGACGGCCGAAAGCGTCGGCCCGATGCACGGCGTCCAGCCGAGCCCGAACACCGCGCCGAGCACCGGCGCGCCCCACAGCCCGCCGCCGGGCACGCGGTGCGAGCGGACCTCGCGCTGCAGCCCCGGGATCCAGCCGAGGAAGACCAGGCTCATCAGGATGGTGAGGATGCCGCCGATGCGCTGCAGCAGATCCTCGTTGACCAGCAAGGTGTTCGCGAGCCAGACCAGCGTGCCCATGGTCGCGACGAACACCACGGTGAACCCGAGCACGAACAGGCCCGCCGCGCCGAGGACGGCGTAGCGGCCATTCTTGCGCTCCTCGCCGTCGCGCACCGCCGGGGCGTCGGCGCCGACGAGAGCCGCGAGGTAGGCGAGGTACCCGGGCACGAGCGGCACCACGCACGGCGACGCGAACGAGATGGCCCCGGCCAGCAGCGCAACACCCGCGGCGAGCAGCAGCGGCCCGGAAAGCGCCAGCTCGGACACGGAGTTCACGCACTTGAGAGTAGGCAGTGAGCTGGACGTGAGGCGGGCGGGGCCTTCTCACAGGACCTACGCCACAGCGGGGCCGGGACCTTGGTCCTGTGCCGCCCCCGCTCCCCGTCCGTGAGGGACTCCTTGAGGGAATCAGATTCCCTCAAGGAGTCCCTCACGGACTTCCGGCACCGCGCGCCACGCATGAGGGCAGAGCGGGCAGGGCCAATGCGGGGAGCAGCGGGCCAAGCGGCGGCGGGCCCGGGCAGAGTTATTTCTCCGCGTTGAGCGGCTGCACCACCGGAGCTATTTCTCCGCGCTCAGCCGCTGCACCACCAGAGCTACTTCTCCGCACTCAGCCGCTGCACCACCGGAACCAGGTCCGAGGCCAGCACCTGCCGCAGGAACACCGCCGCCACGCGGTGCTCCTTATCCAGCACCAGCGTCGACGGGATGATGTTGCGCGGATACCCCGCCAGCTGCAGCAGCACGCGCCCGGACGGGTCCCAGATCGACGGGTACGTCAGGCCGCGGTCGCGCACGAAGTCCTGTGCCACGTCGCGCGCCGGGTCGCGGACGTCGAGTCCGATCACCTGGGCACCGAGCGGGGCCATCTGCTTGCTCGCGGTCTCCAGCTCCGGCGCTTCGGCGCGGCACGGGCCGCACCACTGGCCCCACAGGTTGATCACCAGTGCCTTGCCGGGGAAGTCCGCGATCGAGAGCTGTTTGCCCTCGTGCATCAGGTCGTCGCCGGCCAGCGTCGGAGCCTGTTGGCGCTCGTTCACCGGATAGGTGATGTCGACCTTGCCGCCCGGCGAGACGAAGGTGAAGGTGCCGCCCGAGACGACTGCGTCCTTGCCGGTCGAACAGCCCGTCATGACCAGCGCGGCGGCCATCAGCACCCCGAGCAGCCGCCGTTTCATGCGCCGGTCACCTTGGGGTCGGTGGTGCCCGCGGGCTCGCTGTAGACGATCTCCAGCAGCTCCTCGCCGTCGAACACAAGGCTGGTGAGCGACGCGAGTGAGCACTGCCGCTGCCGCGGGTCGTGCCACAGCCGCTTCGCTTCCAAGAAGCGGCGAAGCGTCCAGATCGGCAGTTGGTGCGACACGCACAGCGCTTCGCGCCCTTCGGCCTTTACGCGCGCACGGTGCACCGCGCCGAGCATGCGGTGTGCGATCTCGACGTACGGCTCTCCCCACGACGGCTTAAAGGGATTCACCAGGTGCGGCCACGCTTTCGGCTGCCGCAGCGCGCCATCGCCCACGGCCACGCGCTGACCTTCGAAGACGTTCGCCGCTTCGATGAGACCGTCGTCCGTCGCAATGTCGAGCCGGTGCGCGCCTGCGATGGGCGCCGCAGTCTCTTGCGCCCGCTGAAGCGGCGAAGCGACGACGTACGCGAGGTCGTGCCCAGCGACCGCCTCGGCGACGGTGAGCGCCTGGCGCTGCCCGCGCTCGGACAGCCGGAAGTTCGGCAACCGCCCGTAGAGGATCTTCTCCGGGTTGTGGACCTCACCGTGCCGCAGCATGTGGACGACGGTGGTCACGGGCGAACCGCCTCAGCCGCCGCGCGCGCCGCTGCCGGCAACGCGGCTTCGATGATGCCGAACGCTTCGTCGTCCATCGCGGCGTTCACGAACCACGCCTCGTACGCGCTTGGCGGCGGGTACACGCCCGCTTCGAGCAGCGCGTGGAAGAACGCCGGGAAACGCCACGTCTCGGTGGCCTGAGCGTCCGCGTAGTTGCGTACGGGCTTGTCGGTGAAGAAGACACTCACCAGGTTGCCCGCGAACTGCACAGTGTGCGTGACGCCTGCTTCGCTGAGCGCCTTGTCGAAAAGCCCACCGAGCCGCTTCGCGTTGGCGTCGAGCTTCGCGTACACAGCGTCGTCCGCTTCGCGCAGCGCGGTGAGGCCAGCGGCGACCGCGACCGGATTCCCGGACAGCGTGCCGGCCTGATAGACGGGGCCACCGGGCGCGAGCTTCGCCATGATGTCCGCGCGACCGCCGAACGCCGCCGCGGGCAGCCCGCCGGACATCACCTTGCCGAACGTGTAGAGGTCGCCGGCCACGCCTTCGAGGCCGAACCAGCCGGAGCGCGAAACGCGGAAACCGGTCATCACCTCGTCCATGATCAGCAGCGCGCCGTTTTCGTGCGCGAGGTCACGCAGTGCGGCGTTGAAGCCGGGGTCCGGCGGCACCGCGCCCATGTTGCCCGCGGCCGCTTCGGTGATCACCGCAGCGATCTGGCCGTCGTTCTCCGCGAAGGACTTCCGAAGCGCGTCAAGATCGTTGTATGGCAAGACAATCGTGTCCGCGGCCTGCGCGCCGGTGACGCCCGGCGAAGTCGGCAGGCCGAGCGTCGCGACGCCGGAACCCGCTTCGGCGAGCAACGCGTCGACGTGGCCGTGGTAGCAGCCGGCGAACTTCACGATCTTGGCGCGGCCGCTGAAACCGCGGGCGAGCCGGACGGCGCTCATCGTGGCTTCGGTGCCGGAGTTGACCAGCCGGACCTGCTCGACCGGGCCGACCCGGCCGATGATCTCCTCGGCCAGTTCGACCTCGCCGATCGTCGGCGTGCCGAAGGAAAGCCCGTGTTCGGCGGCCGCGCGGGCGGCGGCCACGACCTTCGGGTGCGCGTGCCCGAGGATCATCGGGCCCCACGAGGAGACGAGGTCGACGTAGCGGTTGCCGTCGGCGTCCCACAGATACGGGCCCTCGCCGCGGACCATGAACCGCGGCGTGCCGCCGACCGAGTTGAAGGCGCGCACCGGCGAGTTCACCCCGCCCGGAACGGCTGCCTTGGCGCGTGCGAACCATGCTTTGGACTGCTCGGTGCCAGTGCTCACCGCTCCAGTCTTGCAAATCCTCCGTTCGGGTGTCAGTGGCGCCCAAGCTGCCACCCGTTTGCCACCCGGCACATCGGCCCGACCGCTCCTAAGATGGGCGCGCATGGACGGGGCGAGCCATGGAGGAAACGTGACGGCGCCCACACATCGCCGGAATCCGTGGCTGATGCTCGCGGTGTTCTTCGGGCTGGTCGGCGTCATCGCGCTGGTAGGCGCGCTGGCCGCGACGACCGCGCCGGACGCCTACAACCGGTACGTGCTGCCGGAATGGGCCCCGCCCTCGTCCCTGTTCAGTCCGGTGTGGACGGTCCTGTACGTCGTGCTCGCCTTCGCCGGCTGGACTTATTGGCGCACCGACGGCGAGAACCAGGGCTTCGCCGCGTACGGCATCGGCCTGCTGTTCAACCTGATGTGGATCTCGCTGTTCTTCGCGGGCGGTTCCACGCAGGTCGCGTGCGTGGACATCGTGCTGCTCGATTTCACCGTGATCGTGACGATCGCGCTCTTCTACCGCCGCTCCCGCGTCGCCGCGCTGCTGCTCGTGCCGTATCTGGCGTGGCTGCTCTACACGACCGCGCTGAACGTCGCGATCATCGCGCTCAACGACGTTCCCTAACGGCCCGGCTGCGCCACGATCGCCTGCGCGGTCACCGAACCGTCCGATCCAGTGCGGCCTTGAACGGTCACCGTCTGGCCCGGTTTGAGGTCGCTGAGCTTGCCGGGCTGGGTCACACCGACCGTCGTACTGTCCGAAGTGGACACTGTGACTTCGCTTCCTTGCACAGTCTTCAAAGTGACCGTGCTGCCGTCGACCTTCTCCACGGTGCCGATCGTCCCGCGACCGCCCGCCGTGCGTCCGCCGGAGCCGGGCCCCTGTTGCCCGGCATCCGGGCCAGAACCCGAGGCCGTACGGGCGCCGGAAGAGCCGCTCGACGGGCCGAACGCCGCGTGCGTCCACGCGCCACCGGCGAAAGCCAGCGCCAGCACGAGCAACCCGGCGAGCACGAGCGTCGGCTTGCCGAACGGCCGCGCGACCTGCTTCAGCTCAGCGGTGAGATCGCCCTGGACGGCAGGCTCGGCGATGAGCTCTTCCGGACGTTGCGCGGCGGGCTCCTCCGGCGGGGTCGGAATGGGCTGGGTGGTCGACGCGGACATGACGCTCCTACTCGTGCCGGAGGGCGTCGATCGGCCGCAGCCGCGAAGCCCGGTTCGCCGGGAAACTGCCGAAGAAAAGCCCGATCAGTGCGGAAACCGCGAACGCCAGCGCGATCGACGACGGCACCACCACCGGCTGGATGCCCGCGATGCTGAACCGGCTGCCGACCACCCCGATCAGCACGCCGAGCAACCCGCCGAACAGGCTCAGCATGGTCGCCTCGGCGAGGAACTGGCCGAGGATCGCCGAGCGCGGCGCGCCGATCGCCTTGCGGATGCCGATTTCGCGGATCCGTTCGGTGACCGTGACGAGCATGATGTTCGTGACGCCGATTCCGCCGACCAGCAGCGAGATCGCGGCGACCGCGCCGAGCAGCACAGTGAACGTCTGGATCGCCGACGTGCGGGTCTGCAGCAGCTGCGCGGAATTCTGGATCTGGAAGTCCGGATTGGCCGAGGCTCGAATGCCGTGCCGGGCGTCGAGGATCGCGGTGACCTCGGCCTGCGCCAGCCCGATCGAATCGGCGGTGGTCGCTTGCACGGCTATCTGGTTCAGCCCGCCGTAGCCGGCGAGTGAGTTCTGCACCGCGCCGATCGGGGCGATCGCGACGTCGTCGGCGTTCTGCAGTCCAGTGCTGCCCTTCGTCTGCAGCACGCCGATCACGGTGAACTGAATGCTGTTGATCAGCACGTTCTTTCCGACCGGTTCGCTCTCGCCGAAGATCGACTGCGCGGTCGTCGGCCCGAGCACCACGACCTTGCGTGCCTGCGTCACGTCCTCGGCGCTGAACAGCTGACCGTCGGCGATCTGGCGGTTCGTGGTGGTGAAGTAGCTGGGCTCGGTGCCGACGACGCTCGACACGTCGTAGGAAGTCTGCCCGTACGTCGCGGTCGCGCTGGTGCTCACCACCGGAGCCGCCGCCTTGACGTCCGGCGCGCCCACCGGCTCGACCAGCGCGTGCGCGTCCTGCACGGTGAGCGGCCGGACCTGGCTGGACTGCCCGCCGCCGCGGATCGGCGACACGTTGACCACGTCGGTGCCGAGCCCCTGGATGCTCGCGGTGATCGCTGCCGAAGCGCCGTTTCCCACTGCTACCAACAAGATCACCGACGCGACGCCGATGGTGATGCCGAGCGTGGTCAGCACTGACCGCAGTTTGTTCGAGGCGAGGCCGCGCACCGCGAACCGCATGATCTCGACGAAGTTCACGCGACCACCCCGGCGCGGACCTCGTCCGAGACGATCCGCCCGTCGCTGACCCGGACGACGCGGTGCGCGTGCCGCGCGACCTCGTCCTCGTGCGTGATCACCACGACCGTGCGGCCGAGCGCGTTGAGCCGATCGAAGACGCCGAGGACGTCGACAGTACTTGCGTGGTCGAGGTTTCCGGTCGGTTCGTCGGCAAGCAGCAACGCCGGTCCGCCGACGAGCGCCCTCGCCACCGCGACGCGCTGCTGTTGTCCGCCGGAAAGCTCGTTCGGCAGATGCTTTGCCCGGTCAGTCAGCCCGACCATCTCCATCGCGGCGAGCGCCCGGCGGTGCCGTTCGCCCCGCTTGAGTCCGCTGTAGACCATCGGTAATTCCACATTGGACAACGCACTGGTGCGCGGCACGAGGTTGAAGGACTGGAAGATGAAACCGATCTTTCGGTTGCGCAGCAAGGCAAGCTGACGTTCGTTCAGATCGGCGACGGAGAATCCGTCCAGCAGGTACCGGCCCGAATTAGGAGTGTCGAGACAGCCGAGCATGTTCAGCAACGTCGACTTCCCGGACCCGGACGCGCCCATGATCGCCACGTACTCGCCCGGCCACACCCGCAGATCAACCCCGCGCAACGCGTGCACCGCGGTTTCGCCGCTGCCGTAAGTCTTGCGCAGTCCGGAGACCGCGATCACCGGCTTCATCCCCGGCCCCCGACGCCGCCTTGGCGTCCGCCGCCGAATCCGCCCTGCTGACCGCCGCCGAACCCGCCGAGACCGCCAGTGCCGCCGGTGCGCTGCTGACCGTTGGAGCCGCTCGACGTCGTCGGCGACGCGGCCGTCAGCACCACGCTGTCGCCCTCATTGAGCCCGGACTTGATCTCCACAGTGGACTCACCGCGCACGCCGATCTCGACCTGCCGTGAAACCGGCTGCCCGTTCTGCTCCACCGTGACCACGTTCGTCGTCCCGCTGGTCCGCACCGCCGCGGCCGGAACACTCAGCACGCCATCGGCTTCCGCGACCGTGAGCACGACGCTCGCCGACTGTCCTGGCCGCAGCCCCGACGGCGGATTCGTCAACGCCAGCTTCGCTCCGTAACTGACGACATTGCTGCTCGTGGTCGGCGTCAGGTCAATGCTGGAAACGGTCGCCGGCAACGGTTGGTCCGGCGTCGCATTCAGCGTGACGGTGGCTTTCTGACCGGTTTTCACCTTGCTCACGTCAATTTCCGCCACCGAAGTGTTGACGACGAGATTGCCCATGTCGGTGATGTCGATAAAACCAGTGCTGCTACTGCTGCTGCTCGCGGACGACTGCTGCCCGGATTGCCCGCCGGAGCCGGAATTCGACGAAGACGCGCCCGCCGAACTGTTGCTGGAATTGGACCCGCTGCCCGTTTGCTGCCCGACTGTCCCGTTAATCGCGGTGACCGTCCCCGCCCCGGGCGCGGTCAATGTCGTCGCGGAGACCGCCGTTTCCGCGTTGTCGACGTCCAGCTGCGCTTGATCCACTTTGGCCTGAAGCGAGGCGGTGCCGCTCTGCGCCTGGGCCGCGGTCTGGTTCGCCGGCGGATTGTCCTCGGCCGTAGTCAGGTTGTCCTCGGCGACCGCGAGGTTGGCCTTGGCGACCTGAAGTTGTTTGCTCGCCTGGGAAGAGTCGATCGTGGCGAGCTTCTGCCCGGCGCTCACGACGTCGCCGACCTTCACGTCGATGCTCGTGACCTTGCCGGACGTCGTGAAGTTCGCGACGCCGGTGTAGGTGCTCGCGATCGTGCCCGCCGCCGATACGGTCTGGGAAACGTTCGCGCGCCGCACCGGAGTTGTCCGGGTTTGCGCCTGCGCGGTCGAACCAGCCGGAGAAAAGGCCTGGTAAATCCCGAAAGCCGCGCCGCCGAGCAGCACGACAAGGACTCCGTTGATCACCCAGGTTCGTGTGCGCAGCCGCGTCATGGCCGCAAGACTGCGGGGCCTGCTTAGCAGTTAGCTGTTGGTTCCCTGTGGGTCAGCTGTGTAAGTCAGTCCTTCTTCTTTTTATGCCGCGCACGCACCGCGAGAAGCAATTGCCGGACCGCGTCCACTACCAATACCGCCGACAGCGTGCCCAAGCCGAGCGCCCCGGCGATGTGCCCGCCGAAATACCGCTGCGACGCCAACGGAGTGCCGTCGCCCGCGGTGGTGACGACCGTGACGACCCCGGCGTGCCACAGCGCGAACGCCGCCCACAGCACCAATCCGGCCACCACGACCTCGCCGAGCGCGACTAACGCGCGCCACGGCTGGTTGAGCTTCGTCCGCGGCTGCGTTTCCTCCGGCGGCCAAAGCCCGGCTCCGGTCGGCTGGGGTAGGTCGATCACGGGGTCCAGCCTTTCAGGTTCGCCGTCGTCGCGCGTCCCTCGTGAGGGTTCAGTTCCGGGAGTCATCGGCCTGTTCCTCGGCAGTCTCGTCCTCGGGGCGGTTCTTCGCGGCCAACTCAGCGAGCGCGGCCTTCAACGCTTCGACGTCCCGGGCCCAAGCGAGGACCACCGTGCCGTCGTCCAGTTCCACCGGCAACTCGTCGTATTTGCGCGGCACCGACCAGCCTCCGCCGAGAACGCGTGCTCCCACCGGGGCCCCGACGTCGGTCACCGAGGCGATCCGCTCGGCGGCCAGCGTCTCCCGCCCTTGCCGCAGCCCCTCGGTGGTGGCCTCAAGCGAAAGGAACCGCCGCCGCGCGTAAACCCAAGGCAGGGTCAGCGCGACCAACGCGGCACCGATCAGCACCCAGCCAACGACGTGCGTCGGCCCGCCGGTGGCCAGTTCGGCGAGCGCGCCCAGCAGCGCGAACAACGGGCCCCAGACCAGCGCCGACCAGCCGACGCCGGGCTCGGAGTACAGCGTCCTGGCCGCCATTACAGGTTCTTGCCGACCTTCGGGAAGTAGTCCGCGACCTTCGGCAGGTACAGCAGGATCAGCATGATGACCAGCGCCAGCGACGAGACGAGCGCGAAAATGCTGCGGATCACCCCGAGTTCGAACACGATGCCGAGCACCGCCAGCAGGGTCGCGATGCTGCGCGCCGACCGCGTGCCCTCACGGGCCTTCCAGGCGAACAGCACGAGCAACGCGCCGAAGCACAGCGCGCCGATCAGCATGGCCCACACGAGGGTGTTGGCGTTGGACTGCACCTGCGCGACGTCGACCTTCTGGCCGGACTTCTGCACCTGCTCGATCGCCCGGTCCACCAGCTGCTGTTTGAGCGCGACAGTCACGGCCTGCCCGGCCGCGACGACGATCGCCGCCACGATGGCGAGCACGAACGCGATATGCACCGGCGTCGGCGGCTTCGCCTTCGGCGCGGTCTCCCCCGGCAACACCGGATCCGGCGCACGCCCGCGCTTGCGGCGCTCGTCGTCGGTGAGCCCGGAAAGATCGTCCGAGGTCACGCTAGCTGGCTTCGGGGTGTTCTCGTCCTTCTCGACCACCCGAAAGACCCTACCCGGGCTCAGTCCAGCCAGGCCGCGGCCTCGGCCGCCCAGTAGGTGAGGATGACGTCCGCGCCCGCGCGGCGGATGGAGGTGAGCACCTCGAGCACCGTGCGCTCGCGCTCGATCCAGCCGTTCGCCGCGGCCGCCTCGACCATCGCGTACTCGCCGGAGATGTTGTACGCCGCAACGGGAACCGGCGAGATGTCGGCCGCCGCCTTGATGATGTCCAAATAGGACAGTGCGGGCTTGACCATGACCATGTCCGCGCCCTCGGCGAGGTCGAGTTCGAGCTCGCGCATCGCCTCGCGCGCGTTGCCGAGGTCCTGCTGGTAGGTCTTGCGGTCGCCCTTGAGCTGGGAGTCGACGGCCTCGCGGAAGGGGCCGTAGAACGCGCTGGCGTACTTGACCGAGTAGGCGAGGATCGCGGTCTCGCTGTGCCCGACCTCGTCGAGCGCCCGGCGGATCACGCCGACCTGGCCGTCCATCATCCCGCTCGGCCCGAGCACGTGCGCCCCGGCTTCCGCCTGCGCGACGCCCATCTCGGCGTACAACCGGAGCGTGGCGTCGTTGTCGACCACGCCGTCCGCGTCGAGGACGCCGCAGTGCCCGTGGTCGGTGAACTCGTCCAGGCAGGTGTCGGCCATCAGCACGGTGGAGTCGCCGAGTTCGCTGCGCAGATCCCGGAGCGCGACGTTGAGGATGCCGTTCTCGTCGACCGCGCCGGAACCCTGCGCGTCCCGCTTCTCCGGAATGCCGAAGAGCATGATCCCGCCGACCCCGGCGTTGACCGCCTCGACAGCGGCCTTGCGGAGAGTGTCGCGAGTGTGCTGAACGACGCCCGGCATGCTGGCGATCGGCCGCGGCGCGTCGAGGCCTTCGCCGACGAACATCGGCAGGATCAGCTGCCGTGGCCGCAACGTGGTCTCACTGACCATCCTGCGCATAGCCGGAGTAGTACGAAGCCTGCGGGGTCGCTGCTCAGGGAACACACATCCAAGGTACTCCCGAACAAAACGGCCTCGCGCCGAAGGCGCCCACACCTCCCCCGCACCCCGATACGAAGCCAAAAACGCGGCGCGGGGGTGCTTGTCAAGGCATCTTTCCCGCCTTGACAAGCACCCCCGCGCCGTCGTCACAATCGAGCTTCGGGGTGCCCTCTCACGCCGCCAGGCGACGAGCCTCAGCTGCGCCGAGTCCGCTTAGCCTTGCGCGGCGGCGGCAACGCACCCTCCGCGCGAAGCCGAGCCGCGTGCTCAGCAAGAGCGTCCACCAGATGCGGCACGTCAGCCTTCTCCGGCTGGACATCCACTCGCAGACCGAATTCCACCGCGGTTTCGGCGGTCTTCGGCCCGATGCACGCGACCAGCGTGCGCGTGTGCGGCTTCCCGGCGATGCCCACCAGGTTCCGCACGGTCGAGGACGAGGTGAAGCAGACCGCGTCGAACCCGCCGGTCTTGATCATCTCGCGGGTCTCGGCTGGCGGCGGCGCGGCCCGGACGGTCCGGTAGGCCGTGACGTCGTCCACTTCCCAGCCCCGCTCGACCAGGCCGGCCGACAGGATCTCGGTGGCGATGTCCGCGCGCGGCAGCAGGACGCGGTTCACCGGGTCCAGCACGTCGTCGTACGGCGGGAACTCGGCCAGCAGACCCTCGGACGACTGCTCGCCCGTCGGGATCAGCTCCGGGATGATGCCGAACGAGCGCACCTTCGCCGCGGTCGATTCGCCGACGCAGGCGATCTTCACGCCGGAGAACGCCCGCGCGTCCAGGCCGAACTCCTCGAACTTCTCCCACACCGCGCGCACCGCGTTGGTGGAGGTGAAGACGATCCACTGGTACCGGCCGTCGACCAGGCCCTTGACCGAGCGCTCCATCTGCGCCGGGCTGCGGGGCGGCTCGACCGAAATGGTCGGCACCTCGTGCGAGGTCGCGCCGTGGCCGCGAAGCCGCTCCGCCATCTCGCCAGCCTGCTCCTTGGTGCGCGGCACCAGGACCTTCCAGCCGTACAGCGCCCGCGACTCCCACCAGGACAGCTTCGAGCGCTGCCCGGCGGCCTGTCCGACCGTGACGACCAGCGGGCCGACCAGCTCGCCCGCGTCGTTCGCGACCGAGGCGAGGGTGGTGTCCAGCGTGCGCTGGGTGTTGATGGTGCCGTTCGCGGTGACCGCGACCGGGGTGGTGGCGGGCAGCCCCTTCTCGGTGAGCTGGCTCGCCGCCTCGGCCAGATGCGCCGAGGTCGCGTGCAGCACGATCGGGCCCGCGACGGCGGCCAGCGCGCCCCAGTCGACCTCGCCGCGGACGTCCGCCTCGGTGTAGGTGCCACCGAGCGCGACACCCGCGTACGCCGGCACCGCGGTGCCCGGCGCGACGCCGGGGATGACGTCGAACACGGCGGACGTGCGGGCGACGGCCTGGACCTCGGCCACGACGGCCGGGCTGGTCAGCGGGTCGCCGGAGACCAGCCGCAGCGCGAGCCGGCCTGCCTTGGCCTCGGCGGTCAGGTCCTTGGCGACGTCGGACGGTTCGCCGACGGCGGGCCGGACCTCGGCGCCGGGGGCGGCGAAGGCGAGCACGCTGGCGGGCACGTCCGGGTCGGTCACCACGACCTCGGCCTTGGCCAGGAGTTCCTGGGCGCGGACGGTGAGCAGCCCGGCGTCCCCGGGGCCCGAGCCCACGAAGGCGACGCGCCCGGCGGTCTTGCGAGCAGGGGTCATCGTTGGTGTTCTTCTCCTCTTGGGCGGCCGGTGCTCCGGCCGCTGGTGTCGGGCAGGTCGTGCGGGTGCGTGACGGCTGGCGTCACAGCGCGGGGCCGAGCAGCGCGTCGGCTCCCAGGTCAAGCAGTTCGGCGGCCAGTTCCCGGCCGAGCTTCTCCGCCTCGCCGATCCCGGCGATCGCGGAAGCCCGCACCATGTCGACGCCGCCGTTCTCGCCTTCGACGGCAGCGGTGCCGCGCAGCGAGATGCGTTCCACCACCGCGCCCTCGTCGTCGAGGTCCTCGACGATCTCGGCGAGTGCGCCCACCGGCGCGCTGCACCCGGCTTCGAGCGCGGCGAGCAGAGCCCGTTCGGCCGTCACCGCGACCCGCGTGCTCTCGTCGTCCACCGCGGACGCGAGCAGGTGCTCGATGTCCACGTCGGCGGCCCGGCACTCCAGCGCCAGCGCCCCCTGGGCGGGGGCGGGCAGCATCTGGATCGGGTCGAGGGTTTCGGTGATCTCGTCCACCCGGCCGACCCTGGCCAGTCCGGCACGCGCCAGCACCACGGCATCCAGCTCGCCGTCGGTCACCTTGCGCATGCGGGTATCGATATTGCCTCGGATCGGCACGATTTCCAAACCGAGACCCAGCGCGCGCAGCTGAGCCATCCGCCGCGCGGCCCCGGTGCCGACCCGCGAGCCCGGCGGAAGCTCGCCGAGAGTGAGGCCGTCGCGGGCGATCAGCGCGTCGCGCGGGTCCTCGCGCGGCGGCACCGCGGCCAGCACGAGATCCGGCTCGGGCGCGGTGGGCAGGTCTTTGTACGAGTGCACGGCGACGTCGATCTCGTTGCGCAGCAACGCTTCCCGCAGCGCCGAGGTGAACACGCCGACCCCGATCTGAGAGATCGGTGCGCTGGAGAGGTCGCCGGGCGTGGTGACCGTGACGATCTCCACCTCCGCCCCGGTGGCGCGGATGGTGTCGGCGACGATGCCGGTCTGCGCGAGGGCGAGCTTGCTGCCTCGCGTGCCGATGCGAATGACTCTGGTCACTTACCGCTTCTTCTCGGATTCCGGCGCTGTCGGGCTCGCCACGGCCGCAGGAGCCTGCGGGTCGAGGCAGAACAGTTCCCGCAACGCGTTGGCATAGTCGGTGTCGGCCGTCTCGGCGGCCAGCTGCTTGACCCGCACCGTCGGCGCGTGCAGCAGCTTGTCGACCACCCGGCGAACCGTGCGGCCGACCTCTTCGCGAACCTGGCTGTCGAGTTCCGGCAGCCGGTTGTCCAGGCGGAGCAGCTCCGCGTCCACCACCTCGGCCGCGCGCCTGCGCAGTGCGGTGACCGTGGGCGTGACCTCGGCACTGCGCTGTCCGGCGAGGTACTCGCGCACCTCGTCGAGCACGATGCCGTTGGCTTTGGCGGTCTGCCGCTCGGTGGTCGGAGCGCCCGCGTCGCGCATGCGGCGCTGGATCGTCTCCAGGTCGACCACGGTGACGTCGGCGAGTTCCGCGACCGCGGTGTCGACGTCCTTGGGCAGCCCGAGGTCGCAGACGACCAGCGGACGTCCGGCCCGCGCGGGCACGTGCCCGGCGAGGAAGACCGCGTCCTGCGCCCCGGTGCACGCCACGACGAGGTCGGCGAGTTCGACCGCGCCGGCGAGCTCGGACAGCGGCACCGACCGCGCCGGAATCCCCTCCGCGGTGACCTTCTCGGCCAGCCGGGCGGCGTTGGCTTCGGTGCGGTTGGCCACGGTGATCTCGGCGATCCCGGCCTTGCGCAGCTGGGACGCGGTGAGCGCGCCCATCGAACCGGCCCCGACGATCAGCGCGTGCTTGCCCGCGATGTCCCCCGCGGCGGC
Source organism: Amycolatopsis sp. NPDC114484 (assembly GCF_055633755.1). Classification (NCBI taxonomy): domain Bacteria; kingdom Bacillati; phylum Actinomycetota; class Actinomycetes; order Pseudonocardiales; family Pseudonocardiaceae; genus Amycolatopsis; species Amycolatopsis sp. NPDC114484. Next base: position 1,135,999 of record NZ_JBVKDQ010000001.1, on the reverse strand, counting down.
CAGCGCCTCGGACACGACGGACGCGCCGAGCTGGTCGAGCCCGGTCTCGGAGTGCACGCGCTTGCCGACGCGCAGCGTGGTCTGGATCAGCTCGTGCAGTGTGCGGCCGACGGTCCCGGCGTCGCGCGCGGTCGCGTACGCGGACCGGATCTGGCCGAGGATCTGCGTCTCGCCGACCACCATCGAGTCGAGGCCCGAGGTGACGGAGAACAGGTGCTCGACCGCCGCGCCCGCGTAGTGCACGTACAAGCTGTCGTACAGCTCGGCGGGCTCCATCCCGGCCTTGCGGGAGAGCACGTCCGAGACGTCGTTGACGCCGCCGTGGAACGTCTCCACCACGGCGTAGACCTCGATGCGGTTGCACGTCGAGACGAGCATGACCTCGCTGATGTGCTCCGCCTGCTGCAGGTCGTGCAGGACCTTGGTCAGCTCGTCCGCGGGGATCGCCGCACGCTCGAGCGTGCCGAGATCCGCACTGCGATGGGAGAGCCCGACCGCCAACACGCTCATTCAGCGCACCACCATTCCGAGACCGCCGTCCGTACCGGCGCCGTTTCGTCCGCCGCTGCCATTGTCGGCGGGCCGGCCGGTGCCGGGTAACCCGGTATTCCCCTGGTTTTCCCCGGCGACCCCGGCACTGGCCGCGCTGTCGGCGCGCCGAGCCACGTGGAACGAGAGGATCTGCAACTCGACTGCCAGGTCGACCTTGCGGACCTCGACGTGGGCCGGCACCTGGAGCACTACCGGCGCGAAGTTGAGGATGCACTGGACGCCGCCTGCCACCAGCCTGTCGCACACCGACTGCGCGGCGGTAGGAGGTGTGGCGATGATCCCCACGGAAATCTCCCGTTCGGAGCAAACGCGAGGAATGTCGTCCATGTGCGAGACCGGCAGACCCCCTACGGGGACGCCGATCAAATCGGGGTCGAGGTCGAAGAGCGCCTCGACCGGGAACCCGCGGCCGGGGAAGCCGCCGTAGTTGGCGAGCGCGTGGCCGAGATTGCCGATCCCGACCACGGCGACCCGGTGCTGACGGGTGAGGCCGAGGATCCGCTCGATCTGGCTGACGAGGACTTGCACCTCGTAGCCGACGCCGCGGGTGCCGTAGGAGCCCAGGTAGGAGAGGTCCTTGCGGAGTTTGGCGGAGTTCACGCCCGCCGCGGCGGAGAGTTCCTCGCTGGAGACGGTGGTCGCGCCCTGCTCGGCCAATCCGGAGAGAATCCGCAGGTAGACGGCCAGCCTGGCGACGGCGGCCTCCGGGATCTGCTTCGCGCGGACCGCGGTGTCCTCGGAGTCGGAGACGGCGGGCATCTCGGCGGTCGGGGCGTTGTCTGCGTCCGGCGCGGTGCGGGAGGTTCGGGCGGGGCGGCGGGTGCGGGGTTTGGGGTCGCTCTCGACCGGGGTCTGGGCTTGCGCGGCTCGGGCGGTCGGGCGGCTCGCATCGGCGGTCGCGCGACTGTCTTCGGCTGCTACGGCGGCTCGGGTGGTCGCCCGGTTGGCGCGGCCGTTGCCAGCTGCGGCCCGGCCATTTTCCGCGGCGTGCTCACCGACGGCTTGGTCCTGCCCAGCCGCTCGACTGCCACGGCCGGACGCTGCCCGGCCATTTTCTGCGGCATGCTCGCCAGCGGCTGCCCGGCTAGCACGGCCATTTCCGGCAGCGCGGCCGTTGCCCGCGGCGTGCTCTCCGCCACCGGCAACCTGGTCCTGCCCAGTCCGGCTGCCACGGCCGGACGCGGCCCGGCCATTCTCCGCAGCATGCTCACCAGCAGCTGCCCGGCCGTTGCCCGCGGCGTGCTCACCGGCGACCTGGTCCTGCCCAGCCGCTCGACTGCCACGGCCGGACGCTGCCCGGCCACCTTCCGCGGCATGCTCACCAGCGGCCGCCCGGCTAGCACGGCCGTTCCCGGCAGCCCGACTATTGCCCGCGGCGTGCTCTCCGCCACCGGCGACCTGGTCCTGCCCAGCCGCCTGTCCGTTCTCGTGACTGGCTTCCGCCGAATTCCCGTTGCGCGCCAAGCCGTTCTCGCTCACCGTGGCTCGACGGCGGCTGCCCGCGGCGTGTCGTCCGCCGGTTCGGCGCGCGGTCGGCGGGGCGGTTTCGGCGGCGTCGGATTCGTCGCGGGGAGGCGTGGCCGGCGGTTCGGCACCGCCGCGCCCACCCCGCTGTGTCACCACGCTGACTTCTCCTCAATCCGGCTTCGTGCCCGCGCTGCCCCCCACCTGCCTGTCCGGCAGTGGAAAACCAACCCTTGACCCCACGGCTTCCGTCCGGTTCGATGCCGGACCTCGCGGGGAACGGGTTCCTACGGTAGTCCACTTGTGAACGCATGCACAAAGTCACTGGTCATCCGCATGACCAGAAGCACACCCCCTCCTCTTCGGGGGGCCGGGTGGCGGAGCCCCGGTTGCCACCGCGCTAGCTCAAGCCGCGGTGAACGGCACCGTGTGCCACCCGGTCGCACCGTCCGGAACCGGGTCCGCGGTCCGGTCTGTCTGCGTATAGCCGGACTGGTCCGTCGCCCGCACCGTCACCGTGTGGCTGCCCGGCGGCACCGGCACCTCGGCCCACCACATCCGCCAGGTGTCCTTGTTGACCTCCGCCGAGAGCGTCGCCGGGAGCCACGCGCCCTGGTCCACCCGCACTTCGACCTTCGCGATCCCGACGTGCTGCGCCCACGCGGTCCCCGCCACCCGGACCTTGCCCGCGCGCACCGACGTCCCGTTGCCCGGTGCGTCGATCCGCGATTCGGTCTTGATCGGGGCCTGCTCCGCCCAGCCGCGCTGCAGCCAGTACGCCTGCCGCGCGTCCCAGGTCGTGAACTCCAGGTCAGTGACCCATTTGGTGGCCGAGACGTAGCCATAGAGCCCGGGAATCACGATCCGCGCCGGGAACCCGTGCTCGACCGGCAGCGCCTCGCCGTTCATGCCGATCGCGAGCATCGCGCCGCGCGCCGGGTCCAGCGCGACGTTGGCCGGGGTGCCGCAGGTGAACCCGTCGACGCTGGTCGCGTACATCTGCTGCGCGCCCGCGCGCACGCCCGCCGCGTCCAGCAGGTCGACCAGGTCCACGCCGATGAAGTTCGCGGTGGAGATCAGCTCGCCGCCGACCTCGTTGGAGACGCAGGTGAGCGTCACGGTCCGTTCGACCAGCGGGCGATTCCGGATGTCCGCGTAGGAGAAGTTCACCTCGCGGTCGACCATGCCGTGGATCTTCAAAGCCCAGTCCTCGGCCCGCACCTGCGGCACGACGAACGCGGTGTCGATCCGGTAGAAGCTCCCGTTCGGCGTGATGAACGGCGGCGACCCGAGCTTGTGGAAATCCGCGTCCGGTGGCAGCGGCGGAGCCTTCCGGGCAGCGACCAGCGGCCCGACCGAAGCGCGCGAACCGGCCGCGCTGCCGGTGGTAGACACGACCTCGCCGACGATCGCCGCCACCCCGGCACCAGCCGCGATCCCCGCGCCGCGCCGCAGCACCTGCCGACGGCTGAGTCCTTGCCGCAGTTCGGTTTCCGGCGGCAGCGCACGCTTGTGTAGCCAGCTGAACACCAGCAGCGAGGCACCCAGCGCCAGCACCGGAGCCAGCAACGCCAGCTGTCCGACGTCCGTGCGCTCGAACACCGCGAAGATCCCGAACGCGCCGACCACGATCACCAGCAGCTGTCCCGGCAGCGGACGGCTGCGCGAAAGCTGTCCGGCGAGCACGGCGAACCCCAGCAGCACCACGGCCAGACCGATCTTGAGCACGGTCTTGTCGGCGGTCCCGATCGTCTGCTCCGCCCACACCACGACGGCGTGCGGGCTGTGCGCGATCACGAAGTCCGCGACCGCGACGAACGGCGACGCGTTGTACCCGACAAATCCGGCGACCAGATGTCCCAAGCCCAGCGCGACGGCCAGCGAGACCAGCCCGATGAACGTCGCGATGCCCAGCGACAGACGCGGCCGGGCGGTCGGCGGAGCTTCTTTCAGCGCACTCACCCCACCATCTTCGGCGGGTCCGGCCCCGACGGGCCCGTTGAAAGCGCTTACGGGTTGCTTACCGCAGTGCCGCGCGCAGCCGTTCTTCCTCGACGCGCCAGTACCCGTGCTCGACCCCGTCGATGAGGATCACCGGCACCTGGTCGCCGTATTCGGCCTGCCATTCCGGGTCGCTGTCGACGTCCGCGGTCTCCCACGGCACGCCCAGCTCGTCGCAGATCCGTGCGACGTCCGCCTCGGCCACGTCGCACAGGTGGCATCCCTCGCGGCTCATCACGGTCACTTTGTGCACAGAATCAGCGTAGCTTCAGCCGCCGCAGCTTTCCGGTCGCCGAATGCGGCAGCGTCTCGGCGAACTCGACGGTGTGCGGAACCTTGTACCCGGCCAGATGCGCCGTGCACTGGTCCACCACCTGCTGCTCCGACAACGCCGCACCTTCGGCAGGCACCACGACCGCCTTCACCGCTTCGCCGCTTCGCTCGTCGACCACGCCCACGACGGCGGCCTCGACCACCTCGGGCAGCCGCGAGATCACTTCCTCGACCTCGTGCGGGAAGACGTTGAAGCCGTTGACGATGATCAAGTCGTTGGCCCGGTCAACCAGGTGCAGATCGCCGTCGGAATCGAGATAACCGACGTCGCCGGTCCGGAACCAGCCCTCGGCGTCCGGGCCGTGCGCGCCGTCCGGCCAGTACCCGGAGAACAGGTTCTCCCCGCGCACCGACACCAGCCCGGTGCTGCCGCCGACCTCGAACACGTCGTCCGGTTCTTCCGGATCGAGCGGCAAATCGTCGGCCGACCCGTCCGACTCGACCAGCCGCAGCTCGATCCCGGGCAGCGGCCGTCCGACCGAACCGGGCTTCGGATAGCCGGTGACCAGCGTGGACGTCACCACCGGCGCGCATTCGGTGAGCCCGTAGCCCTCGTACACGTCAAGCCCGGTGGCCTCGCGGATCGCCGCGAGCACCTTCGGGTGCAACGGTGCGGCACCGGACGTCAGCCGTTTCACCGTCGCCAGCCCGCGGCTCAACTCCTCGGTCTCGAGCGAGGCGAATTCGTTGTACATCGCGGGCACGCCGGTGATCGCGGTGACGCGATGTTCGGCGCAGTCTTGGAGCGTCCGCCGGGCTTCGAAACGTTCGGACAGCACCAGCGTCGCCCCGACCGCGGTCGCCATGAGCAGCCCCGGGCCGAGGCCGTAGACGTGGAAGAGCGGGATCGACACCAGCACCCGGTCGTCGTGCTCGGTCACTCCGTCCACTTGGGACAGTTGGGCGAGGTTCGCCAGCAACGCGCGGTGCGACAACAGCACGCCGCGCGGCGGGCCGGTCGTGCCGGAGGTGTACGAAATGACCGCGATGTCCTCACCGGAGCGGCCGAGGTCGACCGGCTCGCCCGGCTCGTCGCCGCGCGGCGGCAGACCGGCGATGCCCTCGGGCAGCTCGGCGTCGTCGCGCTGCACCACGCGTTTCGCGCCGCAGTGCTCCAGCAGCCGCTCCAGTTCGGGCGCGGGGGCCTGCGGCGACAACGGCACGGCGATTCCGCCCGCGCGCAGCACCGCGAAGAGGGCGACCGCGAAGTCCGCCGACGTCGGGAGCCGCAGCACGACCGGGTCGCCCGGCGCGACGCCGGAGGAGACCAGCCGGCGTGCTTGCGCGTGCGCCGCCTCGTCGAGCTCTCGCCAGGTCAGCGTGCTGCCGGTGCCCGTCTCGGTGATCGCCGTACGCTCCGGCCAGCGGCTGGCCGCATCGGCGAGCAGGCCGGCGACGCCGTGGGCGGTGCTGATCCGGTCCACCCCCACCCCTCTCGTTCCGTTGCGGATTCGTCATCTTGTCACCCGTAATGGGGATGCCGCGCGATCGTCGCACCTCTGCCTGACCGGGACACTACCTACTTCGCGGTAACAACACGTATGCTGCACTGCGTCGCCGGGTGGCGTTGATCACTACCGGGTGACCCGAGCAAGGGAGTCGTCGTGCCGAAGCTGCCGGTCCACGAGGAAGTGGGACACGCGCCGCGGCACGCCTTCGCGCCCTCGGGACCGCGCCCGGCAGCACCTGGGAGAGCCGGAGGTGCCGCTCGATGACCCGTCCGATCACCCTGTCCGCCCCCGCACACCGCGGGCCGGTCTCGATGTTCGCCGACCGCGTGTTCGGCTCGTCCGCGGCCGCCGTGCCGCTGCCCAAGGCCGACGCCGAACCGGACCCCGCCGAGGTCGCCAAGGCCGAGGCGTGGGACCTGGTGCGCTCCGCGCAGGCGGGCGACTCCTCCGCGTTCGGCCAGCTTTACGACCGGTACGTCGACGTCGTCTACCGCTACGCGCTCTTCCGGCTCGGCGACCGCGACCTGGCCGAGGACGTCACCAGCGAGACCTTCCTGCGCGCGCTGCGCCGGATCACGTCGGTCAGCTACCAGGGCCGCGACGTCGGCGCGTGGTTCGTCACCATCGCCCGCAACCTGATCCTCGACCACGTGAAGTCCAGCCGGTTCCGGCTCGAGGTCGTCACCGACGAGGTCGCTGAACCGGGTGGAGTGCCCGGCGGACCGGTCGGACCGGCCGCCCAGGCCGGGCCCGAACAGCAGGCGATCGCGGGCGCGACCCGCGCCGAACTGCTGCGGTGTGTCGCCGAGCTCGGCGACGACCAGCGCGAATGCATCGTGCTGCGGTTCTTGCAGGGGCTCTCGGTCGCCGAGACCGCCCAGATCATGGATCGCAACGAGGGCGCGGTGAAGGCGCTGCAGCACCGCGCCGTCCGGCGGCTCGCGCAGCTGCTGCCCACCGGCCTGCGTTGATCGTTCAACGACAGCCGTAACTTTTCCGGCTTCTTAATCGTTTCTCACGCAGACCGGCGGTCAGGGCCGGGCGTTGGGTGGAGACGGAGCAGCACCGTGGGCGTGCCCGGGTGGTTTTCGCGTGGTCGGACCGAGAGCGAGCGGTTCGACGACGCGATCAATGCTTCCCCCGGGCAGCGGCCGGACGAGTTCGCCGAAGAGCTGGCCCTCGTCGGCGCCCTGCACGAACTGGGCCGAGCGGGCGACCCCGACCCAGCCACCCGGGCCCGGATCCGCGCCGAGATCGAAGGCCGCATCGGCGAACCGCTTCCCCGCCGACGGTGGCGGCCGCGGATGGCCGACCTCGTCGCCGCGGGCATCGCACTGATCCTCGGCCTCGGCGGGCTCACGCTGCTGCTTTCGCGGGACGCCCTGCCCGGAGACACGCTGTACAGCGTGAAGCGAGCCGGCGAAGTCACGTCGCTCGGCCTGACCTTCGGCGACGAAGCCAAGGCCGAGAAGCACCTGAAGTTCGCCGCGAATCGCGTCACCGAACTGGGCCGGATGAGCGACGCCAGTCCGGAGGCGTTCCAAACCGCCCTGCACGATTTCAGCAGCGACGTCCACGCGGGCGTGGCCGAACTCACCGAGCTGGCGACCACGAGCGGCAGCCACACGCGGCTGACGTCGCTGGAATCGTGGGCGCAGAGCCAGTCGCGGCAACTGGAATCCGAACAGGCCGACGTCCCGGCGTCCGCCCGCCTCGATTTCGAGCAGGCCCGAGTCCTGCTGGACCGGGTGCAGCAGCGGACGTCCGCGCTCGGTTCGCGGCTGAGCTGCTACCAGATCACCACCGGCACCACCGACGAACTGGGCCTGCTCCCGGCGCGCGGCGCGTGCACCCAGCAACCGCTGTCACCCGGCGGCTCCACGCCGAGCAGCCCCGCTCCCGGGACGCCGAGCCTCCCGCCGGCGGACTCGCCGCTGCCGGTGCGCTCGGTGTCGTCGCCGACGCTGAGCAGCCCGAGCTTGCCAACCCCGAGCCCGACCCCGACGTCGACGGAGGTCCCGCACACCGCGACCCCGCCGAGCGTCCCGCCGCCGATCACCGCGCCCACCCCGCCCCGGATCCCGACGCGGCCCGCGCCCCCGCCGAACGTCTCGATCCCGCCGCTGCTGCCCGGGCTCCCGCCGATCGTCATCGGCTGACGCGGCTCTTCGCCTTCCCGGTGACAGCCACCGCCGAACGCCGCGCCCGACCGGGCCCGCCGGTCGTCTCGATCCCGCCACTAGGGCCCGCGTCCCCGCCGATCGTCATCGGCGCACGCGACGGTGCCGCCTCCAGCGAGCGGCGGAAGCCTGCTCAGCCCGCCGAACGCACGTCCTCCGCATCCGACCCGGCCAACCCATTCGCCGCTGCCGCGGCAGCGGCTCGGGCCGCGAAGGCGCGACTTTCGCCACTCCCCCTCGCCATGATCGGGAGAACCGGGCAACCCCTATCGGAGGCGCGGGCCACATCTCCAACGAGTGAGTCGAGCGGTCGCTACCCTGTGCTGCAGGACCCGGTCGGCCTCGTCCGCCGGGACGTGCCCGAACCTGGAGGCGGTGTGCGTGTCAGCTTGGCGTGGCAAGGATAAGAGTGAGGAACTGGAGCGGCTCGCCACGCTCGCCGGAGAAGCGTCGGCGGAGGCCGCGTCCTCCTCGGCGCAGCTGGCGACGTCGGTTCCGCCCGCGCCGCCGGACCTCACCGCGGGCGCCTTCTTCGACGTGGACAACACGATGATGATGGGCGCGTCGATCTTCTACTTCGCCCGCGGGCTAGCCGCGCGCAAGTTCTTCACCTCCGCCGACCTCGCCGGTTTCGTGTGGGACCAGGTCAAGTTCCGCATCGGCGGGCGCGAGAACAAGGCGGACATCAAGACCCACCGCGAACGCGCGCTGTCCTTTGTGGCCGGTCGCACGGTCGAGGAGCTCACCACGATGAGCGAGGAGATCTACGACGAGCTGATGGCGGACAAGATCTGGTCCGGCACCCGCGCGCTCGCGCAGATGCACCTCGACGCGGGCCAGCGGGTGTGGCTCGTCACCGCGACGCCGATCGAACTCGCCGCGATCATCTCCCGTCGCCTCGGCCTGACCGGCGCGCTCGGCACCGTCGCGGAAACCAAGGACGGCGTCTACACCGGACGCTTGGTCGGCGACATGCTGCACGGCCGCGCGAAAGCCCACGCGGTCCGCGCGCTCGCGTCGAGGGAAGGCCTGAACCTCAAGCGCTGCACGGCTTATTCGGATTCGCAGAACGACGTGCCGATGCTGTCGGTCGTCGGAACCGCGGTCGCGGTGAACCCGGACAGCGGCTTGCGGGACGTCGCCCGCGCCCGCGGCTGGGAGATCCGCGACTTCCGCACCGGCCGCAAGGCCGCCCGGATCGGCGTCCCGTCGGTGATCGGCGCGGGCGCGGTCGCGGGGGCGGTCGCCGCGGGGATGGCCTACCGCCGCCGCTGAGGCCGGTTCAGTCCAGGACCGCGGTCGCCTCGACCTCCACCAGAAGGTCCGGCTCCGCCAGGAACGCCACGCCGATCCCCGTCAACGGGGCCTGGATGGCGACGCCCAGCTTCTTCTCCACGCGCTGCACGCCCTCGACGAACTCGCCCATTTTCTCCGGCGACCACTCGACGAAGTACACCGTCAGCCGGGCGACATCGGCGAACGTGGCACCCACCTCGGCCAGCGCCGCGGCGACGTTCAGGTAAGCCTGCTCGACCTGCGCGGCCAGATCCCCTTCCCCGACGTGCCCGCCGTCGGCGGTCCGCGCCACCTGCCCGGCGATGAACACCGTCCGCGAGCCGGTCGCGACGGACACCTGCCGGTAGAGGCCGACCTGCGGCAGCGCGGCCGGGTTGACCAGGGTGACGGCCATGTTTCCTCCTGAAGCCGTGGATGATCTTCGGTGCTTAAAACATAGCATTGCAATGCTATAGAATGCCGTCGTGGCGAGGGCGAAGGATCCGGCAGTGCGCACCTTGCTGCTCGAACGGGCAGCGCAGATGCTCCGCACCCGCGAACCGATCACCCTGCGCTCGCTCGTCGCCGGGACCGGAGTCTCGACGATGGCCGTCTACACGCACTTCGACAACATGGACGGCCTGTGGAAAGCCTTGCGCCAGGAGGGTTTCACCCGCCTCGCGCACCGGATGGCCGAGGTCCGCCCGTCCGCCGATCCGGTGCGCGACCACGCCGCGCTGATCTCCGCGTACCTTGGCAACGCGCTCGACCACCCCGACCTGTACCGCGTGATGTTCGACGCGAACTTCGAACTGGAAGACGCCCAAGCCGCCGACGACACCCTCGAATACCTCGTGCAAGCCGCCGCCCGAGGCCGCGACACCGGCCGGTACCGCGAAGGCCTCGACGCGCTCGAACTCGCCACGCAAAGCTGGGCCGTCGCGCACGGCCTGGTCTCGCTGGTCGCCAACGGTCCCTTGCCGCGCACCACCCTCGACCACGGCGCGCCCCTGCTGACCGCGCTGTTCGTCAGCGTCGGCGACGAACCTCAGCGCTGCGAACGCTCAGTGCGCCGCGGCTGGCACCTGCCCGGCTGAAGCTCAGCCGCGGAAAACGCTGCGGCGCTGGGAAAGCCTGCGGTACAGCGAGTGCTGGATCGACTCCCGCACCTGGTCGGTGAGCGTGAACACCAGCATCGGATCGTCGACCGCGTCCGGACCGTAGTCGTCGGTGCGGATCGGCTCGCCGAATTCGATGGTCCACTTCGTCGGCAGCGGCACCGCGCCGAGCGGGCCCAGCAGCGGGAAGAACGGCGTCACCGGGAAGTACGGCAGCCCGAACAGCCGCGCCAGCACCTTCAGCTCGCCGATCTTCGGATACGTCTCCTCGGCCCCGACCACCGACACCGGGATGATCGGCACGCCCGCGCGCATCGCCGCGGACACGAACCCGCCGCGGCCGAAGCGCTGCAGCTTGTACCGCGCGGAGAACGGTTTCCCGACGCCCTTGAACCCTTCCGGCCACACGCCGACCAGTTCGCCGTTGGTCAACAAGCGTTCGGCGTCGGCGTTGCAGGCGAGCGTCTGCCCGGACTTGCGCGCGAACGACCCCACCAGCGGCAGCTTGAACACCAGGTCCGCGCCGAGGCCGCGCAGGTGCCGTCCGCCGGTCTCGTCGTGCACCGCGACCGCGGTCATCAGCGCGTCGAGCGGCAAGGTGCCGGAGTGGTTGGACACCAGCAGCGCGCCGCCCGCCGTCGGCAGGTTCTCGACGCCGAACGTGTCGACGCGGAACCACTTCTCGTACAGCGCGCGCAGCGGCGGCAGCACGAGCGTCTCGGTGAGTTCGGCGTCGAAACCGAACTCGTCCACCGCGTAGTCGCCGGTGAGCCGGTGGCGCAGGAAGGTGAGCGCGCCGCGCACCGACTCCGACAGCGGATCGGCCGCGGGTTCGCGCACCGGCCCGGACGGCTGCGCCGGGAACTCGACGACCGGCGCGTCCACGCGCTCCTCGGCCGGTTCCGGAGTCTCGGCCGGTTTACCCCGGCCGGGTCCATGCAGCGGGATGACCTGTGCCTCAGCACTGTTCACGGGATTCGCCTCACTTCCGGCCCTCGTCGCGTGGTTCATCGGCGCGCCTGCCCGGTGGCGGCGGCCTCGAGCACCTTGCCGGCCAGCCCGGCCAGTGCGCCGCCGTCGAGCACCGGACGCAGGCCGCGGCCCGCCACGTAGTCGTCGAACGCCTCGCGGGTGGTCCAGCGGGGCGTGTACCCGAATTCCTTTTTGAGCTTCGTGATGTCGACCGCGCGGCCGAAGTTCAGCAGCCGCACCTGGTCGGCGGAGAAATCGACCAGCCGGGCTCCGCGCAGCAGCTTCCCGACCGACGGCACGACGCCGCGCGGCATCGGCAGCCCGACCCGGCCCGCCCGGCGGATCGCCTGCGACAGCGTGAGCACGCCCTCGGAGGCGACGTTGAACACGCCCGGCCGGTCTTCCAGCGTCGCCATTTCGAGCACTGACAGCGCGTCTGAACCGTGCAACAGCTGCAGCCGGGAGTCGTAGCCGAAGACCGTCGGCACGACCGGCAGCGAGAAGTACCGGGCCAGCACGGTGTCGACCTCAGGGCCGATGATGTTCGCGAACCGCAGGAGCGTGACGGTCAGGTCCGGGCGGCGGCGGGCGAGGCCGCGCACGTAGCCCTCCATCTCGACCGCGTCCTTCGCGTAGCCGCTGGACGACGGCGGGATCAGCTCCGAATCCTCGGTGAAGACCGCCTGCGAACGCGCGCCCGCGCCGTACACCGCGGCGCTGGACTTCACCACGAGCTTGCGCACCTTCGGCGCGCGCTGGCACGCGGCGAGCAGCCGCATGGTGCCGATGACGTTGACTTCCTTGACCGCCGCGCGCCGGCTCGGCCCGGCCGGATGCGCGGTGCACGAGGTGTGCACGACCGTGTCCACCTCGGCGCTGCTGATCACCTTCGCGATGAGCGGATTGCGGATGTCGGCGCGCACGAACTCGGCGCGGCCCATCCGCTGCTGGACGTCCTTGGCGGGCGGGGCGGTGTCGACGCCGATCACCCGCTCGAGATCCGGGTGCGCGCCGAGCCTGGCGAGGAGCTTCCCGCCAAGGTCGCCGGCGACCCCGGTGACGAGCACGATGTTCGAGGCCATGGAACTCCCTGATCGGCAGCAGTGTGCAAGACGGAGTGATCACTCGGGGTGCGCGAACCTGCACTCGCTGGAAGCATCGCGCTGATGCGCCCGCCATGTTACCGGCCATAGGCGCCCTTCTGACCAGGGCTTACCTGGTATTTACGAGGGACGTCCGGATTGCGATCCGCGCCTCACTCGATCGGGCGTAGGAGGGTCCGAACATGAGTGTGGCCCGTCCAGAGACTGGACGGGCCACGAAACACTAGCCGCGCGGACGGCTCACTTGCCGGCCTTGCGCCGCTGCACGCGCGTGCGGCGGAGCAACTTGCGGTGCTTCTTCTTGGACATGCGCTTGCGGCGCTTCTTGATCACGGAACCCATGGGCGCTCCTCTTGTCGTCGGTCACGCTGCCCGGCGCAGCGTCCAACGGGTGGAGCGCACAGGCACGAGCGGTTTACCAGGCTACTAGCGTCCCGGCGAGGGCCGGTCGGCGGGCATGGTTTGACGCATGCCCGGCGACCGTTCAGCCCACGTCGAAGTAAGCACCCTGCAGATACTCGTGCACCGCTTTTTCCGGCACCCGGAAGGACTTCCCGACTCTGACCGCGGGAAGTTCGCCCGAATGCACCAGGCGGTACACGGTCATCTTCGAGACCCGCATCAGCGTGGCCACTTCGGCGACTGTCAAAAACTGGACCTGCCCTATCGCGGGCAAATCCTCCCTCTTGTTCGGCGACATGTTTACCGCGTCCTTCGACACGTGTCGCGCCACGAGGCTTCCCCACCTGTGGTATCGACACGCACGTGCTCTTCCGAGGGTAGCGGGACAGGTGGGACTAGTGCGACGCCTGTCACCAGGATGGGCCCTCACCTGGGCCTTCGCGTAGCCCGGACGGCGCAGCAGTGTCCGGTTTGCCGGAGTCGCCCGACCACCCCGCTACGACATCGGTGCCGCCGAACGGACCAGCGGACCCTTCGCCGCCCTCCTTCGAGCCCCTCGCCGGGCACCGCCAAGGTCCGTGAGGGGACCCCGGACGGAATCAGATTTCCTCACGGACAGCTTGGTCGTGCGGCAGGCGGGCCAGGCGGTCAGTGCTCGTGGGCGCGGCCCAGCTCCTCCGAACGGTCCCGGGCGGCCTCGATCGCGTCGAGCAGCGCCGCGCGCACGCCGTGCTTCTCCAGTTCGCGGATCGCGTTGATGGTCGTCCCGGCCGGGGACGTCACCGCCTCGCGCAGCAGCACCGGGTGGTCCTGGCCCTCGGCGAGCATCTTCGCCGCGCCGACCGCCGACTGGATGATCAGCTGCCCTGCCAGCGCGCGCGGCAGGCCGAGCAGGATGCCCGCGTCGATCATGGCCTCGACCAGGTAGAAGAAGTACGCAGGACCGGATCCGGAGAGCGCGGTGACCGCGTCCTGCTGCCGCTCCGGCACCTCGACGACCTGGCCGACGTGCGAGAGCAGCTCCTTGACCGTCGCGAGGTGCGCCGGCGTCGCGTGCTTGCCGGGTGAGATCGCGCTCATCGCCTCGCCGACCAGCATCGGGGTGTTCGGCATCACGCGGACCACCGGGACGCCGTCGGCGAGACGGCGCTCGTACAGCGCGGTCGGCAGTCCCGCGCACAGCGAGACGACCAGCGACGCCGTCCCGAGCAGCGGGGCCAGCTCGTCCAGCACCGGCTCGATGTCCTGCGGCTTCACCGCGACCACGAGGATGTCCGCCTTCCGGGCCGCGTCGGCGACAGTCGCCGCTTTCATGCCCGGGTAGCGCGCCTCCAGCTCGCGCGCCCGCTCCTCGTACCGCTCGGTGAAGAGCAGGTCGCCTGGCTCGTGGCCGCCGTTGAGCAGGCCCGACAGCAGGGCTTCGCCGATCTTTCCCGCACCCAGCACCGCGATCACACTCATGCGGCCAGCGTGCCAAACGCGGCTCAGCCGCCCGGTGCCGGGGCGAGCGCCAGCTGCCGCACCTGCGCGACGAGACGGCCCTGCGAGTCCACGACCGTCGCGTCCGAGTCGAACCACGGCTCGTGCACCGACCGCGCCTCGACGAGGATCCGCAGCCAGCCCGGGGCCGGGCGGGTGCGCAGCAGCGAGGTCAGCTGGACGGTCGGGGCCCAGCCGTGCCTGCCGAGGTTCGCCACCACCGGCGGGTTGAGGTCGCCCGCCAGGAGCGCGAAGTACACGTCGGGCTGGCCGACCCGCGGACGGGCCCACATCCGCAGCCTCGGCGGGTCTCCGGTGCGTCCGGACACGAACCCCGCGGTCGAGGGATCCAGTCGCACGTCGCAGGCGGCAGACAGGTGGAACGGGCCTTCCGGGGTGTCCTTGCCGAGCTGCAGCGCGCTCGACGGCGGTTCGGCGGGCATCTGCGGCAGGTCCGTCCATTCGGAACGGCGCATCGGCAACCGGCCGACCGTGACCCGTGCCTCGACGCAAGCCCGGCCGCGCTGTTCGAGCGACACCGCGACCACCGAAACGCGACGGCCGACCTTGCGCACATCGGTGCGCAGCAAAACCGGCCCGAGCGCGGGCGCGTGCAGGAATTCGGTGCTCACGGCCAGCGGGTCGACGGTCGCGTCCCCGCGCTCGTGCAATGCGGCAGCGGCGGTTTTTGCCAGCAATGCCACCAAAAACCCGCCGTGCGGATGGACCGCGATCGCCCATTCCGAACGCAACGTCGCGGTGAACGTACCGTCCCCGAGCGACCGGACTGCGGTGGCCGCGTCGAAGGCGGTCGCGGTGTCGTCGGCCGCGCTCACGGACGACCGGCCACGGCGATACGGCGCGTGGAACCGGGTCCCGGGAAGGCTGGAGACGGCGATAGCAGCGAGGTCACGCCCGCACTTTACGGTGCCCGGCCGGCTTTGCGAGCCGAGCCGGGCAGGGACCGCCCGGACAGCCGAGCAAGATCACCCGCGGATCACTGCCCTAGGTGCGGGCGGGCGAACAGGAGTGCCTCCGCCGGCGCCCGAGCGCGTGCGGCTGCGTGCCGGGTGTTGACCTCCGGCACCACCTGGCCGGAAAAGCCGTCACTGACCAGCTTTTCCAGCAATTCCGCACACGGCTGACCGCCGAATCACTGCCCCAGATGCAACCGGGCGAACAACAACGCCTCCGCCAGCGCCCGGGCCCGCGCCGCCGCGCCCGTCGCGTGCCGGGTGTTCACCTCCAGCACCACCTGACCGGAAAAGCCGTCACTGACCAGCTTTTCCAGCAATTCCGCACACGGCTGCCCGCCATGCCCCGGAATCAGATGCTCGTCCTTCGGAATACCGGTCCCGTCCGCCAGATGGACATGGCTCAGCCCCGCCCCCATCCGTTCGGCCAGCGCCAGCGCGTCCATTCGCGCCGCGGCCGAATGCGACAGGTCCAGGGTGTAGTGCCGGAATCCCACGTCGGTGGGGTCGATCGAGGGCCGGAACGCCGACACCCGCGCGTCGCGCGAGCCGCCGGGCGGGCGGACCTTGAACATGTTCTCCACCGCGACGTCGACGCCGCTGGCGTCCTCCAGTTCGTCCACGAGATCGCCGAACGCGTCGCCGTAGCGGCGCTGCCAGCGAAAAGGCGGATGCACCACGACCGTGCGCGCGCCGAGTTCCAGCGCGGCGTCCACCGACCGGCGCAGCCGCACCTCCGGGTCCGGCGACCAGATCCGCTGCGTGATCAGCAGCGACGGCGAATGCACCGACAGCACCGGCATCCCGGTGCGCCGCGACCAGCGCCGGATCGCCGAGACGTCCTGGCTGATCGGATCGGCCCAGACCATGACCTCGACGCCGTCGTAGCCGAGATCCGCGGCCAGCTCGAACGCCGCGCCCGCGCGCAGCGGCCACACCGAGGCAGTGCTCAAACCCACGGGGACGGGCGCGCTCTCACTCACGCGCCCATCCTGCCCCAGCGTCCTTGGCGGCGGGCTACTTGGCCACCAGCAACAGCGCCGCGGGCGACACCGTCACCACCAGCCCGACGAGAATCGCCAGCAGCGTCGTCTGCAGGTCCTCGGCGCGGCGGATCTTCCGCACGATCCACACCAGCGCGACGATCACCAGCAGCGCGCCCACGAGCGCGGCGGGCGCGAGGTTGACCCACAGCCAGTTGAAGCCGAGCCACACCGCGGCACCGCCGACGACGCCCAGCGCGAGCTGTCCGGCCAGCGTCAGCCACTGCTTGCCCGCGGACACCACGGGTTCCGGCTCAGCCTCCGGAGCGTCCTCGGCGACGGCTTCCTCGGGGTAGTCGTCGTACTCGTCGCCTTCGGCGTAGCCCTCGGCGTGTTCGTAGCCTTCGGCGTGCTCGTACCCGTAGCCGTCGTCGCCCTCGAAGTCCGGCTGGCCCTCGGGGTAGCCGGACGGCTCGGCGAACTCGCGCTCGTACTCGGCCAGGTCGTCCTCGACCGGGTCCTTGCCGCCCGGCGCGAACGGCATCGGGGCCGGGTAGCCCGCGGTCGGCGGGCCCGCGTCGTACTCCGCGGCGGCGGGCGGGTACTCGTCCTCGTAGCCGTCGTCGACGTAGTCGTCCTCGGCGTACTCCGCGGCCGGTTCCTGCTCCGCACCAGCGGGCGGGACGGCCGGCATCATGCCGACCTCGGTGTCCTCCAGCTGTTCCGCCTGCCGACGCTGACGCCAGCCCGCGAGACCCGCTGGCGGCGCGTCTTCGGCGACGGCCTCGGCGGGCAGGCCGTCGACCGCGTCGAACTGCTCGGTGTGCGGCTCCTGCTTCGGCGCCGGACGGCGGGCCGGAGCCCGCCGCGGCCGGTTGGGCGCGGCCGGAGCGCCGGGCGCCGGGAACGCACCGCTCGCCATCGGCGGCGCGGGCGGTTCCGGGGAATCGCCGTCGAGACCGTCGAGCCGGGCGGCGAGACCGCTGTCCGGCGGGGGCGGCGGAGCCTGCGGCGGCTGCGGGGCCGGACGGCGGCGGACCGGCGGCACCGCGCCGCGCGTTTCCTCGTCGGCGGCCGGCGGACGCGGCGGACGGCCGCGCGGCGGCACCGGCATCTGCCCGGATTCCTGCGGCGGCGCGGGCGGACGCACGAAACCGGAGTCCTGCGGCGCGGCGGGACGCAGGTAACCGGTGCCCTGCGGACCGGGCGCGGGCGGCGCGGGGCGGGCGAACTGGCCCGACTCCTGCGGCGGTGCGGGCGGGCGCACGTAGGCCGAATCCTGCTGGCCGTTGCCCGGCCGCGGGTACTGGCCGGACTCCTGCGGCGGAGCCGGGGGACGCACGTAAGCCGAGTCCTGCTGCCCGTTCACCGGGTACTGGCCCGACTCCTGCGGAGCCGGGTACTGCCCGGAGGGCTGCTGGCCGTTCATCAGGTGCGGCCCGGGGTCCTGCGGCGCGGGGTACTGCCCCGAAGGCTGCTGGCCGGGCCGCGGGTACTGGCCCGACTCCTGAGGCGCGGGCGGCGCTGGCGGCGCGGGCCGCGGGGCCGCGTCCGGACGGCGACGGCCGCCCGGGGGACGCGAAGGAGGCGGCGGAGTGCCGCCCTCCGAGGCCACCCGGTCGATGATCGCCTGCGGTCCGGTGTCGGTCAGGCTCGAGCGCCGCGGAGCGGCCTCGTCCTCGTCATCGGCCGCCCTGCGCCTGCGTCGCCGTCCGCCGTCGACCTGCTGCCCGTGCTGGGCGAGCAGTTCGGCCACGGTCTTCTGGGGCTGGTCGCCGCCGGTCTGGTCCGTCATACCGTGCTGTCCAAAGCGCGCTCGGGGTTGGTTGTGGTCACTCGGGCACACCTGCCTCCGGAGCCGCGCGCAATCGACACCGTGCAGTGCATGTCCGTCACCTCTTCACCGTGCCTGGTCTTCGTCGGCCAAGTCCAGTCCGCTGCTGTCACCGGTCCTCCCCGCTCGCCGAAACGCCGGAGATCGCGGTGCCAGTTTCGTCCGACCCTCCTGCGTGGTCCAACCGCCGCAGGATGACACCCTCTCGCAGCGCCCAGGGGCAAATCTCCAACTCGGTGAGGGAGAGCGCCCGCATCGCGGCCTGCGCCACCAGCGCGCCCGCCACGAGCTGGTGCGACCGGCTCCCGCTGACGCCTTCCAGCTGTGCCAGATCCGCGGCGGTCATCCGCGAAATGAAGGCGATGAGCTGGCGAAGGGCAGTGTCAGTGAGCGTACGGCGCACGCGGGGGCCCGCCGCCGAGGGGGCCGCACCGGTCAGCCGGGCGAGCGAACGGAACGTCTTGGAGGTCGCCACGACCCGGTCCGGCAGACCCTGTCCGGCGACCTTCTTCGCGAGCCCGGCGAGCTGGTCCTCGAGCCAGGCCGACGTCGCGACGACCTCGGAGCGGGTGGGCGGGTCGTTGCGGAAGCGCGTGCGGGTGGTGCGCCCGGCGCCGAGCGGGAGCGATTCGGCGAGTTCGGGTTCCTCGTCGCGGCCCATCGCGACCTCGAACGACCCGCCGCCGATGTCCAGCACCAGCAGTTTCCCGGCCGACCAGCCATACCACCGGCGCACCGCGAGGAAGGTGAGCCGCGCCTCGTCCGCACCGGAGAGGACCCGCAGGTTGACGCCGGTCTCGGCGGTCACCCTGGCCAGCACCTTCGCCGAGTTCTTCGCCTCGCGCACCGCGGAAGTCGCGAACGCCATCACGTCCTCGCAGCCGAGCCGCATGGCCGCGGCCCTGGCCGATTCGACCGCCCGGACCAGGCCGTCCTCGCCGGGACGGCTCAGCTCGCCGGAGCCGGTGAGCTGTTCGGCCAGCCGGAGCATCGTTTTCTCGGAGTGCATCGGGGTCGGGTGGGCGCCACGGTGGGCGTCGACCACTAGCAAGTGGACGGTGTTGGAACCGACGTCGAGTACCCCTAGGCGCACGAGGATTCAGCGTACCGGTCCCAGTGCCAGGTCTCGAAACTGTAACCAACTCCACTCGGATCCACATCAACTGAGCGTGCGCGATCCGGCACGGTGTGCGCTGAAATCCGGACAAAAGCCGTGAAGGACTCCTTGAAGGAATCAGATTCCTTCAAGGAGTCCTTCACGGACCGAACTCCGGGCTACCCGGCAGCGGCTCAGGTCTCGAACTTGTAGCCGAGCCCGCGCACGGTCACCAGGTGCCGCGGCGAGCCGGGGTCGGGCTCGATCTTCGAGCGGAGCCGCTTGACGTGGACGTCGAGGGTCTTGGTGTCGCCGACGTAGTCCGCGCCCCACACCCGGTCGATCAGCTGGCCGCGGGTGAGCACCCGGCCGACGTTGCGCAGCAGGTACTCGAGCAGGTCGAACTCCTTGAGCGGCAACGAAACCTCGCCACCGTCCACAGTCACCACGTGCCGTTCGACGTCCATTCGCACCGGTCCGGCCGACAGCACCAGCGGAGCGAGTTCGCCGTCCGTGCCCGGCTCGCCGCCGCGGCGCAGCACCGCACGCACCCGCGCGATCAGCTCGCGCGCCGAGTACGGCTTGGTCACGTAGTCGTCGGCGCCGAGTTCGAGGCCGACGACCTTGTCGATCTCGCTGTCGCGCGCGGTCACCATGATCACCGGCACCGCGGAGCGCTGCCGCAGCTGCTTGCAGACGTCGGTGCCGCTCATCCCGGGCAGCATCAGGTCGAGCAGCACGATGTCGGCGCCGTTGCGGTCGAACTCCTCAAGCGCCTGCTGGCCGGTCACGGCCACCGCCGCGGTGAAGCCCTCCTTGCGCAGCAAGAAGGCGAGCGGGTCGGCGAAGGACTCTTCGTCCTCGACTATGAGAACCCTCGTCACAGGTTTCCTCCATGGTCTGGGCTGGAGATTTCCTGCCCGGTTGCCACGAGCCGGGGTGTCCGCTCGGGGGTTTTGTCCGGCCGCGCGGGCGCGGCCTTGCGTGCGGTGTCGGCGGGTTCGGTGCGCACGTGCGCGGGGATGCGCAGGGTGAACGTCGACCCGGTGCCAGGACGGCTCCACAGGCCGACCGAACCGCCGTGGTTGGCCGCGACGTGTTTCACGATCGCCAGTCCGAGCCCGGTGCCGCCAGTGGCGCGCGAGCGCGCCTTGTCCGCGCGGTAGAAGCGCTCGAACACGCGCTGCTGTTCGTCCTCGGCGATGCCGATGCCGCGGTCGGTCACCGCGATCTCGACCATGCCGTCGGCGAGTCGGCGCGAGATCGACACCGGACTGCCCGCCGACGAGTACGCGACGGCGTTCTCCAGCAGGTTCGACAGCGCGGTGACCAGCAGCGTCCGGTCGCCCTCGATGAGAAGGCTGCTCGGCGCGTCGGTGGTGATGGTGATTTCGGCGGATTCCGCGGACAGCGTGGTGCGCCCGAGCGCCTCGCGCACGACGGCGTCGACCTCGACGACGTTGAGGTCCGGCAGCCGTTCGGCGCCCTGGAGGCGCGACAACGCGATCAGTTCGGTGACGAGCTGGCCGAGCCGGGTGGATTCGCGCAGGATCTTGCTGCCGAAGCGGCGGACCTCCTCGACGTCCTCGGCGGCGTCCAGCACCGCCTCGGTGAGCAGCGCGATCGCGCCGACCGGGGTCTTGAGCTCGTGGCTGACGTTGGCGACGAAGTCGCGGCGCACCGCCTCCAGCCGGATCGCCTCGGAGTGGTCGACGGCCTCGACGACGGTGAACCCGTCGCCGAGCGGCCGGACCTCGCCGAGCACCGCCTCGGGCTGGCGACGGCCCCGGCTTTCCAGCGGCGAGAGGTCGACTTCCATCGGCTCGTCGGTCTCGACCACCTGCTCGGCGGCCTTGCGCGCCCGCGGGTCGGCCTGGTTCACCCGAACCAGGCCGAGCTCGTACGCGCGGGGGTTGTGCAGCACGAGGTCGCCGAACCGGTTGAGCACGATGACGCCGTTGTTGGAGGAGCGGATCAGCCGTTCGAGCAGCTCAGCGACGGTCGGGCCGGTGGGCCGGGCCGCCTCGCGCCGGGCCCGGGCCCGTGCCGCGAGGAAACCGGCGACCGCGCCGACGACAAGAGCGCCGATGGCCGTCAGCAGGACAACAGGCGTGGTCACGAGGGAATCGTAAGCATCCCGGTAGCCTTCCGGCCTAGTCCTGGAAGCCCTGTCGTGAGGCGAGTGACACCTGAGGGGTACATATTCGCCTCGGGGTCAGGCCCTGTTCACCCGATCGAGATGTTTCGGCAAAATCGGTGCGCTCAGCGTTCAGCGCACTGGATGGTCCTCAAGGGTCTTGAGGTCCTCGTCGGTCAGCTTCAGCGCCGCCGCGGCGACGTTCTGCTCCAGGTGAGCGGGGTCACTCGTGCCCGGGATCGCCAGTACGTGCGGACCCTGCGCGAGCGTCCACGCCAACCGCACCTGAGCGTCCGACACGTCGTACCGGCGCGCAACCTCGGCGACCCGCTCCCCCTCGTCGGACTGTCCACTCGCGACCGCGAAGAACGGCACGAACGCCACGCCCTGTTCGCCGCACAGCCGCAGCAGCTCGTCGTCCTCGCGGCGAGCGGACAGGCCGTACTGGTTCTGCACGCACACCACCGGCGCGATCGCCTGCGCCTCGGCGAGGTGCTCCGCATCGACATTGGAAATCCCCAGCTCGCCGATCAGCCCCTCGGTACGCAGTCCGGCCAGCGCGCCGAAGTGCTCGGCGAGCGACCCGGTACCCCGGTCGAGACCGGTGCCGATGCGCAGGTTGACGACGTCGATGTGGTCGCGGCCGAGTTCGCGCAGGTTCTGCTCGACCTGGCCGCGCAGCTCGCCGGGACGGGCGAACGGCCGGAACTGGCCGGATTCGTCGCGCGAGGGGCCGACCTTGGTGGTCAGCACGAGGTCGTCGCCGTACGGCGCGAGCGCGGCCTTGATCAACGCGTTGGCCGACCAGGTGGCTCCGAAGTAGAACGCGGCGGTGTCGAGGTGGTTCACACCCAGCTCGACGGCCCGGCGGAGCACGGAAATCGCGCGGTCGGCGTCGATCGGCGCGGTCGGGTCGAGCGAGCCGCCGAGCCGCATCGAGCCGAAGCCGAGCCGGTTGACGGTGCGGGAGCCCAGCTGCCAGGTGCCCGCGGCAGCGGCGGGAAGGGTCGTTTCGGTCATGGCTCCAGCGTGCTTCGCGGCCGATCCCGGCGGCGGGTTTGGCAGCAAGCTGCCAACGCGAGGACACTGGGCACCGTGCCCCGAGTCGAGGACATCGCGAACGTGCGCGACGAGTACGAACTGGCGGAGCGCGCCGGACACCTGCTCGCCGGAGCCGACGACTTCGCCTGCGCCGCGAACGGCCTGCACACCTGGTCCGCCATGCAGAAGTTCGCCGAGGAACAGCCGCGCCGGCCGAAACTGCGGGTCCGCAAGGTCTACCTGTCGCGGGTGCTGCTCGACTCGGACAGCGCCGACCACCTGCAGAGCCTTCGCCGGCTCGGCGCGGAAGTCCGGATCAGCGACCACGAGATCAACGAGACGATCCTGCTCGACGGCCGCATCGCCATCCTCGCCGCCGGGCCCGGCTACCGCGTGGTGAGCGCCCCGGATCTGGTGCGCGGCATCTCGTCGCTGTTCGAGGCCGCCTGGCGCTCGTCGACCGCGATGGAGGCGTACGAGACGCGGTTCGCCGAATTGCGGCAGTACACACCGCAGCTGCTGGACCTGCTGTCTTCCGGCTCCACGGACGAAAAGGCGGCCCGGGCGATGGGCGTCGGGCTGCGGACGTACCGTCGGCGGGTGGCCGAATTGATGGATGTGCTGGGTGCGACGTCGCGGTTCCAAGCGGGTGCTCTCGCGCGGGAGGCGGGCCTGCTGTGAGGCGCGCTGTCCTCGCCGCGGCCCTGCTCACCGCCGGTTGCGGCGGAGCTGCGTCTCAGCAAGCCGCACCGCCCGCGCCGCCGCCCGCGCCCGCTCCCGCGAATGTGGCCTATGTGGACGCCAAAGCGACCAGCGACGCGGTGTCCGGCATCAAAAAGGCCGTGGAGACCGCGTTCAGCTACGACTCCACGAAGCCGGACGAGGTCGCGAAAACCGAGCAGGAGTACCTCACCGGCGCGGCCCGCGCGCAGTTCGACAAGACCTTCGCCGAGGTCCGCACCGAGCCGGTGAGCACGCAGACGCAGGTGATGGAAACCGGTCTGGCCGAGCTGACCCCGGACCACGCGCGGATGCTGATCGCCGCCACGCAGCACAGCAAGCGGCCCGACGGAGCCGCGAACCAGGCGGGCGCGCTCATGCTGGTCACCGCGGTCCGGGCGAACGGGCACTGGCTGTTGCAGGACTTGAACTTCGACCCGCGCGGCCCGATCGCCCCGGCCGCCGCTCCGGCGAAAGGCCTTGCCGCGACTAGGGATTCCGCGGTCGAGGCGGCTCGCCGGGACGGCGGGGTCCTGATGACCATCGACCCGCAGAACATCGACGGGAACTACGCGGCCTGGGAGAACGTGGCCGCCGAGCCGCTGCTGACGGAGTTCCGCAAGAGCCGCCAGGAGACCGTGGACCGCATCAAGCAGACCGGGAAGAAGGCGAGCTACGGCGCGGATTCGACGGCCGCGCTGACCGAACTCAGCCCGGACGGCACGCACGCGTCGGCGGTGCTGGCCGCGCTGCTGACGACAAGCGGCGGCCAGAACCCGGGCGAAAACCGGCTGCCGGTGCACCTCGACCTCGTGCGGCAGGGCGACGAGTGGAAAGTGTCCGGAATGAAGGCGATCTCCGGATCCGGCTCGTAAGCGGCAATCCCGGTGAGAACCGCGACCAGCACTCACGACAGGCTGCAGTCGGAGGCCGAGCCGCTGCCCGCTCGTGAGGTTCAGCCCGGCCCAAACCGGGATGAACACTCACGAGCCGAGCGAGCAGTGGAGGCTCAGCGGCCCTGGTTCGCGACCGCGGCGGCGGCTTCCTTCGCCGCCTCCGGGTCCAGGTACTCGCCGCCCGCCTTGACCGGCTTGAGGTCCGGCGTCAGGTCGTAGCGCAGCGGGATGCCGGTCGGGATGTTCAGCGCGGCGATGGCGTCGTCGGAGATGCCGTCGAGGTGCTTCACCAGCGCGCGCAGCGAGTTGCCGTGCGCGGCCACCAGCACCGTGCGGCCGGCCCGCAGGTCGGGGACGATCGCCGACTCCCAGTACGGCAGCAGCCGGGCCACGACGTCCTTCAGGCATTCCGTCAGCGGGGCCTGGTCGCCGAGGTCGGCGTAGCGCGCGTCGCCGGCCTGGCTGAACTCGTCCTTCGGGTCGATGGCCGGCGGCGGCGTGTCGTACGAGCGGCGCCAGAGCATGAACTGCTCCTCGCCGAACTCGTCCAGCGTCTGCTTCTTGTTCTTGCCCTGCAGCGTGCCGTAGTGCCGCTCGTTGAGCCGCCAGTCGCGCTTGACCGGGATCCAGTGCCGGTCGGCGGCGTCGAGGGCGATGTTCGCCGTGCTGATCGCCCGGCGCAGCAGCGACGTGTGCACCACGTCCGGCAGCAGCCCCGACTCGGCGAGCAGCTGCCCGCCCTGGCGGGCCTCCCGCTCGCCGGTCTCCGAAAGGGGCACGTCCACCCAGCCGGTGAACAGGTTTTCCGCGTTCCACGTGCTCTGTCCGTGCCGCAGCAGCACCAGGGTCCCAAGTTCGGCCATGGCCATCAGCCTGCCAGAACGCGTGCGCGCTGCCAGTAGTGCGTCCACCCCTCTACCCAGAGTGCGTTACCCGGGAGTAACACTTTCACCCGACGCGCAGGTGGGTTGCCGACAAGCAGGCCAAAGAGTGCAAGACGCTGCACACCGTTATCCCTGTCAGTAAAGTTCACACGAACGGAGTAACCAGTAGTCTTGTGATTACTGGTCGACATCTGACAGGTTGGGCATGTCCCGCTCAGCCGGATTCCACGCACTCCCGGCTGATCACGGGCAGTGACCGCGGCTCGTCTCCCCCCTGCCGAGCCGCGGCCCGCCGGCCCCGTTGGCATCCCCCTCGTCACCGGGTCCAGCAGGCGGGACCTGCAGCGGGACGGCTCGAGATCGCGACTCCCCCCTCCCTCGAGCCGTTCCGCCAGCCCCTCACTCCGCGGGCCTGGCCCCGAGCCGTCGCCGGAACCACCAGAACACCGCTCCGGCCGGAATCCCGAACGCCACCAAGAACGGCAGCAGGACGCCCAGCACCCGCACCAGTCCGCTGCAGAAGGTGACGAAGGCGTCCCATCCCCCGGACAGCCCGGAGAGGAAGCCGCCAGCCTGCGCGGCCGGTGCCTCCTGCCGCGTCACCGACAGCGACACAGCCGCCATCGCGACCTGCCCGGCCAGCGACGCCTGCTGACGCTCCAGCGATTCCAGCGTGGCCTGCCTGTTGGTCAGCTCGCTCTCGACGGACGCGATCTCAGACACCGATTGCGCCTTCGCCAGCAGCGCGCGCATCCGGTCGACGCTCGCCCGCTGGGTCGCCAGCCGCGCGTCCACGTCGACCACCTGCGCGGTCACGTCCTGCGCGCTGATCTCCCGCCGCTCCACCTGGCCGAGCTTGCCGAGCTGGTCCAGCACGCCGTCGAGTTTCTCCGCGGGCACCGACAAGGTCAGCGACGCGGAATCGTCCGTCGCGCTCTCTTGTCCGGGGTAACCGCCCGCGCCGGTCGCGATCGCCTTGGCGCGGGACACGACGTCATCGGTCTTCGGTGTGGTCAGCTCCAGCCGCGCGCTGCGCGCCAGCTTGCGATCGGTCGCCCCGGGCGCGGGCACCGACGCCTGCGCGTTGCCCTGCCTAGGCGCCGCCCCCTGCTGCTGCGCGGGCGCGACCGCCGACCTCGCCGAATCCGCGCTGTTCCCGCTGCAGCCGGCCAGCAGAAACACCGCGGCGCCCGCGAGCGCGTATCTCCATCGAGTCCGCATCCCCGTCTCCCTCCAGTCGTTGGCGGTGAGACGAAACGACTGGAGACGCCGTTGCACGGAATCGGTTACGACTCGGTCAACCCCGGTTCGTGCCCGTCCGCCGGTTCGGCGAGGTGTTTGAACGCCTGCAGGTTCGCCAGCGATTCACCGCGCGAGACGCGCCAGTCCCATTCGCGCTTGATCGACGTGGCGAACCCGATTTCCAGCAGGATGTTGAAATCGCCGTCGGCGGCCTCCAGCACCTGGCCGAGGATCTTGTCCAGTTCGGACTCGGTCACCGTCTCCTTGCCGAACCGGCCGACCAGGTAGATGTCACCGAGACTGTCCACTGTGTAGTGCACGCCGTAGAGCCGGGCGTTGCGCTGCAACAGGAACCGGTACACGTCCTCGTGCCGTTCGTCCGGACGGCGGCACACGAACGCCTCCACCGAGAACGCGTGGTCGCCGTCCACGAGCCAGCAGTTGGTCTGCAGCTTCTTGGTTCCCGGCAACGTCACGAAATAACGGCCTTCGCCGCGACGGTCGTACTTGAGCCCACTTGAGTCCAAAGTGGACTTGATGGTCGCGTCAAGGCTCACACTGCCACCTCCGCCCGCAGTTCCAGCGCCTGCCGGAACGCTATGGTCGCCTGAGCATAGATGTCCAGCAAGGAATCCGTGGTGCGCCGCCAGGAAAACCGCTGCGCGTGCCGCACCGCGTTGGCCGCGAGTTCGGCCCGGCGGTCCGGTCGCAGCGCGACGGCGGCGAGCGCGTCGGCCCATTCCGCCGCGCCGTGCGACGGAACCAGCAGCCCGGACACCCCGTGCGGCACCGCGACCGGCAGCCCGCCGACCTCGGCCGCCACCACCGGCGTACCGCACGCTTGCGCTTCGAGCGCGACCAGACCGAAGGATTCGTTGTAGCTCGGCACCGCGACGACGTCGGCCGCGCGGAACACCGTGCGCAGCTTCAGCCCGCTCTGCGGCGGCAGGAAGCGCACCTGTTCGGCGATCCCCAGCGACACCGCCAGCTCGCGCAACGCCTGCGGCTGCTCCAACCCGGTCCCGGACGGTCCGCCGACCACCAGAACCACCAGCCGCGACGCCAATTCCGGCCGCCGCCGCAGCATTTCCGCCGCCGCGTGCAGCAGCACGTCCGGGGCCTTGAGCGGCTGGATCCGTCCGGCGAAGGCGAGCACGACCGCGTCCGGCGACAGGTTCAGCTCACGACGCGCGTCCAGCTGCGAGCCGGGCGTGAACCGTTCGAGGTCGACCCCCGGCGGCACCGCGTGCACCGCGTGGGTGGCGGCTCCGTAGAGATCGACCAGCTGCCGGGCCTCGACCTGTGTGTTCGCGACGAGACAATCGGCCTCGGCGACCACCTGCTCCTCGCCCATCACGCGCGTCCGCGGCTCGGGCTTGTCGCCCTCGGCGAGCAGCGCGTTCTTGACCTTGGCCAGTGTGTGCGCGGTGTGCACGAGCGGCACGCCCCAGCGGTCCCTGGCGAGCCAGCCGACCTGGCCGGAGAGCCAGTAGTGCGAGTGGATCAGGTCGTAGTAGCCCGGCTCGTGAAACGCCTCCGCGCGCAGCACGCCCGAGGTGAACGCGCACAGCTGCGCGGGCAGCTCGTCGCGCGCCAGCGGCTCGAACGGCCCGGCCGGCACGTGCCGCACCGTGACGCCGGGCGCCAGCTCGGCCAGCGGCGGCTGGTCGGACGAGGTCGCCCGGGTGAAGACCTCGACCTCGATGCCGCGCCGCGCCATCTCCTGCGCGGTCTGGCTGACGTACACGTTCATCCCCCCGGCGTCGCCGGTGCCCGGCTGCTCGAGCGGGGAGGTGTGCACGGACAAGACCGCGATCCGGCGCGGCTGAGCGATGAATCCCTTGAGGGTCACCTGGTCACTCCTGCTACTCGGCTGCTGCGTCCCCGGCGAACCGCCGCAGCACGGAGTTGAAGTCCTCCGGCTCCTCGACGAACGGCAGATGCCCGGCCTCAACGAACCAACGCAGGACAGCCCCCGGAATCTTCCCGGCCGAATACTCTGCCGCCGAAGGATCCACCACACCGTCGGCCGAGCCGTGCACCACGAGCGCGGGCTTGTCGACCGCGGCAAGCACCTCACCACTGCCGATGTCCCGCCGGAACAGCGCGCCGCGCACCGCGGGCGGCACCGAAAGCGAACTGCCGAGCATCGCCTGTGCGTACCCACCGGGCACCTTCGGACTGACCTGCGCCCGGGTGAACTCGACCAGCGCGGGGATCGCCACCTCGGCGTCGTCCGAGAGCGCGGCGGGCAGCGCGGCCCGCATGATCGGCCCGGTAGCGCCGCCCTCGCGGTTGCGGCCGATCTCGGTGATCGCGCCCACCAGCACAATGCCGCCGAGCCGTGCGGTGCCGTGCTCGCGCAGGTAGTCCGCGATCACCAGCCCGCCGTAGGACCAGCCGACGACGATCGCGTCCGGACCGGCGAAGTCGAGCACGGCGGCGAGATCCCCGGCCCACTGCCGCGGATCGTCATAGCCATCGACGGGGACGTCAGAGCCGCCGTGCCCGCGCAGGTCCATCGCGACGAGCCGGAACTGTCCGCTCAGCGCCGGGTCGGCCAGCTGAGCCGACCAGGCCGCGGCTGACTGGGCCCAGCCGTGCACGAAGACGATCGGGCGCGCGTTCTCCGGGCCTTCGACGCGCAGTGCGATCCGCACGCCGCCTGCCCCGGTTACCTCAGTGTTCACGCCCTACTTCGTAGCAGACGGCCCTTAGGTCACTTCGCGGCCGAGAGCGACTTCCAGGTCGACCAGTCGTAGAACCAGTCCTTGACGTCCGAGTTCGTCGGGCTGCCCAGCTTCGAGCCGGTGACCTCGACCGGGTCGCCGACCATCGCCGTGTCGAAGTAGGCCTTGGCGTCCGCCTCGAGCAGGTTGACGCAGCCGTGCGAGTTGTTGGTCTTGCCGATCGCGGCGGCGTTGTCCTGGTTCTCGTGGATGAACTCGCCGTGGTTGGAGAACCGGCAGGCCCACTTCTTGTTGACGTTGGTGTAGCCGTAGCGGGCGTTGTCGAAGACCGCGTGCGGCTCCTTCGCCATGATGATGAAGGTGCCGTTCGGGGTGTTGCGGTCGACGACCGAGTCGAGACCGTTGGAGCACGGGTAGCTCGCGCTCTCCGCACCGCCGCGGTAGACCTTCATCACATGGTCCGGCGTGTGGATCTTGACCACCTGGTTGCGGCCGATCTTGAACTTGGTGCTGACGTCCGATTTCACGTAGACGCCCCCGCCGAGGTCCACGCCGTACAGGTTGGCCTCGACCTCGACGGTCGTGTTGGCCGGCCAGTACTCCTTGGGCCGCCAGTCGACCTGGTTCGCCGACAGCCACGCCCACGAGCCCTGGACGTCCTTGCTGGTCTTGACCTTCAGCGCCTTCTCGACCGCGGCCCGGTCCTTCGGCGCGACCCCGTTGAACTTCACGCTGATCGGCATCGCGACGCCGACCTCGGCGTCGTCGCCGGGGTTCAGCGTGGCGCGCACCGTCTTGGCCGGGCTGACCGTGGCGAACGAGCCCTTGAGCTCGGCGGGCCGCTGGTCGGTGCCGGTCGCCTTGGCCGCGTAGTTGTAGGTCTTGCCGTAGCCGAGCGGTTCGGAACTGGTCCAGGACAGGCCGTCGGCGGCGATCTCGCCCTTGATCGGGTCGCCGCCCTCGTTGGTCAGCTTGACCTCGGTGAGCTTGCCTTCGGTGACCTTCACCACCACCGGCTCGCGCACGCTCGCGTCCTTGGCTCCGACGGCCGGGGTCGCGGTGAGCTTCGCCACCGGGGCGACCGGCTTGCCGCCGTTGTCGCCGCTTCCGCCCTGCGGCACCGCGGTGCCGTCATTGCCGCCGCCCGAGCACGCTGCGGCCAGCGCCGCCGCGCCAGTCGCGAGAACGGCCTTGAACACCGTACGGCGCTCGATCACGGTCTTACCTCCACTTGTCCCCCGCACCGGCATCTCCCACGCACAACAGCGCCGGTGAGCGATTCGACGTTACCTGCGAACCGGAAATTCCTCTCCATCCCGCAAGACGTTTCACCCGGTGCCCGGTTGCTGCCGGTTTCCTGTCGGCCGGCTCACCCGGGTTACCCCGGGACGCGTCAGAGCGAACAGTTGATCAACAACGGTTCCGGACGCAACCGCACACCGAACCGCTCCTCGACGCCGTCGCGGACCTCGCGAGCCAGCGCAAGCAGGTCCTCCGTGCTGGCCCCGCCCCGGTTCGTGAGCGCGAGAGTGTGCTTAGTGGACAGCGAAACCCGCCCGCCGGGCCCGGGGTGCCCCTTGCCGAACCCAGCCCGCTCGATGACCCACGCGGCGGACAGCTTCACCCCGCCGCTGGCCGGGTACTGCGGGATCTTCCCCTCAGTCGACTCCGCGATCCTCGCGAGGACGGCCGGCGCTTCTTCCTCGGGGACGATCGGGTTGGTGAAGAACGAGCCCGCGCTCCAGGTGTCGTGATCGGCCGGGTCGAGCACCATGCCCTTGCCACGCCGCAGCCCGAGCACCGCCTCGCGCGCCTGAGCGGCGGGGACTTTCGCATCGATTTCGACACCCAGCGTGCGCGCCAGCTCCGCGTACCGGATAGGCGCGGACTGCCCGCTCGGGTCGATCCGGAACCGCACACTGAGCACGACGCCGCGGTCGGTGCCCTTGAGGACGCTGGTGCGGTAGGCAAAACCGAGTTCGTCGGCCTTGACCGTCCGCACCTCCTTCGCGACCCGGTCGTACAACTCGACGGAGACGATCGACTCGGCCACCTCGCCGCCGTACGCGCCGACGTTCTGGATCGGCGTCGCCCCGACCGAACCCGGGATGCCGGAGAGACATTCGAGCCCGCCGAGGCCGCTGTCGACCAGCGCGGAGACGAACGCGTCCCACTCCTGCCCGGCGGCCACCTCGACGATGTCGCCGTCGAGGGTCCAACCGGTGTTGGCGATCCGCACGAGGGCGCCCGCGAACCCGCCATCACCGACGACGAGGTTCGACCCGCCGCCGAGCAGCAGGACGGGCTCGCCTGCGTCGTCCGCTTCCCGCACCGCAGCGACGAGACCAGCGGCGGTGGTCGCGGTGACGAACCGACGCACCGGCCCACCCAAACGAAGGGTGGTGAAGTCGGCGAGACGAACCAGACCAGGCGTTTCAGCGATGTCCACGAAGCTTGACGGTACCCACCGAAAATTCCCGGCGACCCTCGGCGCACCACTTCCTCCCCCACTAACCCAACCGCAGCCACCCCACCCAACAATCGAGGCACCCAGCCCCTCCCCCACACCCCGATACGAAGCCTCCCTGCACAATCAAGCTTCGGGGTGCCCCACGCAACCCCCTTCCCGCGGCGCAGCCGCTCATTTTCCGCGGCGCAGCCGCACTTCCCCCGCGACACAGCCAGCTCAACCCACCCACCCGGTACTGTCCGTTTCATGGGATCCCGGATCGACCACCGCGGCGAATTCGACGGCTCACTAGCGGACGTCTTCGCCGCAGTAGCCGGAGAAGAAGCCCTGCGCGCCCGCCTAACCGCCCAAGGCGGTGACGACGCCAAACTCCTCGCCTACACCGCCGACGCCGACTCCGTGCGCTACGAACTCCAGCACGGCATCAAGGCGGCCAAGCTCCCCCAAGCCGTCCGTGCCCTGCACAAAGGCGACATCATCGTCAACCGCGTCCAGACCTGGAAGCGGTCCGGCGACGAGTACACCGGCCGATCCGACGTCAACGTGGGCGGCGTGCCAGGCGAAATCGGCGCCTCGACCTACCTCACCGCGAAGGACGCCAAAGTCCTCCTCCGCACCACCGGCGAGGTCGTCGTGCGGATCCCGCTCTTCGGCGGACGGATCGAGGAGTTCGTCTCCGAGCAGGTGGTCAACCTGCTTCGGCACGAGGACGAGTTCACCGCGCAGTGGCTGGCCGAGCACGCCTGACCCCGGTGGGCGCCCCGACCAGGGGCACCACCAATCCCAACCGGTTGCGCCGGGTCGACCGCTGGCTCGCGAGCGATCCGGCCGTCACCCGGCTGCTGCGGCGCGGCGAAAGTCCCCTTGTCGTCGATCTTGGCTACGGAGCGTCGCCAGTCACGACGGTCGAACTGGCCCGCTGGCTGGCGCGCGTGCGGCCGGACGTCCGGGTGCTCGGGCTCGAGCTTGACCCAGAACGCGTCGCCGCCGCCCAGCCTGCCGCCGATCCGCCCCGGCTCGATTTCCGGCGCGGCGGTTTCGAACTGGCCGGGACGCGGCCGGTCCTGGTGCGCGCGTTCAATGTGCTCCGGCAGTACGCCGAGGACGAGGTCCCGGGCGCGTGGCAGCTGATGCTTGACGCGATGCCGCCGGACGGCTTGCTGGTCGAGGGCACCTGTGACGAGATCGGCAGGCTGGTCACGTGGGTCGTGGTCGGAGCGGACGGTCCGCGCACGCTCACCTTGTCGCTCCGCCTCGCCGAACTCGACCGTCCGTCCACAGTGGCCGAACGGTTGCCGAAGATCCTCATCCACCGCAACGTTCCCGGCGAACGCGTGCACGCCCTGATGTCCACATTGGACGAATGCTGGGCAGCCGCGGCCCCGCACCGTTCCTTCGGCGTGCGCGCCCGCTGGACCACCGCGGTCGCCATGCTCGCCGACCGCGGCTGGCCCGTTTTCGGCAATCCGGACCGCCGTCGGCTCGGCGAACTGACCGTGGCCTGGGAAAGCGTCGCGCCGCGCTGAACCCACCTGTTCACCACCCGCACCCCGCTGGGTCATCCCTTGGTGACCTTCAGTGCTGACGATGAGCGGGTGGAACTGCTGGAACACGTCACCGAGCTGATCCGGGGCACGCTCGGCTCGCCCTGGCTGTGGGTGCTCGTGTTCGCGATCGCCGGACTGGACGCGTTGCTCCCGTTCATGCCGAGCGAAACGACCGTGGTGACCGTGGCTGTCCTGATCGGACCGGACGTGGGCCAGCTAGCGCTGCTGGTCGTCGTATCCGCCGCGGGCGCGTGGGCGGGCGACTGTCTCGGCTACGCCGTGGGCCGCGCCGCCGGACCGCGCGCCGTCGCCAGGCTGCAGCGCGGACCGTCCGGACGGCAACGCTACGAATGGGCTCGCGACCAGGTCCGCCGGCAAGCGCCGCTGCTGATCATCGCCGCGCGCTACCTGCCCGGCGGCCGCGTCGCGAGCGCGCTGGCCAACGGCAGCCTCGGCTACCCGCTGCGCCGGTTCGTGCCGCTCGACGCCGTCGGCGCGGCGCTGTGGTCGGTGTACAGCGCGCTGATCGGGCTCGTCGGCGGCACCGCGTTCGCCGACCGTCCGGTGTACGGGCTGCTGCTGTCGTTCCTGCTCGGGCTGCTGCTGGTCGTGCTCGTCGAGTTCGGCCGCCGGGTGCGGGTGCGCAGGCTACGGTCAAGGCATGGACGCGCCACGTCTGCTGGAAGCGATCGACATCCACGCCGACCGGATCAAGGCCGCGACGCTCGCCGCGGGCCCGGCCGCGCCGGTCCGGAACTGTCCGGAATGGACAGTGCGGGACCTGGTGACGCACCTGACGACGGTGCTCTCGTACACGGTCGCGGCGATCACCGACCGGAACGCTGAGCCACCGACAGCGGACACCTGGGAGGACGCGCTCGGCCGCTGGGACGGCGAACGCATGGCCGTGCGCGAAGCCCTGCGCCGCCCGGCGGACACCCCGCTGCGGTCGCCGTTCCCGCACGGCGGCCCGATCACCGTCGGCGACTGGACCCGCAGGCTCGCGCACGAGTTCGCCATCCACCGGCTCGACGCGGAAAGCGCACTGCCCACGCCGCCGGTCACCCAGTACCGCACCGAATTCGCCGAGGACGGGATCGACGAATTCCTCGCCTTCCTGACCCCGCGCCGCGCCCACCCGAGCGGCCGCGAAGGGATAGTCCAGGTCAGCACCGACACCCGGACGTGGACCGTCCTGCTGCGCCCCGGCCAGCCGCCGACGCTGGGCGAAGGCGTCCCGGACCTCACGCTCACCGGCCCCGCCGACGACGTCTACCGCGCGCTGTGGGGCCGCCCGAACCGTGCCGGGAAAGTCGGCGACGCCACCCTTCTGGAGCCCCTCACCGCACCCTGACCAGCGGCCGGTGAGAATGGGCGCGTGTCAGATCCCCAGCGTTACGTGCTCACCTTCGGCTGCCCCGACCGCACCGGCATCATCGCCCGCATCTCGGGCTTCCTCGCCGACCACGGCGGAATGATCGCCGAGGCGGCGTATCACACCGACCCCGACTCGGGCTGGTTCTTCACCCGCCAGGTCGTGCGCGCCGATTCGCTGCCGTTCGACGCCGCGGGATTGCGCGAGCGGTTCGGCGAGGTGGCGAACGAGCTGTCCGCCGAATCGAGCTGGCAGGTGCGCGACACCGGCGAGCGCCCGCGAGCGGTGGTGCTGGTGTCGAAGGCCGGGCACTGCCTGTACGACCTGCTCGGCCGGGTCGCCTCCGGGGAGCTGGACGTCGACATCGCCGCGGTGATCGGCAACCACGATTCGCTCGCGGACATCACCCGCGCGCACGGGATCCCGTTCCACCACGTGCCTTTCCCCGCGGGCGACCCGGACGGCAAAGCGGCCGCGTTCGCCAAGGTCCGCGAACTGGTCGACGCACACGACCCGCACGCGATCGTGCTGGCGCGGTTCATGCAGGTGCTGCCCGCGGAACTGTGCGCGGCGTGGGCCGGGCGCGCGCTGAACATCCACCACAGCTTCCTGCCGTCGTTCATCGGCGCGAAGCCGTACCACCAGGCGCACACCCGCGGCGTGAAGCTCGTCGGCGCGACCTGCCACTACGTCACCGCCGACCTGGACGCCGGGCCGATCATCGAACAGGACGTGATCCGGGTCGACCACGGCGATTCGGTGCAGGACATGGTGCGCAAGGGCCGCGACATCGAGAAGGTGACGCTCGCCCGCGGCCTGCGCTGGCACCTGGAAGGCCGTGTTCTGGTGCACGGCAACCGGACCATGGTGCTCTGACCCGCTTTCCCGGACGTCCGTGAAGGGCTCCTTGAGGAATTAGATTCCCTCAAGGAGCCCTTCACGGACAGCTGCGTGGCATGAGGCGCGGGCGTCAGCCGATCGTCGAGGTGTCGATCACGAAGCGGTACCGCACGTCGCTGTTCTCGACCCGCGCGTACGCCTCGTTCACCTGGTCCGCGCTGATCGTCTCGATCTCCGCGCCGACGCCGTGCTCGGCGCAGAAGTCCAGCATCTCCTGGGTCTCCGCGATGCCGCCGATCATCGAACCGGCCAGCACGCGGTTGCCGCCGAGCAGGGAGAAGACGTTGTATTCCAACGGTTCCCCCGGCGCGCCGACGTTCACCATCGCACCGCCGACGCGCAGCAGGCTGAGGTAGGCGTCGACCGGAAGCTTCGCCGAGACGGTGTTGAGGATGACGTCGAACCGGCCGGCGAGCGTCTCGAAGGTCGACTCGTCGCTGGTCGCGTAGTAGTCCTTCGCGCCAAGGCGAAGCCCGTCTTCCTGCTTCTTGAGGCTCTGGCTGAGCACGGTGACTTCCGCGCCCATCGCGACGGCCAGCTTGACCGCCATGTGCCCGAGTCCGCCAAGCCCGACGACGGCGACCTTCTTGCCCGGTCCCGCGCCCCACCGGCGCAGCGGCGAGTACGTCGTGATGCCCGCGCACAGCAGCGGCGCGGCGACGTCCAGGGAAATGCCTTCCGGGATGCGGCAGACGAAGGCGTCCTTCACGACGATCTGCTTGCTGTAGCCGCCGTAGGTGTTCTCGCCGTCGAAGCCGACCCCGTTGTACGTCTGGATGTTCCCCTTGACGCAGAACTGCTCGGACCCGGCGCGGCAGTATTCGCATTCGCCGCAGGAATCGACCATGCAGCCGACCCCGACCCGGTCGCCGACCTGGTACTTCGTGACGTCCGAGCCGACCGCGGCGACGACGCCGGCGATCTCGTGGCCCGGGACCATCGGGAAGATCGCGGTCCCCCAGTCCTGGTGGACCTGGTGCAGATCGCTGTGGCAGATGCCGGCGTAGGCGATGTCGATCAGCACGTCGTCCGGCCGAAGGTCGCGGCGTTCGATCGTCGTCGGGGCGAGCGGTCCGCCCGGCGCCGCGGCGGCGATGGCGGAGGTGGTCGTGGTCATGAAGCCCTCCTGGGCGTCCCGTCCGGTCCGGGACAAATTCGATGTAAGAACCCTCTTACATAGACTAGCGTGGGCCTCGGCTTATTCCTCGACGCGACCACGATCGGGTGTGACACACGGCATGGCGGCGCAGTACCACCACCGCAACCTGCGCGCCGAGCTCGTGCGCGTCTCGCTCGATTTGATCGCGGAGAACGGGATTACCGGCTTCTCGGTCGCCGAAGCCGCGCGTCGGGCGAAGGTCTCCGCCGCCGCGCCGTACCGGCATTTCCCGGACCGCGCGGCGTTGCTGGCCGCGGTCGGCACGATCGCGGCGCGCCAGCTCCGTGAACTCGCCGAGGAAGCAGCCGCGGCCGAAACCGACGACGGTGCCGCGCTGGCCGCAGTCGCCGCCGCGCACACCAAGTTCCTGATCGACACCCGGATCGGGCTGCACGTGTTCTTCGCTGCCGAGCTGGCTGGCGAGCAATACGTCGAACTGCACGAGGCCCGCCGTGAACTGATCGACGCGTCGCTGCTGCGCTGTCTCGCGATCGCGCCGGATCCGGCGATCGCACTGGAACTGATGGAACAGCTCCACACCCAAGCCTTCGGCTACGGCGATTTCTACCTCAATGGCGTATACCAATGGCTGGGCTACCCGACGGAGCAGGTCGTCGCCAAGTCCCGGCGGGCGGCGCGGATCGTGGTCGAGGCTTATCGCGCCGGGAATCCGGCGATCAGTCCGGCGGAGTGGTGACGTAGCGGGCAGCCAGCCACGAACCGAAGGCGTGCAAGCGATCGGTGAGCGCGGACGGCTCCAGGACGTCGAAATCCACGTCCAGGTAAGCCAGCCAGCGCGCGGCCCAGTCGAGATCGTCGGTACCGAAGCGGAGTTCGCATTCGTCGCCGTCCTCGACCACGGTGGCCACGCTCGGGTCGACGAGTTCCCGCACCAGGTCGGCGGAGGTATGCACCCGCACCCGGACACGATGCCGCCAGCGCACGTCCGTCACCAGATCGGCCACTGTGGACGGTGGTTCCGGCGCGGGCAGCTGGATCCCGAGCGGCTGGGCAGCCTCGATTCGTTCTACAGCAAAGACTTTCCACTCGATCGCCCCGCGCGGGCAGGCGACGAGGTACCACTGCCGACTCACCGTGAGGAGCCGATAAGGCTGCACCTCAACCGGTTTCGCCGACGGAGCGCCCAGCGCTCGATGCCGGATCCGGACCGCTTCGCCAGCCCGGCAAGCCAACGCGAGCGGCACCAAGATATCTCGCGCGGCTCGCCGGAAAGGTTTGCCCGGCAACGATTCCACCTCCGCGAGCGCGGCGAGCCGGGTCTGCCAGCGCGTCGGGACCACCTGGGTCAGCTTGGCCAGCGCGGTCACCGTGGCGGTTTCCAGCCCGTCGATCGCCACCGCGGTCTGCAGGCCGAGCGAAACCGCGGCGACCTCGTCCGCGTCGAGCAACAGCGGCGGCATCGCGGTGCCGTGCGCGAGCCGGTACCCGCCGATCCGGCCCGGCTCGCCGTCGATGCGGTAGCCGAGTTCGCGCAGCTGAGCGATGTCGCGGCGGGTGGTGCGCTCGGTGACGCCGAGCCGGGCCGCGAGGTCGGTGGCGGAGATGCCGGGACGCGCCTGCAGCAACGCCAGCGTCTCCAGGCGGCGGCTCGTCGTGGTCATGTCGAGAATTCTCGCGCGAAACTAGGACAGTATCCGACCGGGTATCCGCTCATACTCCTCTCATGACTCAGCTGCTCCGCCCCGAAGGGCTCGTCCAGTCCCCCGCCTTCGCCCAGCTCGCGGTGGTCCCACCGGGAGCCACCACGATCTACGTCGGCGGCCAGAACGCGGTCGACAACGAGGGCAAGCTCGTCGGCGGGACTGACGTCGCCGCGCAGGTCGAGCGGGTAATGGCCAATCTGAAAACCGCCCTGGCCGCGGGCGGCGCGACCGTCCAGGATGTGGTGATGCTGACCATCCTGCTGGTCGAGGACGTCGATCTCGCCCAGGCTTATCCGGCCGCCGCCGCGGCTTTGGCGGGCGCGACACCTCCGGTGACCGTCCAGCGCGTGGCCGGGCTCGCCGTGCCCGGTGCGCTCGTCGAGGTCAGCGCGATCGCGGCGGTGGTTCAGTGAGCGTCGGGCAGACCAAGGACGCGGGCTGGCAGATCGGCGTCTCGAAGACGGTCGGCCGCTCCGCCGAAGAGGTGTGGGACTTCATCACCTCACCGGAAGGTGTGGCGATCTGGCTCGGCGAGGGCGTGACCGTCCACCCCGAACCAGGCGTCGGATACGAGACCGCCGACGGAATCCGCGGCGAGACGCGCAGTTTCCGCGAAATGGACCGGATCCGGCTCACTTGGCAGCCGACCGGGTGGTCACACGAGACGACCCTGCAACTCGCCGTGCGCGCCACCGGTCCCGGCAAAGCGATGCTGCGCATCCACCAGGAACGGCTGGCCGACGCCGCCGAACGGGAGCGGCAACGCCGCCATTGGCAGGGAGTTCTCGCCGAACTGATCACCGCGCTTGCCTAGTCCGCGACTGACGGAGGACCCTGGTACGCAAGCGGTTCACCGGCAGGAGGCGCGATGCTCTGCGTGTTCGACGTCAACGAAACACTGCTCGACCTGACCGCGCTCGACCCGCTGTTCACCCAGCTCACCGGAGACCCGGCGGCGCGACAGGAATGGTTCACGCTCGCGATCCACACCGTGCTCACGGTGACCGCGGCAGGCCAGTACCGCGATTTCGCGCAGATCGCCGGCGAAGCCGCGCTCGCCGTTTGCGCGCGGCACGGCCACGAACTGACCGACGCCGAGCTAGTGAAGGTCGGCGACGGCCTGCGTGCCCTGCCCGCGCACGGCGACGTCGTACCCGGCCTGGATCGCTTGCGCCAGGCCGGGCATCAGGTCGTCGCCCTCACGAACTCGCCGCTCGCGACCGCCGAAGCGCAGCTGCAAAACGCTGGCCTGGCAACGAAATTCGACCGGATCTTCTCCGCACAGCAAGTCAGCAGGCTCAAGCCAGCGCCGGAGCCGTACCAGCAGGTGCTGCGTGCCTTCGCCGTCGAACCCGGCCAGGCGGTCATGGTCGCCGCGCACGGCTGGGACATCGCCGGGGCACAAGCCGCCGGACTCCGGACCGCGCTGCTCGCGCGTCCCGGAGTCCATCCGCTGCCCGGCCTTCCCGCCGCGACCTACACCGCGGCGACGATGCCCGAGCTGGCCGACGCGATCGTCAGGAACTGAGGCGCACCAGCATCTTGCCGGTGTTCGCCCCGCTGAGCAGACCGAGGAACGC
The DNA here is from genome assembly GCF_055633755.1 of Amycolatopsis sp. NPDC114484. Classification (NCBI taxonomy): domain Bacteria; kingdom Bacillati; phylum Actinomycetota; class Actinomycetes; order Pseudonocardiales; family Pseudonocardiaceae; genus Amycolatopsis; species Amycolatopsis sp. NPDC114484. Next base: position 1,096,477 of record NZ_JBVKDQ010000001.1, on the reverse strand, counting down.
CTCCGGCGCGTTGCGGATACCGTCCACAAAGGTCTCCGAGTACTTGATCTCCCCGGACGCGACGAGCGGCGCGACCTCGGCCACGAACTCCTGCATCAGGTGCCAGTGGTCCAGCACGAGCAGGCCGCGCATGGTGATCCGCTTCGCGATGAGCTGCACCAGGTTGCGCGGCGCGGGCGTCGGCTCGGTGGCGTTGTACTGCGAGATCATGCCGCAGATGGCGATCCGGCCGTGCAGGTTCATCGACGCGATCGCGGCTTCGAGGTGCTCACCGCCGACGTTGTCGAAGTAGACGTCGATGCCCTCGGGCGCGGCGGCGGCGAGCTGCTCGGCGACCGGTCCGTCCTTGTAGTTGAAGGCGGCGTCGAAGCCGAGTTCCTCGGTGAGGTAACGGACCTTCTCCGCCGAACCCGCGCTGCCGATCACGCGCTTGGCGCCCTTGAGCCGCGCCAGCTGTCCGACGAGCGAGCCGACCGCACCGGCCGCGCCGGACACGAAAACCGTGTCGCCGGGCTTGAATTCCGCGCTCACCAGCAGTCCGGCGTACGCGGTGAGCCCCGGCATCCCGAGCACGCCGAGGTAGGTCGAAAGCGGCGCGACGGAATCGTCCACTTTGACCGCTCGCTTGGCATCGAGCACCGCGTGCGTGCGCCAGCCCGCCTGGTGCAGCACGTGATCGCCGGGCGCGAAGTCGTCCACAGTGGACTCGATGACCTCGCCGACCGCGCCGCCCTGCATGGCCTCGCCCACCACGAACGGCGGCGAGTAGGACTTCACGTCGTTCATCCGGCCGCGCATCGCCGGGTCGACGCTCATCACGACGTTGCGCACCAGGATCTGCCCGGGACCCGGCTTCGGCACCTCGGTCTCGACGATGTCGAAATTGTCCATGGTCGGGACGCCGTGCGGACGGGCCGCGAGCCGGACCTCGGTCGCTGTGTCGGGCGCTGTGGGTGCGTTCACCGTCGAACTCCGTTTCGTTCAAGCTGGGCTGAAGCGGGGCGCGCGCCCCGCCTATCCGGCCAACGGAGCAACCGGGGCGCGCATTCCGATTGTCCCCGGAGCTGTGGCGAGCGCTACACGATCTCCGCGAGCTTGCCGAGAACGCCGTCGTAGATCTTCTTCAGCCCGCCCGGCGCGAAGGTCTTCTCGAAGAAGCCGCCGACGCCGCCCGCGCCGTCCCAGCTGGTCTCGATGCGGACCAGCGAACGCTCGCCCGAGGGCGTGACGGACCAGGTGGTGACCATGCTGGAGTTCGCGTCGGTCTCGACGAAGGTGCCCGGCGACGGCTCGGTCACCGTGGCCGCGACGTCGCGCACGCGCTTGGACGTGGCCTGCAGCTTCCAGCTGGCCTTCGTGCCGGCGCCGACGCCGCCTTCGCTGACCTCGTAGTCGCGGTAGTGCTCGGTGAGCAGCTTCGGCCGGGTCTCGGCGTAGTCCGCGACCAGCTCACGCACGCGTTCCACCGGCGCGTCGATCGTGCGCTCCGCGGTGGCCGTGACCTTGCCCATGTCGTTTCCCCTGCTCTCCTCGGGTTTCCGCCGCAGTCACCTTCGCACACGCGCGGAAACCCCGGGGAGTGGCGGTACGCACCCCGCCACTCCCCGAGAGCATCAGGACAGGCCCTGCTGCTTCAGCCAGTCCTTGGCCACGTCGGCCGCCGGCTCGCCGTCCGCGTCCACCCGCTTGTTCAGCTCGCGCATGCCCTCGGTGGTGAGCTTCGCGCTGACCGCGTTGACGACGTTCGCGAAGTCCGTGCCGCGCTCGTCGAGCACCTTCTTGTTCACCGCGGGCACCACGTTCTCGGTGGGCACGATGGTGAGGTCGTCCTTGAGCGCGACGTACTGCGAGTCGCCGACCAGCGGGCTGACCGAGTCGACCGGGATCACCATGACCGCGCCGGAGTTGAGCTGCTGCACGCGCGGCCCGGCCTCCTGCACGGTCTGGAAGGTGGCGTTCGTCAGCTTGTAGACGTCCTTGAAGCCCTTGAAGCACGGCAGCCGCTTCTCGCACTCCGGCGGACCGGCCATGACGACCTTGTCGAGCTTCTTCAGGTCGCTGATCGACGCGATGCCCTTCGACTTCGCGACATCGGCCTTCATGATGTAGGTGTTCTTGTCCTCCGCGGCCGCGTAGTTCAGCAGGCCGACACCCTCCGGCGCGAACAGCTTCGCCAGCTGGTCGTGCTCGGCCCTGGCGTCCTTAGTGGCCTCCTTGCCGAAGCCGGTCGTGATGGCCGCGCCCTGGTACTCCGGCAGGAACTGCAGTTCGCCGGATTTGAGCGACGGGTAGACCAGCTCCCGCGAGCCGAGGTTCAGCTTCCGGGTGACCGGATAGCCCTTGGCCTCCAGCGCGCTCGCGTAGATCTCGGCCAGAATCTGGCTGTCGGTGAAGTTGAACGAGGCGACGACGACCGGAGCGCCGCCCTTGCTCGGCGCGGCCGGCTGGTCGCTTCCCCCACCGCACGCGGTCAAGCCGAGCGCGGCCGTCGCCAGCAGCGCGGCCACTCGGATGTTCCGGGTCCAGCGCACGTGTCCCCACACTCCTCAGTTCACTCGTTAGTGGGAATGGACCCTAACCGCGACCCCCGACAGAAACCACTGGTTAGGAATCCTCGCCACGGAATCTCAAGGGCCGGAATATTGTCGCTCGATCGGGGTAAGGTCGCGCCGTGCACGCGTCCGTGACCCCGCTGCTGGCCGACAGCAGCCGTCCCCTCTTCGAATGGCGGTGGGTCGAACGCAACGCTGACGCGATTCTTCAGCGGCTCGGCGAGCACGTCGCCCTCACCGCGACCGCGCTCGGCGTCGGTCTCGTGCTGTCGCTAGCGCTGGCCACGCTGTGCCTGCGCTACCGCTGGTTCTATCCGTTCGTGGTCGGCACGGCGGGCGCGCTTTACGTGATCCCGAGCCTGGGCGCGTTCGCGCTGCTGGTGCCGGTGCTCGGGTTCTCCTTCGCCACGTCGGTGATCCCGCTGGCCACGTACACGCTGCTGATCCTGATCCGCAACATCGTGACCGGCGTGCAACAGGTGCCGACCGAGGTGCGCGAAGCGGCGGTCGGGATGGGCTTCACGCCGCGGCGGCTGTTGTGGCAGGTGGAGCTTCCGCTCGCGCTGCCGGTGGTGATCGCCGGGCTGCGGGTGGCCGCGGTGACGACGATCGGCCTGGTCACCGTCACGTCGCTGCTCGGCAAGGGCGGGCTCGGCTACTTCATCCGCGCCGGCATCCAGACGCCGATCCCCAACCCGAGCCCGATCATCGTCGGCATCGCGGCATCGATCGCGCTGGCCGTACTCGTCGATTTGCTGCTGTGGCTGAGCGAACGCGCGCTGGCCCCGTGGGCGCGGAGGGCCGTCCGATGAGCTTTTTCGCGCAGCTGAGCCAATGGCTGGCCGACCCGAACCGCTGGAGCTGGACCGACCCGGCCGGGATTCCGTTCCGGACCGTGCAGCATCTGTGGTTTTCCGCGCTGGCGCTGGTGATCTCGATCGTCCTGACGGTCCCGTTCGCGCTGTGGCTCGCGCACTACCGGCGCGGCCAGTTCCTGGCCAGCAGCGCGGTGAACATCGGCCGCGCGATCCCGAGCTTCGGGCTGATCATCCTGTTCTGGTTCCTGGCCAGCAGGTGGGGCGCGAACACGGACTTCTGGCCGCTGCTGCTCGCGCTCGTCGCGCTGGCGCTGCCGCCGCTGTTCACCAACACCTACGCCGGTGTGGTGCAGGTGGAGCAGGACGTGGTGGACGCGGCGCGCGGCACCGGGTATCGCGAGTGGCAGATCATGCTGCGCGTCGAACTGCCGCTGGCCTCCCCGGTGATCGTGGCCGCCGCGCGAGTGGCGTTCCTGCAGCTGGTCGCGACGGTCGCGATCGGCGCGATCGTGAACGACGGCGGCGGCCTCGGCCGTTACATCGTGGACGGTTTCGCCCTCGGCGAGCAGGGCCACGGCGAGATCTTCGGCGGCGGCGTGGCGGTGGTGATCCTGGCGTTGGTGTGCGAGGGGTTGTTCGCTCTGCTGACCAAGCTGGCTACGCCTCGCGGTCTCGCGCTCCAACAGGCCCGTCGGGACTCGTGAGACAGGCTTCGGCCAGCTTGTCGATCTCCGGTCCCAGCGACCGGTCGACCACCACCGGCTCGATCCTCGCCGCCAGCCAGGCGTAGGTGTCGGCCAGCTTCGGCGCTCCTGGGGTGTGGTCGAGATACCGCGCCTGCCGTCCGGCGATCAGCTCGCACGCGGTGATAGCGAAGAACCGCTCGATGACTGTCTCCAACTCGGCACCGGCTTTGCTGGCAAACGCTTGCACGTCCTCCTGACCAGCGGAAGTGTCGATCGACCCGAGCGTCGCCGGTGCGGCCAGCCCGCGCATCGCGTGCAGCTCGCCGGCCGCGCGTTTGTGCAACGGCGTGAGCCCAGCCTGTGGACCCGGGTCCACCGCGAGCTGCGGAGGCAGACCGCTGAACTGCGGGTCGAGGAGGCGATGCAGGCGCTGTACCGAAACCTCCGCCGCGTGGATGAGCGCTGCCTTGACCGCGTCCATCCGGAGCCCGAGCGCGGCTGCGTGATAGCCGGTTGTCGGAACGAACTCGCCGTTGACGAAGGCCGGTGAGTCCGCCGGAGTTTCCCAGGACTCCTGCAGAGTTTCTCGCAGTTCCTCGATGGTCTGGCTGACGTAATCGAGCACCTTCGGCCCCACTCGGACCGAGATCGGTGCCTGCACGACTCCCTCTCTCGTGGCGGCCCCGTCGATGAGTCCCTCGATCTTCGTGCCGCGGTAGATCGCTTGCGGCGCGCCAAGAACGTCCACGGCGATCGCTGCGCAGACCGTCTGCCACTCGACCAGCCGACGCGCTCTTTCGCCGCAGACCCACGCGTACGCCTCGGCTAGCGGCGAGCCTTGAATCAGGCTCGCCCCCTCCTTCGGCCCGAGCACGAACGGCTTCACCCCGCTTTGGCACAACGCCTCCGCCGCCGGGACCTCGATGCCGTCCTCGATGACGGTGCCGAGCCCGACGAAGGTCTGGAACGCGTGCGCCAGCGGGATGATCTCGCCCGCGCTGCCGAGACTGTCGCGCGGAACGGCGGGAAGGAACCCGTCGTTGAGCCGGTCGGCGAGGAAGGTGACCAGCTCAGGGCTGACCGCCGCGTCGCCGCGGAGAAACCCGCGCAGCCGCATGTACAGCAACGCCCGGGTCAGCTCCGGCGACAACCACGGCGGTCCGCCCACCGCCCGGCCGACCAGGAGATTGCGCTGGTGACTGGCTTGCTGCTCGTGGGTGAGCCGGGTCCCGGCGAGCCGCCCCATCCCGGTGTTGACGCCGTAGATCGGGCGGTCCTCGTCCAGCGCGGCCAACATCGCCTCGCGCTGCCGCTTAAGCGCTTCGAGAACAGCCGGGCTGACCTCGACCGGGTTTGAATCGTCCATTATGGACAGTTCAGCGCGCGAGCCCGTCGATGACCTCGGCGTTCGGCAGCCCCGCCAGCGCCGAACCCGAGATCAGGAGCTTGCTGCCGCGGATTCCGCTGCCGATCACCAGCTCCGGCGCGTCGGCGACAGCCTGGTCGATGAGGATCGGCCAGTCCGCGGGCAGCCCGACAGGCGTGATGCCGCCGTATTCCATGCCGGTGAGGGAAACGGCCTCGTCCATCGGAGCGAAAGACGCCTTGCGCACGTCGAGACGGCGCTTGATGACTCCGTTGACATCGGCGCGGGTAGTCGCGAGCACGAGCGCCGCGGCGAACCGAACCTCGCCAGCGCGCTTACCGGCGACAACGACACAGTTCGCGGACGCGGTCAGCGGCGACCCGTACGCCTCGCAAAACGCGGCGGTATCAGCGAGTTCCGGATCGATCTCGGTGACGCCGAGCGCGTCCGGCGCGGGCATCGCGGCCAGCGCCTTGGCGACGGGCTCGGCGAGCAGGTCAGTACGGGTCGGGGCGGGAACGACGGTAAGGCTTCCAGCGATAGTCCAGGTGGTCACCGCCCCGAATGTAATCCGCCCGGGCCGACGTTCACCAGTTGCGGTGGCCCCGCTGAACCTCGATGAGCTTCGGCCGCACGTCGACGATGTAGACGAGCGCCGCCGCCATCGCGGGCACCCAGAAGATGAACCCGGGCCCCTGGATCTGGAACAGCACCAGCGCGAGCGTGGCCCCGCCGGTGATCAACATCCAGATCGGCTTGGTCTTGCGATCGGCCGCCGAGTACGCGTCAGCTCGCTGCAGCAGCGCGTGAACGAAGGCGAAGAGCCCGACCAAGGCGCTGCCCCAGTGGATGACCTTGAGGATCCATTCGGCAACCAGCACGACGCCAGCTTACGGCAAACCGCCCACGCCGCCCGCTCCCCCGAAACCCGGCGCCGCGGCGTGACCGCTGGTCAGGACTGGGTTGCCCGGGTTCGCCCATGGTCGACGCGGCGGCGAGCGCTGGGGTGACAACGGTCACTTCCGGCGGGGCTTCGGCTTCGGCTTCGGCTGAGTGCAGTGCCGACCCCGGCTTGGGCATCGCCCGGCTCGCCTTAGGTTCGGCCTAGCCAAATCCTGCGTTGGGTTCGGCCTAGCCAAATCCTCCCGGCTTAGGCCCGACCTAGCTTCCCGCTCGGCTTTAAGTCGAGCAGCTTAGGTCGAACCCAACTCCCCGCCGCAGACCTAGGTCCGACCCAACGACGCCCGCTCCGCCTAGGTCCGACCCAGCTAAGCCACCTCCGCCTAGGTCGAACCCAGCTAAGCCACCTCCGCCTAGGTCGAACCCAGCGAAGCCTGCTCCACCTGGGCCCGACCCAACTAAACCGCCTCCGCTTAGGTCCGGCCCAAACGACGCCCCCTCCACCCGGGCCCGACCCAACCGCGTCGCCGAGCGAAGCCCACCCGCCCAGCGCATTCGCCCCAGCGAGCCCCACCCGACCAACCCCAAAGCCCCGCCGAAACACTCCCAACACAGCACACGGCGGCCGGACCAACCCTCGGTCCGGCCGCCGTGCGACCCCTCGATCTTCAATTCTCGCCCTCGGCGACCCCGGCGCAAACCGAGTCACCCCAACGGTTACCGCGCCGAAGCGCTCGAACCGCCGTCAGTGCGGTGCGACCGTCACTTCTCCGTCTTCGGCGCGGCCGGCTTCTTGGCGTTCGCCGTGGTCGCCGTGGCGGTAGCGCTGGTGGTCGTGCGACGGGCAGGCGTGGCGGTCTTCGGCGCGGTGCGGTTCGCGGCCTTGCGGGCCACCGACCGGGTCTCGTGCGCGACGTTCTCGCCGATTTCCTCGACGGCGTCCGCGGTCTCGCCAGCCACCTCGGTCACCTTGCGGGCGGCCTTCTCCCCGGCGGAACGGGTGCGCTTGGTGACCTTCGCCAGCACGCCGTCGACGCGCTCGCGGGTCTCCTCGGTCAGGCCGTCGACGCGCTCCTGCGCGGCGGTCAGCGCGTCGTCCAGCTGCTCCAGGGCCTTCTTGACCTGCGGCTGCGCGGCGATCTTGTCCCAGGCCTGCTCGCCGGACTCGGCCAGCTTGTTGTACAGCTTCAGCGCGGCCTCGGTGTACTCGTCGATGGCCTTGCGCAGTTCGGCCGGGTCGAGCTTCTCGCGGAGGCTCTCGACGTCGGTCGGCAGCTCCTCGATGCCCTTGCGGGCGGCCTCGGTGTTCTTGGTGACGTTGGCGCGGGCCTTGGAAACCGCGTCGGTCACGGCCTGGCTGGCCAGGTTGCCGGCGCCGAGCGCGGCGAGCAGCGGGGTGCGGACCTGGTCGAGCGCGGTGTTGACGGCCTTGCGGACGTCCTCGGTCTTGGGCGTGGTCATGCCGACTCCTCAGTGGTCTCTTGGGTGATCTTCGGTGCGGTGCTGGCGGCGGCGTTTTCGCGCCGGAAGGACTCGTAGACGTCGAGCAGGACCTGCTTCTGCCGTTCGGTCAACTCGGCGTCCGCGCGGATCGCGTCGCCGACCGGGCCGCCGGTCGGCAGGTCGAGGATCCCGGCCTGCACGTACAACGCTTCGGCCGAGATCCGCAGCCCTTTGGCGATCTGCTGCAGGATCTCCGCGCTGGGTTTGCGGACCCCGCGCTCGATCTGGCTCAGGTACGGATTGGACACTCCGGCGAGTTTCGACAGCTGGCGCAGCGAAATCTTCGCGGAACTGCGCTGCTGGCGGATGTACTCGCCGATGTCGGAGGCGATGTCCGCGACCTTGTCCATGGGGCGCTGTGCTCCGCCGGGTTCTGTCATCCGGTCACCTCCTCGCGACCTACTCGACAGTACGCTCGCGTGCTAGCTATTGCAAGCACCCTGCTTGCAACCATCGGGTGTGGTTCCGCTCACCCCGTTACCCTGGGCTTATGCGGGCACAACGGTTGCGTCGACGCCTGGTCCGGCAGCTCGTCGAAGAGGACGTGCTGCACGACGAAGCCTGGACGGAAGCCTTCGCCACCGTCCCGCGGCACGCGTTCCTGCCGCGGTTTTTCGTGCCCGCCGGCACCGGCTGGGCGGCGGTCGACCGCGGCGATCCGGACTGGCTGGACCGCGTCTATTCGCGCGACGTCCTGGTCACCCAGCTCGACGACGACCCGGCGCTCTGGGACCGCGCCCGCGCGCACGGACCGGTCCCCGGCGTGCCGACCAGTTCGTCCAGCATGCCCGCGATCATGGCGATCATGCTGGAAGAACTCCTGGTCCGCGACGGCGATCGCGTACTGGAGATCGGCACCGGAACGGGGTACAACGCGGGTTTGCTGTGCCGCCGCTGCGGTTCCGGCCAAGTGTCCACAGTGGATATCGACGCCACCATCGCCGCCGCCGCGCAGGAACGCTTGGCCTCCTGCGGCTACGCACCCGCGTGCGCAACCGGAGACGGCGCACTCGGCTTCCCGGCCGGAATTCTTTTCGACCGGGTCCTGTGCACCGCGTCGGTATCACGGATTCCCCTTGCCTGGCTTGCTCAAACACTCCCCGGCGGGCACCTGGTCACCACGCTCAACCGCCCGCTCGGCGGCGGGCTCATCCGCCTGACCGCGGGCGATGCCGCGACCGCCGAAGGCCAGGTCCTAGCCCGCGACGGCCGGTTCATGCCCCTGCGCGCCCATCGGCTGCCACCGCCTGCCGAATTGCCGCCCGCCGCCGACACACCATGGCGTCCGACTCAACTCTCGATGTCGGATGTGCTTAAACCGCAACGGCATTTCGAATTCTTCGCCTCGCTAGAGCTGCCCGACGTCCGCCCGGTGCACGTCGAGCCGAACGGCGCCTTCGCACTGTCCCATCCGGACGGTTCCTGGGCCCGCACCCGCCGCACCGACCACGGTTTCGAGGTAGCGCAAGGAGGTCCGCGCGCGTTGTGGGATCTCGCCGAGGACGCGCACCGCCGCTGGGAATCGCTGGGCCGCCCCAGCCGGTCCCGCTTCGGGCTCACGGTCAACAGCGACGAACAAACCTTCTGGCTGGACGATCCGCAATCGGACGACCGCTGGCCGTTGCAGGGTCTCAAATCTGAGGGCGGATCCCCCAGGTAATCGAGACAGCCGCCAGGCCTTAGGCCGTTTGGTTGTGCGCTCTGCATCCGCTGCGGTAGCACCGGCACCGGGCTTGGCGACATCCCCGGAAAGGGGAAGGATCGGTCCCAGTCCCCACAGCGACGATCCCGGTCGCCCGCATCGGCAACGCTGTCGGACAACGGATCGAAAGGCGGCCGCCATGCCCGGAGAGCCCCGGTTGTCCTCCCTCAACCAGGACTCCGTCGGCCGTGACTTCCTCAGCCGCGACTCCCCGGCCAAGTCCGACATCCGCATCTCGATCTTCATCCGCTGCGTCGTGATGGGCGCCGTGATGCTCGCGATGGGGGTGGTCGCCACGAGCCACGAGGTGGGTATGAGATTGAGCGGCGTGACCACCGTGGCGAGCGTGGATCGCGTTGAGCACCGCGACAAGTGGCAATTCGCCTCGATCACGTTCGACGACTCCAGCGGCTACCGCGTCGTCCAGCAATCCGTCGGCGTGGACCCCGACGTCCGTGCCGGCGACCGCCTCGAGGTCATCTATCTGCCCGATGACCCCTCAAGTGTGGAGCCTGTTTCCAACCGCAAGTTTATGGTGCCGCTCGTGGCGGCGGTCGGCATCGTGGATGCCGCCATGCTGTTCTGGGGGATCTATTTGCTGTGGCTCCAACCCAAGACGCGGATACCAACCGGACCGCCCGCGGCTGCGCCCCGGCGCGCCCAGGGTCGCGCGTCACTGACGTTGAAAAGCGATTTTGGCCCTGTTCGCCGCCCAGGGGGAAAACGCGAGCGCAGGCGGACCGCCGGCCGGTAGCGGTCGGTCACTGACGGGAAGAACTGCCATCGAACTGAGACCGATCTTGAGTGGCACTGCCGTGAGGCGACTGAGGAGCCCCTGCTCACTCAAGATCGACCTGCCGCGCTGTTCGAGGCCCTGCAGCCGTGCGGGTGCTTCGATCAACCCGCCAGCCCGCGAAGCAGCCCTTCCAAATCACGCTCACCCGCCCGCGTCTGCGCGCCCCGTGCCAATCCGCCGCGAATCAGCGATTCCGCGGCCGGACGGCTGATCTGTCCCGCCCACGCGTCGTGTTCCCGCTGAAATCCGTCCGCCAGATCATCCGGGACGACAGCCTGTTTCGCCGCGGCGATCACGCCTTCCGGCAACGCGGCGATGTTGCGCGCCAACCGATCGACCACCTCGTCCAACTCGTCAGCAGGCACTGCCCGATTGATCCAGCCGTACCGCTCAGCCGTCCGGGCGTCGTACAGCTCGGCGCCGAGCACGACTTCCAGCGCCCGGTTGCGGCCCACCCGGCTCGCCAGATACTGCGTTCCCCCGCCGCCCGGAACGATCCCCATCAGCGCCTCGATCTGGCCGATCCCGGCGGAACCGATCGCCGCGAAGGCCAGGTCCGCGGCCGCGACGAACTCCGCCCCGCCGCCGCGTGCCAGTCCGGCCAGCTTGACGATCGTCACCTGCGGCTGATTCCGCAGCAACTCGCCCAATGCCTGGAAAACGTTGAGCCCAGGCGGCACTTCGGGGGCGAACTGATCGAACGAGTCCGGCGCGTCGACAAGGGACATGTCGACGTGGGCGATGAAGAATTCCGGGTCGGCGCTGTCGAAAACGATCACGCGCGCCGATTCGTCGTCCCGCAGCGTGGTCAGCAGCCGCCGGAGGTCCGCCATGAGAGCGACGTCGAGGACGTTGACCGGCGGGTTGTCGATGGTGACGCGGACGAGGCCGGCCTCGCGGCTCACTCGCAGGGTCGCGTAGGCGTCGTGGTGCATGCGGGTCTCCGTTACGTATCTGGCAGGCAGCTAAGTTCCTGATGCATACCTAGACTCGGACCCGGGTCGACCAGCGTCAATAACGCACTTTGGGCATCGCAAGGATCATGGAGGATACCGAGATGACCGCTCCTGGCACCGGAACTGTCTACCGGGCCGACTGTCCCAGCCGCCCGATCCTCGACCAGATCGCCGACAAATGGTCGATGATGGCGATGGCCGTTCTGGAGGAGCCGCGCCGGTTCAACGACATCAAACGCCGGCTGGAAGGCGTGACGCAGCGGGTGCTGACCCAGACCCTGCGCCGCCTGGAACGCAACGGCATGATCGTGCGGCGAGTACTGCCGACCTCACCGGTCGGAGTCGAGTATTCCCTTACGCCGCTTGGCGAATCGCTCCGTGAACCCTTCGGTCGGCTGTACGACTGGACCGTCGCGCACACCGCCGAGATCCACGAATCCCAGCGGGATTACGACGAGCGTCTCCGCGCGGAGGAATCGTGAGGGGTCGCTAGGTCCGACCCAATTCTGGCCCGGACCCACTTCTCCACCACGGTCACGACGTCGTCGAGCCGGGCATCCGTCGTGTCGATGGACTCGACCTGCCCGCGTATCCACAGGTTGAACTCGAGCATCTCCTCGATGCGCGGCTCGTGCCACTCCCGCCACGCGGGCCGGGCGCGCAGCCTCCGCCGGAGGGTCTCGTCGTCCGCGACCAGTGCCAGATAGTGCACGTCCGAGAAGAAAACCCGCTCTGGCAACGGTTCCAGCTCCTGCGGCGCGACCGTTCCGCACAGCACGACCGGCCGTCCGTTCTGGTGCAGCATCGCCGCCATCCGCAACCAGGCCCCGCGAAACGCCGGATTCCCCGGTTCGTCGTCGCGCAACGCGCCGGTCCACAGCACGTCCTGCTCCAGCACGACGGCCTCGCCCGCCAACCGCTGCGCCAGCTTCGGCCCGACCGTCGATTTGCCGCCCGCGCTCGGGCCGGTCAGCGCGAACAACGGCAGCCGCCGAAACGGCCACCGATGCCCGCACTCCGCACACCGCAAGGTGTCCCCATCAGCCTGTGGACAACTCGCCCGATCCCCGCAGGCCGGACAGATCCGCAGGTCAAGCGCTACTGGATCGGTGGACAACTCAGTCGAAGAGGTTCTCGAGGAAGCTGCGCTTGCGGCGTCCGCCGTACGGCCGCGGCGAATCCCCGTAGCCACCGCGATACGGCCGCGGCGAATCCGAGTGCCCGCCTCGGTACGGGCGCGGCGAATCCGAGTGCCCGCCTTGGTAAGGGCGAGGCGAATCGGGACGGCCGTACTGCGGCTGCTGCCGGTAGAAAGCGCTCTCCGCACCGGCGATCTGCTCCAGCTCGCCGCGGTCGAGAAAGATCCCGCGGCAGCCGTCGCACTGCTCGATGTGGACGCCGTTCTTGCCGACCGTGCGCATCATGTTCTGACACTTCGGACAAATCACGCATCCGACCCTACGCGGATTCGCCGCGCCGTGTCAGCAGGCGCAGAGGCAGAACGGGTGGCCGACCGGATCGGCGTACACCCGGAAGGTCTCCGGTGAATCGTCGAGCAGCTTCGCGCCCAGCCCGAGAACGCGCTGGTGAGCGGCCTCGAGATCGGCGACGTCCAGGTCGAGATGCGCCTGCTGCGGCGTGTCCTGCGACGGCCATTCGGGGGCGCGATAGTCGGCCACCCGCTGAAATTCCAGCCGGACGCCGCCGCGCGGGTCGACGAGCGTGGCCCAGTGGCCGTCCGGGGCGATCTCGGGTTCGTCCCACTCGAGCACGGAGCGATAGAAGCCGGCGAGCGCCGCCGGGTCCGGACAGTCGAACGCAATGCCGCCGAACGTCGGAATCGCACCCATGTTTCGTCCACCCTCTCCTCGTCGCGTAACCAGTAAAGCGAGTATGTCGGTTAGGCAGCCAGGTCGCAACCGATATCGCCCGTACACTGGGCGGGTGCACACCGACGCTTCCCTGGTGGTCGCCTTTCTCAACACCGTCGACATCGAACGGGGCGACGACCTGCTGGACGATCCGGAGCTCTGGCGGCAGTGGGCCGCGGGCCACGACGTGACACCGAACGATCCCGCCCAAGCCCGCGCCGTGCGGGACAGCCTGCGCGCCGCGGTCGGCGATCCGCGGCTGCCCGCGACCACGCTGGACGTCCCGCTCCGCTTCACGCTCACCGACACCGGCCCGACGCTGCTCGCCCCGGACGCCGTCACCGCGGTCCTCGCCGCGGCCACGCGGATGGCCATCCGGGGCGACTGGGTCCGGCTCAAGATCTGCCCCGCCGACGACTGCCTGTGGGCCTTCTTCGACGAATCGCGCAACCGCTCCCGCACCTGGTGCTCGATGCGCGTCTGCGGAAACCGCGAAAAGGCCCGCTCCTGGCGCGCCCGCACGGCGGCTGTGCACAACTGACCCCCTGTGGACAACTTGTCCACACACACCACATATGCACGTGCAGATGCCCCGGATCCCCACAAGTTGTGGACAGCGATTAGGCCATCACCGTGAATTCCTGTGGATAACCCCGGGGATAACTCAGCTTCCTGTGGACAACTGGTTTGAGCGGGTCGCGGCTGTGGTATAGGACGGCGCGCATCCGACCGAGCACCCGCCGCACCCGTTCGAAGCCGGTAAGACACGCGGTCGGCACCGCGGTTGAAGCGACGAGATACGCGCGCGCTCAGGCCGCGGTCCGCTGAGGTCGCGAGCCATCGCGCCGGAACTTCCCCGGCGGCGAATTCTGCTCAACCACAACGAAATCCACCTCAGCCGGAGGTCCCGGGGTGGCCGGATCTCACCTCGGAACAGCAGGCAGAGCCTCGCCGTCAGCTCGTCCCCGCGCGGCCGAACACCCGCCCTCAACCCGTCCCCGCACGGCAGGACCCCGCCCTCAGCCCGTCCCCGCACGACGGAGCACCCATCCTCAGCCCGTCCCCACGCGGCAGAACACCCGCCCCTAGCCCATCGCCGCCCGGCAGAACACCCGCCCTCAGCCCGTCCCCGCCCGGCAGGGCCCCGCTCCTCAACTCGGCCCCACACGGCAGAACAACGGCAAACCCCGCCCTCAGAACAGCAACTGCGCCACCGCGTAGATCACCAGCCCGGCCAACGCGCCCACCACGGTCCCGTTGATCCGGATGAACTGCAGATCCCGCCCGACCTGCAGTTCGATCTTCCGGGAAGTCTCCTCGGCGTCCCACCGCTCCACTGTGTCCGTGATGATCGTCGTGATCTCGCGGGAGTAGTGGGTCACCAGGTAGACCGCCGCGCCCTCGACCCAGCCGTCCACCTTCGACGTCATCGACGGGTCGTCCACCAGGCGTTTGCCCAGCGATTCCAGTCCGCCGCGGACCCGCAGGCGCAGCTCGCTCGACGGGTCCTCCGCGGCCTTCAGCAGCATCTCCTTGGCCGTCGCCCACGCGCTGCCGATCAGTTTCTGCACTTCCGCGTGGTGCACGAGCTGACCCTTGACCTGCTCGGCCCGTTCCATGGTCTTCGGGTCGGTCTGCAGGTCCTGCGCGAACTCGCCGAGGAACTTGTCCAGCGCCAAGCGCATCGGGTGGTTGACGTCCGTTTTCACCGCCCAGGTGAAGGTCAGCACCTCGCCGTACACCTTGTCCGCCAGCATCTCGTCGACGAACTTCGGCGACCAGCTCGGCGCGCGGTCCGACACCACGCGCAGCATCGTCTGGTGGTTGTCCCGGACCCATTCGTAGGCCCGGTCGCACATCAGGTCCACGAGCTTGTGGTGCGCGCCGTCCTCGAAGACGCCCGCCAGGATCTTGCCGAGCGGCGGGCCCCACGGCTTGTCGATCACGCGCTTGACCACGGCCTGCTCCATGATCGCCTGCACGTCCTCGTCGCGGAGCACCGTCACCGCGCCGCGCACGACCGTCGCCAGTTCCGACGTCACGCGTTCGGCGTTGTCGCGCTGCGAGAGCCAGGCGCCGAGCCTGCTGGCGACCTCGACGCGGCGCAGTTTGTCGCGGATGACGTCCGGGGACAGGAAGTTCGAGCCGACGAACTCGCCGAGGCTGTTGCCGAGCGCGTCCTTCTTGTTCGGGATGATCGCGGTGTGCGGGATCCGCAGCCCGAGCGGATGCCGGAACAGCGCGGTCACCGCGAACCAGTCCGCGAGCGCGCCGACCATGCCCGCCTCGGCCGCGGCGCGCACGTAGCCGACCCAGCCCGGCCAGCCCGCCGACTCCGCCCAGCTCGTCAGCAGGAACACGATCGTCGCGCCGAGCAGGAAGGACAGCGCGACCAGCTTCATCTTGCGCAGGCCGCGCCGTTTCGCCTCTTCGCCGGCGGTGCCGCCGGGCGGGTCCGCGGGCGTGACCTTGGCAGGGGTGAGTTGCTCCACACCGCCATTGTCCGTGAGGATGCGTTCTCGTGCGTGAACCAGCTCTCGTCCCCCGCCTCCGCCCGTTCGCCTCGACGGTCTTCGCGGAGATGACCGCGCTCGCCGTCCGGCACGACGCGGTCAACCTCGGCCAGGGCTTTCCGGACACCGACGGACCCGCCGGAATGCTCGAAACGGCGAAGAACTCGCTGTTCGGCGGCGACAACCAGTACCCGCCGGGCCCGGGCCGCCCGGAGCTGCGCGCCGCGATCAGCAGGCACCGCCAGCGCTACGGGGCCAGCTACGACCCGGACACCGAGATCCTGGTCACCGCGGGCGCGACCGAGGCCATCGCGGCGACGCTGATCGCGCTGACCGAGTCCGGCGACGAGGTGATCGTGGTCGAGCCGTACTACGACTCGTACGCCGCCGCGGTCGCGATGGCCGGGGCGCAGCGGCGCGTGATCGGGCTGGTTGAAACCGAGAACGGACAGCTCGAACTCGACCTCGACGCCTTCCGCGACGCGATCACGCCGAGCACCCGCGCGGTGCTGCTGAATTCGCCGCACAACCCCACCGGCACGGTGTTTTCGCGCGCGCAGCTGGAGGAAGTCGCGCGGCTGTGCGTCGAACACGACCTCGTCGCGGTCACCGACGAGGTCTACGAACACCTCGTCTTCGACGGTGCCGAGCACCTTCCACTGGCGTCGTTCCCCGGGATGCGCGAGCGGACCGTCGCGATTTCCAGCGCGGGCAAGACCTTCAACTGCACCGGCTGGAAGATCGGCTGGGTCTGCTCAACGCCGGAGCTGGTCGCCGCGGTGAAGGCGGCGAAGCAGTTCATCACCTTCGTCTCCGGCGGACCGCTTCAGCCGGCCGTCGCGTACGCGCTCGACAACGAACTCGAGTGGGTCGAAAACCTGCGCACGAGCCTTCAGGAGAAGCGTGATCGGCTGTCCGCTGGTCTCGCCGATGCGGGATTCGCAGTACGGCCGAGCGCGGGGACCTATTTCGTGACGGCTGACGTGCGTCCGCTCGGCTTCGAAGACGCCGCCGAGCTCGCTTGGACGCTGCCGGAACGCGCCGGAGTCGCCGCGGTACCCGTCAAGGTGTTCACGGATCACCCAGACGAGTGGAAACACTTGTTGAGGTTCGCGTTCTGCAAGCGCAACGAGGTGATCGACGAAGCGGTCGAACGCCTGCGGAAACTCGTCTGACGACTGCGGCCCGGCCCCGGTTCGGGGCTGCGGTAACCGGGATACCGAGAGTGGCACAGGGGTGAAACGTCGGGTCAACGCCCGAATTCGAGCCGTCGGACCGCCGCCCGGATGGCCGCATCGGCCCCGGTTGGAGCCACGCAGGGTGATCGAGTAGGGCGGATCGGGCACCAGAGCCGGTGGGGACGTTCCGCCTTACGGGGTGGATCGAGCGCGGGAGAGATGAAACACTCGCGTCCGGTGCTAGAAAGAGGGCAGCCCCGGGGGACCTGCGACCTGGCCGGAAGAGAGCCCCAGCAAGATCAGTCTCGTGCGGTGGCACGAGCTTCAGGCGCGGACGGTGGTGGTGGCGTGACCGGCATGGCGACCCCGCGCGGCCTCGCACCTCTCGCGACGTCCGGCGCAACCGCCAGTCCGTTCGGGAGCACGGGTTCCGCGCTCCTGGGAATGGTCGACCGCGCTGAGCGGAATCCCTCCGTCGCGCGCGCGGGCGCGCGACGACGGCCACGTGCCTGGGCGGCGCCGATCGCCCGGCCCGCCGCCCGGATCGCCGTCGCAGGCGGGCTCACCCTGGCCGGATGGCTGCTCGGCGCGGCGTTGTCGCAGGCGAACGCGGCGACGGACGACCACCCCGGCTATGCCGACCGTCCGGCAGTTTCCGCGCACGACACCGACCCAGAGCACCACTACGCCGGAACGGCCACGTCCGGCACGCTCACCTGGGCCATGCCCGGCGCGGCGACCGGCGCGAAGCGCGCCTCCCTGCACCGGTTCCAGGTCTCCGCCCACGACTACCGGCCGGACGTGAGCTTCCGGCCAGCAACGTCGACCGGAAGCGAGCCGGACCCACAGGACCCGGACCGCACCGTTTCCCAGCCCGCCCCCGCGGCGAAGGCCACCAAGCCCGCCAAGCCGAAGAGCCCGGTCAAGCCGAAGCACCACGCCACCACCCAGCCCGGCCTGCTCAGCGGCACCAGCAGCGAACCCGAGCAAGGCACCAGCAGCGCACCGCAGCCCAGTCTTCTCAGCACCGCCAGCCACGAACCTCAGCAAGGACTCCTCGACGGCTTGCTCGGCGGCTCCGATCGCGACTCCGGCCCGGGTCTCCTGGACGGCCTCCTCGGCAGCCCCGAACACGACCAGCCCGGGCTCCTCGACAGCATCCTCGGAACTGTCGACGACACCGTCGACACGACCCTGCACACCACCGTCACCTCGGTCGACACCGTGATCGACACCGCGCCGGTCCGGGTCGTCGAAGCGCCGGTCCACCCAGTCGAACCGGCACCGCCGGTCAGCGGGTCGATCAGCGCCTCCGTCCCCGCGACCAAGCTGACGAAAGAACCTGAAGCGCCGCCGGTCGCGGTAGAGGCCAGCAAGCAGGTCCCCGCCGTCGGGCATGCCACGCCCGCCCGCGTCCTCACTCCAGCGCCCGCCGCCAAGCAGGAAACCGAGCCCGCGCCGCCGGTCAAGGAACGCAGCCAGGCCGGAGGCGGCAGCAGCGGTGGCGGCGAAGGCCTCCCCGCGGCACCGGCCGCGCCCGCCGCGCCCGCGTCGACTGTCTCACCGGGACACGACGGTTCCGGCGGCCTGCGCCAGCTGTTCGCGCTGGCCGGCGACGGCGACACCGTCACTCAGCTCAAGCTCATCGGCGTCAGCCGCGACCACGAGGTCGACGGCGCCGGCAGGGACGCCGCCCTGCCGACCACCTCCCCGGACTGACCGCTCGACCGGTTACCCGGGGAGAGCCACGTCCATCTCAAGATCAACTTCTTGATCGCGCGCCCGTTCGCCGCGCCGGGCTCACCCCTTCGCACCAGCGTCACTTCGATCAAGGGGCTGAACCATGACCGCACTTCCCGACCGGCCGACCGCGCCCGGCCGGATCGGGTCCTGGTCCCGGCGCCGCGCTGCCCCCGCGGCGCCGGGACCCACCACGGGCGTGCTCCGGAGGCTTTCGCTCACCGCGCCGAGCGAGGGCCTGCGCCAACCGAAGCCCGCCTGAACCGAGGGCGCTTCCCGGCACTTCGAGGGGCTGTGCCGGGAAGCGCCTCGGACGATCGGCCGGTGCGCCGGACAGGTGACCGCCACCCTCCCTGGAGTGGCTGGATCCCATCCGGTGCACCGGCTGTTCACTTTTCCGGGGTCGTGAGCCGCTACGTCACCGGGATCCGCTCCGCGGGCACATCCGCGCAGCCGCGCACCGAAGCCGCCGCCGCGCTGACCCGCCGCACCGCCTCCGGCAACTGCTCGCGCGGCAGCCCGAACGGCAGCCGCAGCCAGCGTTCCAATCCGCCGTGCACCCCGAACCTCGACCCGGGCGCGAGCTGCACCCCGCGATTCGCCGCCGACACCGCCAGTCGCGTGCTCATCGGCTCCGGCAACCGGCACCACACCGACAGTCCGCCGGACGGCACCTCGAATGTCCACTCTGGACAGTACTTGCGCAGCGCCGCGACCGTGATGTCCCGTTGCTCCCGGAATTCCGTCCGCCGCCGGGCAAGCGCTTCGTACCCCTCGGGCTCCAGCAGCGCCGCCAGCACGAGCTGATCGAACACCGGCGCGCCGAGATCGACCGCGAACCGCGAGGACTGCAGCCGGTCCAGCAAATCCGTGGACGCCCGGATCCAGCCCAGCCGCAACCCTCCCCACTGCGATTTCGCCGCCGATCCGACGCTCAGCACCAAATCCCCGCCGAACGCGGCCAGCGGCGGCGGACCGTCCACTGGATCGCCCTCGTAATCCAGCTCTACCAACGATTCGTCGACCACGACCGGCGTCCGCGACCGGGCGAGCAGCCCGCCGAGCCGTTCGCGCCCAGCCGCGTCGAGGCGCAGTCCAGTCGGGTTCTGGAAGTCCACCACGAGATAGCCGAACCGAGGCGCGGCCTGACGCAGCGCGGCTTCGATCCCGGGCAGATCCCAGCCGCGCACCGGATCGAGTGCGACGGGCACCGGCAACGCGTGCGTCGCGCGGACGGCGTCGATCGCGTTCGGATACGTCGGCTGCTCCAGCAGGACGCGATCGCCCGGCCCGGTCAGCATCCGCAGGCACAGCACGAACGCGGAGTACGCGCCGGACGTCACCAGCACCTGATCCGGCGAGGTCGGCAGGCCACGCGCGGTGTAGCGCTCGGCGATCCGCTCGCGCAGCCGAGGAAGGCCGCCGGTGAGATAACCGTTGCCGCTGACGTACTCGACCAGGTCGCGCCGCGCGGTGTCGAACGCGGCCATCAGCCCAGGTACAGCGGGCGGCGCGGCCCGCGCGAGGTCGAGGAGGTCGTCGCGAACCGCCTCGGCCTCGTCGCGGTTTCCGACACCGGCCACCCACGATCCAGCCCCGCGACGGCTGGCGACGAGACCGTCCGCGCGAAGCCGGTCGAGCGCCGCGCCGATGAGCGTGCGACTGACGCCGAGCGCGTCGGCCAGTTCGCGCTCGGCGGGCAGCCGGGTGCCGATCGGCAACTGCCCGTCGAGCACGTGCAACTCGACCGCCGCGGCGAGGTCGGACGCACCCTGCCGGGAGCCACGCTGCCGCCATTCCCCCAGCAATGTGGCCAATCGCCGTCCCGAGATGCGTCCACCCAGAGGTTCCATAAGGCCAATTATCTCGTATTGGCCATGGCTTATCAGGCCAGTGGTCGCCAATAGTGGAGAAGTGGCAACAATCGACCTCAGTCCGCTCAGCATCCGCCGATCCCCCGCGCGCCGGGGCGCCCAGTTGCTCGCCGGCCTCGCGCTCTACGGCGCGAGCATGGCCATGCTCACCCGAGCACGCCTCGGCCTCGACCCGTGGGACGTGCTGAACGACGGCCTGACCAAGCTCACCGGGCTGACGTTCGGCACGATCAGCGCCGTCATAGCGGTGTTTGTATTGCTGCTGTGGATCCCGCTGCGGCAGCGCCCAGGCATCGGCACCGTCGCGAACATCGCGGTGATCGCGGTGGCCGTCGACGCGGTGCGCGCCGTGCTACCCGACCAGCACGTGCTCGTCTGGCAAATCCTGATCCTGGTCGGCGGCGTAGTCCTGAACGCCGTCGCGACCGCGGTGTACGTCGGCACCCGCCTGGGCCCCGGACCACGAGACGGCCTGATGACCGGCCTGCACGCCCGCACCGGCTGGTCCGTGCGATTGGTCCGGACCGGCATCGAACTGATCGTCCTCGCCGCGGGCTGGCTGCTCGGCGGCTCGGTCGGCGTCGGAACGGTGCTGTACGCCCTCAGCATCGGCCCGCTGACCCAGGCCCTGCTCCCCCTGGTCACTTGGCGCACCGGGACGAACGAGCAAGAACAGCATTAGCGATTGCCGACGGCCTGCCGAACCGCCGGGTAGTCGATACCGCGCGCCGCAAGGAAATCGGCGACCGGACCGCGCTGCTTGACCAACGCGAGCAGCAGATGCTCCTGCCCGAGATGCTTGTCGCCAAGGTCGTGCGCCTCCCGCACGCTCATCTGCAGCGCGTTCTTGGCATCCGAGGTGAACGGCAAGTGATTGCGCCGAGTACGCCGCCCGGCCTCAGCGAGCGCGCCCGGCCCGTGCGTCTGCTCGACCCGCTCCACAATCTGATCGACGTCGATGCCGAACTCGGTGAGCGCCTCGGCATCGGCGTCACTGATCCCACCGCGCCGACGCACCCGAGCGAGCTCAGCGAAGACGTCCTCCCGCGACACCCCGAGAACCCGCAGCAGCCGCACCGCCTCGCCATTCTCGATCCGCGCCAGCCCAGCGAAAACGGCCTGCGCGGAAATCTCGTGCGCCCCCGCCTCGTGCGCCGCCGCCTGCGCCTCGACCACCGCTCTCCGGGCGTCATGGGTGAACTTCTCGAACATCAATGCCTCCCGTACTTCTTGTGGACGGCCTGCCGGCTGACCCCCAACTCGGCCGCGATGTCCTGCCAAGACCAGCCGTGCATGCGCGCGCTGCGCACCTGCACCGCCTCCAACTGCTCCAGCAACCGCCTAAGCGCCGCCACCGCCCGAAGCCCCACCCGGGGATCCCGGTCACCAGCGCGAGCGGCCAGATCCGTCGCTTCCGTCATGATGTCAATCTAGGTTGACACCCGCGCCTCTGTCAACCCGAGTTGACACCAGGGCCGCGAAGGCCCCCCTCACAGCCCTGGATTCCCTCAGGGTTCCCCTCACGACCCACCCGCCACCCCTCCCCGACACGCGCCCCAATGTGGCATTGGGCGCTAGCCCCACCACCCACCAAACCGCAGCCAGAGCACCCAACCCAACCAAGCACCCACACCACCCCCGCACCCCGATACGAAGCCTCCCTGCGGTCTGGGGTTGCTTGTCAAGGCATCTTTCCCGCCTTGACAAGCAACCCCAGACCGTCAGCACAATCAAGCTTCGGGGTGCCCCCAGCGGAGACCACGAGCAATGTCGCCGCCAGGCGACGAGCCACCCCACCACCCAGCCGCCAGGCGACGAGCCACTCACCAAGCCCACCCGAGCTACAGTCGACCCCGTGCCCGAGATCTCGACCGCCGAGCGAGCCGGAGTCGGTTCCGACGGCCACCCCCGCCCCACCGAAGACCACGTCGCCCTCCTCGACCAAGCCATCCTGGTCCTGGACGGAGCCACCTCCCCCAGCCCGGACCTCCCCCCAGGCGGCTGGTACGCGCACCTCCTCCGCGACCAGCTAGCCCACGAACTCCAAACCCACCCCCAAGAAGACCTAGGCACCGCCCTGGCAGCCGCGATCACCGCGGTGGCCGAAACCCACGACCTGCACCCAGGCCACGCCCCCTCCAGCACAGTCTCGATCCTCCGCTGGACCGACTCCGAAGTAGAAGCCCTGGTCCTGGCCGACAGCCCGGTAGTCGCATTTGGACAGTTCGGCACCGACGTGGTCTCCGACGACCGCCTGATCTCCCTGCGCAACAACGGCCTCCTGCAAACCAGCGCAGACGTCCGCCGCCGCCGCAACGCCGAAGACGGCTTCTGGGTGGCCGAAGCCGACCCCTCAGCGGCTCACAAAGCAGTCCTGCGCAGCTGGCCACGCGAAGACCTCGACGCAGTCCTCATCGCCACCGACGGCGTCGCGATCGGAGTAGACGAGTACGGCCTCTTCACCTGGCCAGAAGTCCTGCAGCTAGCCAAGAACAAAGGTCCCGAAGCGGTACTAGACGCAGTGCGCGCCGCGGAGAACGACGACCCGCACGCGGTCCGCTGGCCGCGCGCCAAACGCCACGACGACCAGGTGCTCGTACTGGCCGACTTCGCGGGGTAGGGGCTTAATCAGGGGTTTTCCCTGATCACGAAACGCCGCCGAGCCGCCAATCTGGCTACATGGGGAACTCACGAGGCGTCCGGGGATGGCGCCTGACCGCACTCGCTGCGATCGCCTGGGGGCTGTTCACGATCACCGTGCTGCACATCATCAGCTCGCACGACCCGATCTACGACACGCTTTCGAGCTACACGATCACCGACCGCGGGGAAGGCATGCTCGGGGCGAGCGTGCTGTCGGTGGCGGTCGGATCGCTCGCGGTGCTCGGCGCGCTGATCGCCGGCGGCGTTCCGATGACGGTCAGCACCAAGGCTTTGCTGATGCTGTGGGCGCTAGGTCTGGCGGTCGCCGCGGTTTTCCCGGCCAGCTACCCGCCGAGCCCGAATCCGCTCAGCGGCGACATCCACCTTTACTCGTGCCTGGTCGCGTTCGCGAGCCTGCCCGGCGCGGCGATCACGATGCTGGAGCCGTTGCGCGGCACCGCGGAGCGCGTGCTCGTGGTGCGCTGGCTGAAGTTCGGGCTCGCCGCGGTCGGGCTGTTCGGGCTGAGTTTCCTGTTCGTCCGCCTCGACGAAGCCGGGGTGCGGCCGTTCCACGCGCTCACCGAGGTGCTGCCGGTGGGCGCGACGCAACGGCTCACGCTGATCGCGAACGTCGCCCTGCTGCTGGTCCTGCTCCGCATCGCGGTGCGGACCGAAACCGCTCGCGCCGCGGTGCTCGTCACTTCCGCGCCTCGGCCATGAATTCAGGCGCGTAGCCGAACAATCCGGGAAGCCCTCCGGTGTGGACGAACACCACGGTCTCCTCGGGCGAATACCGTCCCGCCGCCGCCCATTCCACCAGGGCGGCGGCTGCTTTTCCGGTGTAGACCGGGTCGAGCACCACGCCCTCGGTACGGCCGAACAACCGGATCGCCTCCCAGGTCCCCGACGCCGGGATGCCGTACCCCTCGCCGATCGTCGTGTCGTTCAGCCACACGTGCCCCAGCTTCGGTGGGTCGAACCCAAGCAACCGCGCGGCACCGGCGGTGAGGTGGGCCAAGTTGTCCACAGCCTCGTCGAGCGGGTGGCTGACGCAGGCGATGTCGAGGTCCAGCGATCCGAGCACCTCCGTGCCGAGCGCGAGCCCGGCCGCGGTGGCCCCGCTGGCGTGCGGACCGACGATTCGGGCGTGGTCCAGGCCCAGCTCCACCAGCTGGGCAGCTAGCTCGCGGGTGGCATCCACATAGCCGAGGACGCCGAGTGGGTCGGACCCACCGACTGGGACCGTCCAGACTTTCCGGCCCTCGTCCGCCACTTCGGTGAGCAGCCGTTCGTACGTCGCGGTCGCTTCCGCGTCCGACGCGCAGACGTGCACTCGCGCGCCGAAGAGGTGGTCGAGCGGGACGTTGCCGGACCGCTCGTACGCGTCGCCGGAGCGCGGCACCTCAGCGGTAAGCACCAGCTCGCACCGCAACCCGAGCCTCGCGCACGCCGCGGCGGTCTGGCGGCCGTGGTTGGTCTGCAGCGCACCGAAGGTGATCACGGTGTCGGCACCGTCGGCGAGCGCCGCGCCGAGGTGGAAGTCGAGTTTGCGCAGCTTGTTGCCGCCGACGCCGAGTGGGTGGACGTCGTCGCGCTTCAGCAGCAGCCGGGGAATGCCGAGCGCTTCACCGAGCCGCGGCGCCGGGACTAGCGGTGTCGGCCCGTGGTGCAGACCGGCACGGGGAAAGCCGTCGAAGGCGGGGAACCGGGCGAAGTCGAACGTCATCGATCCTCCGTGCGCTGGCCGGGCTGGTGGCGTGCAGTTTAGGTGGCTTTATCCAGCGGTGGCGGGGTCCGCGGCCTTGGCGACCCGCTCGATTTCGGCGCACCGGCTCTGCCAGAAGGCGGCGTCCTGGCCGCGCCGGGCCATGGCCTCCGCGTCCATCTCGACCACGCCGTCCAGCTGTTCGCGCAGGATGTCGGCGTGCCCGGCGTGCCGGTTGGTCTCGGTCAGCATGTGGACGAGAACGTTGAACAGCAGCACGTCCGGGCGTGGCCACCAAGGCACGTGACCAGGCGAGTCGACGGCGAGGGCGGCGATTGTCGCGTCGGAGTGCTCGCAGACGCGTTGGTAGCGGCTGGTGATTTCCTCGCTGGTTTCGTGCTCGGTCGCCCACAGGTCGGTGCCGCGCTGGCTTAGGTCGTCCCATCGCGGGATGGGCTCAGGGAAGGGCCGGTCGAAAACCTCGCCGAAGTACCGGGCCTCGGCTACCGCGAGGTGCTTGACCAGGCCGAGAAGGTTGGTTCCGGTCGAGGTCAGCGGGCGGCGAATGGCGTATTCGGGCAGTCTGTCGAGCTTCCGGAGCATCGTCTGCCGGACCTCTTTCAGGTCGTCGTGCAGGTACTTCTTCGCGAAGTCATCGATCACGACTACGAGCATGCCCGAACCTCGCCGCCCGTGGTCAGGGGTGCTTTGCCGCCCTCGGCCGTGCTACGTTCGTTCGAGCGAACGAGAGAACGGGGAGCCGCTGATGCCTTCCGCGACGACAGAGTTCACGACCCTTGCCGACCAGGTCGCCGCGCTCGACGCCGGCGAGGTCACGGCCGTGCAGCTCACCGAACTCGCGCTCAAGCGGGCCCACGCGAGCCAGCCGGTGCTCAACGCGTTCCGCGTCCTGCGTGCCGAAGCCGCGCTCGCCGAGGCCGCCGAAGCCGATCAGCGCCGCGCCAACGGCGATCGGGCACCGCTGCTCGGGGTGCCGGTGGCGATCAAGGACGACGTGGACCTCACCGGCCTGCCCACCGCGTTCGGGTGTCCCGGCGACTTCCCCGTGGCCACCGCGGACGCACCGGCGGTGGCGAAGCTCAAGCAGGCCGGCGCGGTCATCATCGGCAAGACCAACACGCCTGAGCTGGGCCAATGGCCGTTCACCGAGGGAACGGCCTTCGGCGCGACGCGCAATCCGTGGCAGCCGGAGCACACGCCGGGCGGGTCGTCCGGCGGATCGGCCGCGGCGGTGGCGGCCGGGATCGTGGCGGCCGCGCTCGGGTCGGACGGGGCGGGTTCGGTGCGCATCCCGGCGGCGTGGACCGGGCTCGTCGGGATCAAAACCCAGCGCGGCCGGATCCCGACCGACAGCGAACTGTTCCACGGCCTCACTGTGCTCGGCCCGCTCGCCCGGACTGTCGCCGACGCGGCCACGCTCCTCGACGTCACCGCGGGCACCGGCACGTCGTTCCAAACCGCCGCGCAGCGCGAACCCGGACGGCTGAGAATCGGTCTCTCCACCCGGATTCCCTTCACCGCGACCAAAACCAGGCTCGACCCCGTGGTCGAAGCGGCGGTGCGGCAGACCGCCGAAACGCTTGCCGGACTGGGACACGAGATCGTGCCGGTCGAACCCGGGTACGGCCTGATCGGCCTCACCTTCCTGCCGCGGTCGCTCACCGGCGTGCGCGATTGGGCCCGCCGCGTGCCGGAGCCTTCCGCCCTCGACCCACGCACTCGCAGCAACGCCCAGCAAGGCGGACTGCTCGCCGGGCCCGCGCTGAAACTCGCCCGCGCGCTCGAACCCGTGCTGCGCCGCCGGATCGGCGGGATGTTCGGCGACATCGACGTCCTGCTCACACCGACCACCGCCACCCCGCCGCCCGCGATCGGGTCCTTCGACGGGCTTTCCGGCTGGCAGACCGATCAGACGATGATCGCCGCCTGCCCGTACGCTTGGCCGTGGAACGTGCTGGGCTGGCCCGGGGTGAACGTGCCCGCCGGACAGACCGCGGCCGGGTTGCCGCTCGGGGCCCAGCTGCTCGGCCCGTCGCATTCCGAGGAGCGGCTGATTTCCGTTGCCGCGCAACTGGAAGAGGTGCTGCGATGGCCGGACCGGCGTCCCGAGCCGGGCTGGTGAGCACTCGCGACGCGATCCTTCGCGCCACTCTCAAAGTGGTCGGCGAACAGGGCGTCGGCGGCCTCACCAACCGGCGCATCGTCGCCGCGGCCGGGGTTTCGCTAGGCACGCTGACGTATCACTTCCCGAGCCAGACCGAGCTGTTGCGCGAAGCGATGCTGTTGTTCGCCGAGGAGGAAACCGCGAAGCTGGCGGGGATTGTCGAGGCTTACCAAGCGCAAGGGCTCAGCCTCGAACAAGCGGCGACGGTCGTGGAGCACGTGATCAAACAGCTGCCGTTCGGCACCGACGAACTCGCGCCGCACGAGCTGTACCTGCAAGCCGCGCGAGACCCCGGGCTGCACGAAGCTTCGGCGAAATGCTTTGCGGCGTATGACGAATTGGCCATCGCGATCCTCACCGCACTCGGCCTGCCGGATCCGGAACGGGTGGCCGGGCCGGTGGTCGCGTTGATCGCCGGGCTGCAGTTGCGCCGGCTCGCCACCGGCACGGACGTCCCGGCCGCGGAGCCGTTGATGATGCTGTTGCATGGCGCCCGGGGCTGACGTGGCCCCGCCGGTCGTCCGCGGTACCGCGGCTTGGCGCTATTTCGGAGACTCCCGCGATCTGCTGCTCGCGGGACAGGTGCTCGTGCTGCAGGTCGCGCATCCGGTCGTCGCGGCCGGGGTGCGCGATCATTCGGATTATCGCGAGGATCCGTGGACTCGGTTGATGCGCACCGTCGCTTCGCTGTCGATCTACGTGTATGGCGGGACAAAGGGCGCGCAGGTCGAAGCCAAGCGGTTGCGGGAACTGCATCGCACCTTCACCGGGACCGCCGACGGTGGCCGCTACAGCGCACTCGATCCCGGCGCGTACGCGTGGGTGCACGCGACGCTGGTGATGGCTCCTGTTGACGCGCAACGGTTCTTCGGCCGTCCAATGTCCACTTCGGAGCTTGACGAGTACTACGCGCAAATGTGCGGCATCGGCCGGATCCTCGGCGTGCGCGAGCGGGATCTACCGCCGACCTGGCCGGAATTCGAGCAGTACTACCGGGAGATGATCGCCGGGTTCGGTCCCAACGAGACGATCAGCACGCTGTTCGAAACCATTGACACCGTGGGAAAACCGTTCGACCGCATGTCGGATCGCCGGTGGTCGAAGCTCCAAAAAGGATACTCGACCGCGCAGATGTTCCTTATCCGCGCGACGCTCCCACCCGAGCTGCGGGACAGTCTTGGTCTGCAGTGGACGGACGAGGACGCGCGCAAGTTCGCCCGCTTTTGCCGCGCGACCAGGATGCTCGGCAGCGTGATTCCGGCGTCGCTTCGCACTGCCCCCATGCGAGTAGTCGGCAAGCTGAACGTGTGGCTGCGCGAGCACCCTTGGGCTTACCGGTTTTTCGTGCGTTCGTAATGCGCCCGGGCCTTCGCCCGGTTCCCGCAGCGGGACATCGAGCACCACTGCCGGGTCCGGCGCGGCGACGTGTCGACAAACCGCAGGCCACAGTCGTCCGCCGAGCAGATCCGGATGTCCTCGGCGCCGGTGGCGAGATCGACCGCGTCCGCGGCCAGCACGGCGAACGCCGTCGCCACTGGATCCGCTGGAGCGGGCACTTCTCGTTGCAGCACCCCGTCTTTCAGCAGCAGCCGGGCAGGTTTCGGCGCGGCGGCGAGTGCCTCGTTGACCAGCCGGACGTCCTTGGCGAGCGGCGTGGCAGTGAGCAATCGGTTCACCGCCTCGCGTAGCTCCTTCGCCGACGCCAGCTCGGCAACGGTCACCGGCAGCCGGCCGAACCCGGCCAGCTCAAGCCATTCCGCGAGCGCGTCCGGGCCGGTGAGCAGCTCGATGCCCTCCGGGAGATGCCGGGAGCGCAGCGTGTTCACCAGGTGCAGACACGGCCGTCCGGCGTCGAACACCCAATCCATACCGCCCATTCTAACCATTGAAACCGGTGAGAACCCGCGCTACCGTCTAACCCTATGAGCCGGTTAGAAGCAGCCATGGCCCAGGTAGCCGACCTGCGCATGCACTATCTCCGCGGCGGCGACGGTCCGCCGCTCTTCCTCCTGCACGGCTGGCCGCAGACGTCGCACTGCTGGCACCGCGTCGCCGGGCCACTGGCCGAGAGGTACACCGTGATCGCCCCTGACCTGCGCGGATACGGACGCACCGACAAACCCCGCACCGGCTACGACAAGCGGACGATGGCCGCTGACGTCGCGAAGCTGGCCGAGCAGCTCGGGTTCGACCGGGTCGCGGTCGCCGGGCACGATCGCGGCGGCCGGGTCGCGCACCGGTGGGCACTGGACCGTCCGGACCAGGTCGAACGGCTGGCCGTACTCGACATCGCACCGACGCGCGAGATGTGGCGTCGCCTCGACCGCGACCTCGGGAAGGCTTACTGGCACTGGCTTTTCCACCTCCAACCAGACCTTCCCGAGTTGCTGGCAGGACAGAACATCGCCGCCTACCTCGGGTACTTCTTCGAGCGCTGGACCTTCCAACGCCACGGGCTGCCCGCCGAGGACGTCGCCGAGTACGTCCGGGCCTTCGAAGCGCCCGGCGCCCTCCGAGCCGGTTTCGACGATTACCGCGCCTCGTTCCCGGACGACGCCGAACTGGACGACGCCGACTACGCCGCCGGGAAACGCCTCACCCAGCCGGTACTCGCGATGTGGGGCAAGGCCGGTCTGCTCGGCAGCCTGCCCACGCTCGACATCTGGCGCGACTACGCGGACCACGTGACCGGCATCGGCCTCGAAGACTGCGGGCACTTCCTCCCCGAGGAACAACCCTCACAAGTCGTGGCGCATCTGCGGGAATTCCTGGCCAGTTAACGGAATTCGGGCAAATCCAGCGCCCACGGCCTGCTCGATCGCCGCGCCGACGCGGAAAGCCGTGCCGTCGTCGTACTTGCCCGCGACGACCTGAACACCGGTCGGCACTCCGTTGCCAGCCCAACCAGACGGCACGGCGAGCACCGGATGCTCACTGCCGACATTGAACGCCGGGGTGAGCGAAGCGTCGGAGAAGTGTTCCAGCGCAACACCATTGACCATGACCTCCGCGGACAGATAGTCCTCGCCAGCGGCGAAAGCGGTGGCGCCAAGGGTCGGCACGACGAGCGCGTCGAACCGGCCGAACACCGCGTCAAGGCCTTCGCGGATCGCCGCTTCGACCGCGTGGCCGGTTTCAGCGTCCACAATGTTCTCGACCCCTTTGCGCGCGAAGGCCTGGCAGTACAGGGTGATCGTGCCCGGATTCCGCCGGTCCAATTCCAGGACTTCGGCGGCCAGGCCGGTCCCGAAGTGCGCCCACAGGGCCTGTTTGACCATGTCGAGCGCCCAGTCGATCTCGATCTCTGTCACCACCGCACCAGCGGACGCAAGCGCCTGCCCGACGGCGCGGGTGTTGGCCTCGACCTCAGCGTCGACTGGGAAGTCGCCAGGCACCGGGCAGCACGCGACGCGGAGCCCGCGCACGTCACCCGGCTCGATAAGAGCCGCCGGGAGCCGCGAATGCGGGTCACGCGGGTCCTCGCCCGCCATGACGTTCTGCAGGAGCGCGCAGTCGGCGACGGTCCGGGCCATCGGGCCGTGGTGGTAGTAGGTGTCCAATCCGGCCGGCGGCAAGACCGGATCGCGCCCGTGCGGCGGCTTGAACCCCACGACACCGGTGAACGAGGCAGGCGCGCGGAGCGAACCGCCGATGTCCGACCCGGTGGCGAGAAAAGCGGTCCCGGCCGCCAGCGCCGCGCCCGAACCGCCGGACGAGCCGCCGGCCGCGGTCTCGAGGTTCCACGGATTACGAGTAGTCCCCCAGCGTCGCGTGTGAGACAGCGGCATGCAGCAGAACTCGGACGTCGTCGTGCGAGCGTGCAGAATCCCACCGGCCGTCTGGATCCGGCTGAGCCCGATCGCGGTCTCCCGCGCCAGCTGAGGCGGACGCAGGAGGGTGCCGTCGCTGACCGGGTGCCCGGCCAGCGGCTGTTCTTCCTTCGCCGCGATTGGCAGCCCTTCGAGCGGCCGCGGCCGCCCACCGGGCGCGTACTGCTTCTCCGCGACCGCCGCCGCCCGCAGCGCCTGCTCGAACATCTGCTCGGCGAACGCGTTGACGTCCGGCTCGACCCGCTCGGCCCGTTCCACGACCGCGCGCATCAGCTCCACGGGTGACAGCTCGCGAACCCGAAAGAGCCGCAGCGCTTCGCCGGCGGAGAGGTAGTGAAGTGGGGTCATGGCGCGCTCCGCGGGGTCGGGCCGCTCAACCTACTCAGCCGGCGACCCTCGCCAAGCCGACATTCAACCCGCAACCCCCAGCACCCACGGTGACCAGAGCGAATCCGTACTCCACCCGATCGAGTGACTGTTCGCGAATCGTTCTCGGTTGAGACCTCGTCGTGGTGGACTACTCGCTCGGCGGCAGGTCGAACTGGCCCGCCTTGACCGCGACGAGGAAGGCGTCCCACTCGCCACGGTCGAAGACCAGCACCGGGCTCGCCGCGAGCTTCGTGTCGCGCACGCCGATCAGGCCGGGACGGGAGAGGTTGACCTCGACACAGTTCCCGCCGTTGGGCTCGCTCGCGAACGACTTCGCCCAGGCAGCGGCCGCGAACAGCGACTCTGCCGTGTCCGGGTCGTAATCCTGGGGCGACGGATAATCCGCCATGGGTCGTCCACCTCCGAGCCTTGTGCAGGGCGTGCGGTCTAGTGCACGTCCCCGGCTTCTTTGCGTCACTACGGAGCAAACCGCAGGGCCAAGCGGGTGATCAACTCGACCCGATCTCGACATGAAGATTATTCCAGGAGTAGGATTAATCGCAGCGATCGGGGCGTCAGTGGTGGGTGAATGGCTTGCGACATTCAGCCCAACACCGTCAGCACCAGCCCGGGCACCCGGCCCGGGCAGCGGTTCAGCCGCGAGATCACGGGAGGAGTGCGGATGCGAGCCGACCCGTTCGGCCCGGCCAGGAGCCGATCCGCCCGCCTCTCCGAGATCGTCGCTGGTCCAGGTGCTGTGACGACCCTGCGGAGACGCCGCAACGAAGCGGTTTCCCTGGTGCCCGGCGTTGATCCGCCTGGCGCGTATTACCCCGATCCGGCCGGCGCCGACCCGCGCCGGTTCCCGTTATCCGAACTGGGGGTGTGATCCCATGGCCGTCCGGCTCACCACGCTTTTCCGCCGTGAGGACGAACACACTCGCGGCCGGCGTGGGATCAATCACGAATTGCGCAACCGGTTCGGGTTCAGCCTGATCCAGGCCCCGCTGCGCAACCCGATGGTTGTGGACACCGAGATCGAAGTGCCTGCTCCGCGCCAAGCGGACAGCGTCCACGCCACCTGCCACCGTCGCGAGACACGAGTACCGCTGCTTCACGGGCTCGGCTGAGCCGCCGCCCGCATCGTCCACGCTCCCCGGAAGTCCTTGCCCGGGGAGCGTTTTCGTGTCCGGGGAGCCTCGACCGCGGCATCCGGCTGAATGGTCGAGACCATTGGCAGCGGTCTAGACCACCACATTCAGGTCCGAACCAAGCTCCGGTCAGTCCGCCGCGGGCCGCTCCCCGGCCATCGCCCGAACCGCCGCCGAAACCTGAGCGCCGAGCCGGTCCAGCGAGTAATCCTCGCCCAGCACCATGCGGCGCAGCTGCGGCATCGACAGGCTCCAGCCGACCAACCCCATCGTGAAGAACAACAACGCCTTCGGATCCTCGCCGCCGCCCGCGAGCGCGGTCTCCGCGGCCGCGACCTTGTCCGAGTAGTGCCGGGCCCGGGCCGCTTCCTCGGGCACCGGCTCGTCGCCCATCTCCAGCGCTTCCCACAACAGCAACCGGAGCGCCTCGGGATGGGCGCGGTGATACTCGAACAAGGCTCCCGCGTACGCACCGAGCTCCGCGTCGGCCGCGGGCGGCACGGCTTCGGCCAGCTCAGTCATCAGCCGCTCCAACACCGCCGCGAACAACGCCTTCTTGTCGCCGAAGTAGTCGTAGATCGCCCGCTTGTTGGCTTCGGCGGACGCCGCGATGCGGTCGACCCTGGCGCCGGCCACCCCGTAGGCGGCGAATTCGGCCGACGCGGCGGTGAGGATGCGGTCCTTGGTCGCGGCGGAGTCGTATGCCATGCGGCAAGGGTAACGAACCAGTTCGTTTGACACTCGCGATCATCGCCTTCTAAGATTCGAACTAACTAGTTCGATCGATCTGGAGGGCAGAGCTGACCACGGCGGAAAGCCCGCCCTTGGCCCGGCCGCTGCTGTTCGGGGCGATGGCGGTGTGCAGCGGGGCGACCGTCGCGAATGTGTACCTGGCGCAGCCGCTGCTCACGTTGTTCGCGAGCGAGTTCGGCGGCGCGGCGTCCTCGGCCGGGCTGGTGGTGACGTGCGCGCAGTTCGGTTACGCGGCGGGGATCCTGTTCCTGGTGCCGCTCGGCGACGTACGCCGACGGCGCCCGCTGCTGACCGCGCTGCTCGCCGCGACGGTCGTCGCGCTGCTGCTCGCGGCGGTCGCACCGAATCTGTCGATGGTCGCGGCGGCCGCAGCGCTCGTCGGCGGGTTCACGGTGATCCCGCAGGTGTTGGTACCGCTGGCTGCGGAGTTGGCACCACCGGAGAAGCGGGCTTCAGTGGTCGCTGGAGTCCAGATCGGCTTGATGACCGGGATCATCGGTTCACGGGTAATCGGCGGCGCGGTCGGCGAAGCGATCGGCTGGCGTGCGGTGTATCTGCTCGCGGCCGTTCTGACCGCGGCGTCCGGACTGGCGACCATCGCACTGGTGCCCCGCGAAACCGCCCGGGCGAAGACCATCGGATACGGGCAGTTGCTCGCGTCGCTGCCTCGATTGCTGCGCAGCGAACCCGTGCTGCGCCAGTCCTGCCTGCTGCACGCGTGCCTGTTCGGCGCTTACAACGCCACCTGGACCTCGCTGGTACTGGTGCTCACCCACGATCCGTACCGCTTCAGCACCGCGACCGCCGGATTGTTCGGCTTGCTGGGATTGGCGGGCGCGTTCGCCGCGCCATGGGCGGGCCGGTACATCGACCGGCGCGGCGCGTTGCCGATCGTCACCGCAGCACTGGTGCTGACGTTGGGCTCGGCGGGTGCCTACGCGCTCGGCCAGATCTGGCTCGCATTCCTGGTGGTAGCGATCATCGCGGTCAACATCGCCGTGCAATGGAGCCAGATCGCCAACCAGGCCCGCGTTTTCGCTCGGCTTCCCGAAGCACGCAGCCGCGCCAACACCGTCTACATGGTCGCGGTTTTCCTCAGTGGCGCGCTCTGCGCGGCACTAGCCGCGGTGTGCTACGGCGCGTTCGGCTGGCTTGGAGTCTGTGCGCTGCAAGGGATCCTCGCCGTGGCTGGCCTCGCGGTCCTGCCCGCCGCGCGCAGTTACGACCGCACCTTCGCCTGAAAACCCTTCAATACCAAGGAGAATGTCCAATGCTCGCGATGCCGCCCGCTGTCACGCAGTTCTTCACCGCGTCCCAATCCGGCGACGCGGACGCCTGGGCCGGCGCGTTCGCCGCCGACGGCGTCTTCCACGACCCGGTCGGCGAACCGCCGATCGTCGGCCGCGCCGCGATTCGCGAGTTCATCGCGTCGGTGCTGCCGAACTTCAGCCCGTTCCTCGGCCTCACCCCGCGCGAGGCGCACGCCGTCGGCGGATCGGTCGCCGTTTCCTGGAGCGGCGCGGCCGTCACCGGCGGCGGGGTCCCGGTCAACTGGTCCGGCATCAACGTCTACGACCTCGACGAGGACGGACTGATCAGCGAAGCCCGCGCCTACTTCAACCGGGCGATCTTCCAAGCCCAGCTCGCCGGATGAGGCCCTGGGCCGGAGCCGGGCGGCTCCGGCCCGTCAGGGTTTGCGGCCCAGCGCGCAAATCCCGCCGCTGAACGAGGGATCGTCCGACATCCGGTCGCCCGCGCTCGATTCGCCCGCCTCCGGATGCCAGTCCGACACCCACGAGATGCCCGGCTCCACCAGTTCCAGCCCGGAGAAGAACTCCCCGAACTCCGCCCGCGAGCGGTAGTGGAACGGCGTGCTCGACTTCTGGTACTGCTTGTGGATCGCGTCGCGGCTCTTGCCGTCGGTCGTCGGCACGCCGTCGTCGGTCAGGTGCGAGGACAGGAAGTACGAGCCGGACGGCAGCAGCGACAGGTACTTCCGCACGATCTCCAGCGCCGGCTCGTCGCGGCCGACGAAGTACAGCACCCCGACCATGATCAGCCCGATCGGGCGCTTCGGGTCGAGTACGCCGGTGTCGAGCGCGCGCGGCCAGACGTCGGCCGGATGGCGCAGGTCGCCCTGCAGGACCGCGTGCCGGTCGGCGACGCCCTCGCGTTCCAGCAGGATCTGCGAATGCGCGACGGCCACCGGCTCGTTGTCGACATAGACGCAGCGCGCGTTCGGGTTCACCGAGGTGGCGATCTCGTGGACGTTGCCGACCGTGGGCACGCCGGAGCCGATGTCGAGGAACTGGTCGATGCCCTGCTCGGCCATGTACCGCACGCCGCGGCCGAGGAACTCGCGGCCTGCCTTGGCGATGGTCTTGATCATCGGAAAGGTCTGGACCGCTCGCTCGCCGAACTCGCGGTCGATCGCCCAGTTGGCGGTGCCGCCGAGGAACCAGTCGTAGATCCGCGCCGCGTTCGGCCGATCGAGGTCGACGCCCTCCGGGGCTTCCGGATCCGGTGCCTGAGTCATCAGCTTCCCCTTCCGTGCGGGTACCAGTGTGCCCACTCGCCGCGCCCGCGCGCCGCCGCCCCCGGGAACCGCCCGAAAATGCCACGACTCCGGTACATCCGGGCCACTAGGTTGCGGTGGATGCGCATCCTCTTCTCGTTCGTCGGCGGTCGCGGCCACTTCGATCCGATGGCGCCGGTCGCGCGAGCGCTCCTCGCGCGCGGCCACACCGTAGCGGTCGCCGGCGGCGGTTCGCACGTACCCGCACTGGCCAAGGCCGGGTACACGACCTTCGCGGTCAACAAACCACGCGAGGTCGAGACGACGCGACAGCCGATGCCGCCGGTCGATCCAGCGCGCGACGACTGGGAAATCCGGGAACTGTTCGCCCGCCGCGCGACGCGGGAACACGTACCGGTGCTGCTGGAGATCGCCCGGGAATGGCGGCCGGACCTGATCGTCCGGGACGAAGTGGACTTCTCCGCCGCGATCGCCGCCGAGGTACTGGGCCTGCCGTGCGCCACAGTGCTGGTGCTCGCCGCGGGAACGTTGCTGCGCACGGAACTCCTCGCCGACCCGCTCGCCGAAGCCCGCGCCGCGCACGGCCTGCCGGACGACCCGCGACTCGAAATGCTGACTCGCGGCCAGGTGCTCTCCCCGCTCCCGCCGTCCTTTCGCGACCCCAGCTCGCCGCTGCCGCCCGGCACTTTCTCGTTCCGCCAAGGAGATCCGGTCGCGCCCCGTCAGCCCGCCGAGAAGCCGCACGTGTACTTCACGCTCGGCACCAACTTCAACCTCGAGTCGGGCGACCTCATCGAACGCACTCTCGCCGGGCTAGGCCAGCTGGACGCCGACGTGACCGCCACCGTCGGCACCCAGATCGACCCCGCGGAGTTCGGACCGCAACCGGCACACGTCCGGGTCGAACGGTTCGTACCGCAAGCCGAACTGTTGCCGCGCCTCGATTTGATGATCTCCCACGCCGGCTCGGGCAGCGTGATCGGCGCGCTTTCGCACGGTCTGCCCTCGCTGCTTTTTCCGATGGGCGCCGACCAGCCCGGCAACGCGCGACGCTGCGCCGCACTGAACGTCGGGCACGCACTCGACCCGGAAACGTCCACTCCGGACGAAATCTGCCAAGCCGCCGCGAAGATGCTCGCCGACCCCAGCTATCGCGAGGCCGCGCAACGCATGCAAGCGGAGATCAACGCCCTGCCTGCCGCCGAAGCCACCGTGCCGGTGCTCGAAGCGTTGGTCACATCATCTGCGAACGATAGCTTTCCGCCAGCTCCTTAAGGAACTGCCGCGTCTCGCCCCGCTCCAAAGCCGCACCACGCAGCCGGTCCCACGAGTCCACGAAGATGTTGAAGTCCTTCACATCATCGAGGTACAGCCCGCCCGCGGAGTGTTCGATGTAGACGAAGTCGCGCGTGCGGTCCGGGAACCGCATGATCGTGAAGTCGTTGGGCACCGCGGCGAGCTTCGCGCTGAACGGCAGCACATGCACGTACACGCGCGGGTGCCGGTCGAGCGCGAGCAGGTGCTCCACCTGGTCCAGCATCACCGCGGGCGCGGACCCGCCGGGCGCGCGGCGCAGTGCGCCCTCGCTGATGATGAACCGGTAGTACGGCGGCTGCTGCTGGTCGAACACCGCCTTGCGGTCGAGCCGGTTGCGCACGAGCGACGTGACGTCGGTGGCTCCCGCCTCGGTGAACTGCTTGAGCATGTAGTGCTCGGACTGCAGCGGCCCCGGGACCCGCTCACCGTGCCAGGTGAGGATCTCCGCGGCGGCGGGTTCGAGGTCGGTGAAGGTGCGGAACCAGTGCGGCACCACCGACCGGTAGCCCGACCAATGGCCGCGCTGCCCGGCCGCGGCCCGGGCCAGGTTCATCAGAGTGTCGGCTTCTTCGCCGTTGATCCCGAACGCGTTCAGCATGGTCCGCACATCTCCGAGCTTGACCCCCACCGCACCGGACTCGATCTTGTTGACCTTGCCCTGGGTGCAGCCGAGTACCTCGGCGACTTGCTGCTGCGTCATCTTCGCGGCGTTTCGAGCATGCCGGAGCTCGTTGCCGAGCTGCTTGCGGCGCGAGGTGACGGTGCTCGCCATCTCCCCTTGCTCTCCCGAACACTACTGCCGGCGGGCTCTCCGCCGGACCGCGAACTACGAACCACCCAGGCCACTGCGACCCAACGGAGTTCGATGATGACACCCGGCAGCGTTTCAGGAAATGCACGAGAACGCCAGTCACCCGCCATGTCACCCTGCCGGAGCAGTCGATTCCAGGCGCGCCGGACATCCCGGCTACTCCATTCGGACTAAGAGGAGACTTCCGGGCACAGCTGCGCCGCGGATCTCCCATGCCGGCGACCCGGGCGGCATAGTATCGGCGTGATCGATCGATCCCCCGGCGCGGCGAGCGTCAAACAGCTGGCAGACGGCGCGTTCGGCTACGTCCAGCCCGACGGTTCCTGGTTCATCAACAATTGCGGCTTCGTCGACGCCGACGGGCACGCTGTGCTTATCGACACATGCGCGACCGAACGGCGCACGCGCGCCCTGCTTTCGGCCGTCGGCGACACCGTCGGCCCGGTCACGACGCTCGTCAACACTCATCACCACGGCGACCACACCAACGGCAACTACCTCGTCGGCGGCGCCACCGTCGTCGGCCACCGCAAAACCCGCGAGATGCTGCTGGCCGACGGGATCCAGCGGTACGAGGGCGTCTTCACCGACAGCGATTGGGGCAAGCTCGAACTGCGCGTGCCCGACCTGGTCTTCGACGACACCGTCACCATCTACGCCGGACAGACCCGGATCGACCTCATCCACCCCGGAAACGCCGCGCACACCACCAACGACGTCCTGGCCTGGCTGCCGCAGCAGCGCCTGCTCTACGCGGGCGACCTGGTGTTCAACGGCGGCAGCCCGTTCGCGCTGATGGGCTCGGTCGCCGGCTGGCGGGCCGCGCTGAACGTGATCCGCGAGCTCGACCCGGCGGTCATCCTGCCCGGCCACGGCCCGGTGTGCGGGCTCGAAACGGTGGACTTGGTCGACGACTACCTGGAGTTCGTCCAGCGCACGGCCGAAACCGGCAAGGCCGCCGGGCGTACGCCGCTGGAGCAGGCGAGGGCGACCGACCTCGGCCGGTTCGCCGAGCTGACCGAACAGGAGCGCCTCGCCGGGAACCTGCACCGGGCGTACGCCGAACTCGACGGCGGGCAGTGGGGTGCGCCACTCGATCTGGTGGCTCCGC
Organism: Amycolatopsis sp. NPDC114484; assembly: GCF_055633755.1. Classification (NCBI taxonomy): domain Bacteria; kingdom Bacillati; phylum Actinomycetota; class Actinomycetes; order Pseudonocardiales; family Pseudonocardiaceae; genus Amycolatopsis; species Amycolatopsis sp. NPDC114484. The sequence goes on along the minus strand of NZ_JBVKDQ010000001.1, from coordinate 1,057,611 downwards.
TGAAGGACATGCTGGCCTGGAACGGGGGCCCGATCCGCTGCTTCTCGTGAGCACCGGTTTTGTGGCTAGGCTCGGAATCCGGCATAGGTTTTCGGAAAGGTTTCGGATGAGCAAGAAGGCGAGCATCGGGGTTACCGGCCTCGCGGTCATGGGCCGCAACCTGGCGCGGAACCTGGCCCGGCACGGACACACCGTCGCCCTGCACAACCGCTCCGAGGAGCGGACGCGCTCGCTCGTCGAGCAGTTCGGCGACGAAGGCGACTTCATCCCGGCGTACTCCGCGCAGGAGTTCGTCGACGCGCTGGAGCGGCCGCGGCAGATCGTGATCATGGTGAAGGCGGGCGGCCCGACCGACGCCGTCATCGAGGAGTTCGCGCCGCTGCTGGAGCCGGGCGACGTGATCGTGGACGCGGGCAACGCGCACTTCGCGGACACCCGCCGTCGCGAGCAGGCGCTGCGCGAACGCGGCCTGCACTTCGTCGGCACCGGCGTGTCCGGCGGCGAGGAAGGCGCGCTGCACGGGCCGAGCATCATGCCCGGCGGGTCGAAGGAGTCCTACGAGTCGCTCGGGCCGTTGTTCGAGGACATCTCGGCGAAGGTCGACGGCGAACCGTGCTGCACGCACGTCGGCGCGGACGGGGCCGGGCATTTCGTCAAAATGGTGCACAACGGCATCGAGTACGCCGACATGCAGCTGATCGCCGAGTCGTTCGACCTGCTGCGCGGCGCGGCGGGCTACTCGCCGGCGGAGATCGCCGACGTCTTCGGCACCTGGAACACCGGTCGGCTCGACTCGTACTTGATCGAGATCACCGCCCAGGTGCTCAAGCACGTCGACGGCGCGTCCGGCAAGCCGTTCGTCGACGTGGTCGAGGACGCGGCGGAGCAGAAGGGCACCGGCCGCTGGACGGTGCAGATCGGGCTGGACCTCGGCGTGCCGATCAGCGGCATCGCGGAAGCCGTGTTCGCGCGGTCGCTGTCCGGGTCCACGGGGCTGCGTTCGGCCGCTCGTGGATTGGGCGGGCCGACGCGCACGCCGCTGACCGGGTCCGCGCTGGAGACCTTCGCGGACGACGTCGAGCAGGCGCTGTACGCGTCGAAGGTGGTCGCGTACGCACAGGGCTTCAACCAGATCCAGGCCGGTGCCGCGGAGTACGGCTGGGACATCGACCTGGGCCGCGTCGCCTCAATCTGGCGCGGCGGGTGCATCATCCGGGCGAAGTTCCTGAACGACATCACGTCCGCCTACGCCGCCGAGCCGGGCCTCCCGACGCTGCTCACTTCCGGCGGCTTCCGGGCGGCTGTCGAAAACGCGCAGGACTCGTGGCGTTCGGTGATCTCGACGGCGGTCCGCCTGGGCATCCCGACGCCCGGCTTCTCGACCGCACTGGCGTACTACGACGGCCTGCGCGCGGACCGGTTGCCGGCCGCGCTGGTGCAGGGACAGCGCGACTTCTTCGGCGCGCACACCTACCGGCGGGTCGACCGTCCCGGCTCGTTCCACACGCTGTGGGCCGGGGACGGCTCTGAGGTCGAGGCCTGAGTTGTGTCGGTCCGTGAAGGACTCCTTGCGGGAATCTGATTCCCGCAAGGAGTCCTTCACGGCTCACTGATTGAGCGTGCCCAGGATTTCCGCGAGGAACTCCTTGATCTTCGCTTCGGCCCGTTCCTTGTCGACCCCCAGTGCGGCAAGGACTTCGTACCCCGCGCCCTCGCCCTGTTCCAGCAGGGCGAGCAGGATGTGCTCGGTACCGATGTAGTTGTGCCCGAGCCGCAGGCCCTCGCGCAGGGTCAGTTCGAGGGTTTTCTTGGCCGCTGGAGCGAACGGCACCTTCTCGGGAGCCTCGCCGAGCGGTTCCGGCAGCTTCGCCTCCGCGGCTTCCTTCACCGCCTCCAACGTCACGCCTTGGGCGACGATCGCGCCCGCGGCCAGCGCGGCGGGTTCGGAAAGCAGCCCGAGCAGCAGGTGCACGGTGTCGATCTCGACGTTCTTGCCGTCGATGGCCGCCTGCTGAGCTGCCACGATGACGTGCCGGGCCCGGTCGGTGTAGCGGCCGAACATCCGTTGTATTCCGCCGGATGGATCATCGCCCTTCGGGACGAACCTCTTCTGCGCGGCTTGTTTGGACACGCCCATGCTGGCCCCGATGTCGGTCCAGGAAGCCCCGCTGCGGCGGGCCTGGTCGACGAAGTGGCCGATCAGGTGGTCAGCCACTTCACCGAGGTGCTGGCCGACGTACACGGCGTCGGTGAGCTGGGCGAGGGTGTCTTTTTCGTTGTTGGCCTTGATGGCGTTGATGAGGTCGTCGAGCTTCACGGAGTCGGTCATGTCGTCAACCGTAGGTTGACGACAGCGTTGCGTCAACCCTTGATTGACCAGGTCGGCGCCCTCAGGCGAACGGCAATCCCACGTAGTTCTCCGCCAAGCTCGTCGCCGCCGCCCTCGACGAAGCCGTATACCTCAGCTGCGACAGCTGCAGCCTCCGAGCGAACGCGTCCGACCCCGGGTCCACGTGCAGCATCGTCGTCATGAACCACGAGAAGTGCTCCGCCCGCCACACCCGGCGCAGGCAAGTGTCCGAATAGGACTTCGCCAGCGACGAATCCCCCTGCAGCAACGCGACCAAAGCCCGCGACAGCACCACCACGTCCGCCATGGCAAGGTTCATCCCCTTGGCCCCGGTCGGCGGCACGATATGGGCCGCGTCGCCCGCCAGGAACAGGCGACCGTGGCGCATCGGCTCGGTCACGAAGCTGCGCATCGGCGTGATGCCCTTGTCCAGGATCGGCCCCTCCTGCAGGGTGAACTCCCCCTCGACCGCCAGGCGCGTCGACAGCTCCGTCCAGATCCGGTCGTCCGACCAGGCCGCCAGGTTCTCCCCCGGATCGACCTGCAGGTACAACCGCGTGACGTCCGGGGACCGCATGCTGTGCAAGGCGAATCCGCGCGGATGATGGGTGTAGATCAGCTCCTCGTGCGACGGCGGCGTCCGCGCCAGAACGCCCAACCAGGCGAAGGGGTACTCGCGTTCGAAGGCGGTCAGCACACCGTCCGGAATGGACGGACGCGAGACGCCATGGAACCCGTCACAGCCAGCGATAGCGTCGCATTCCAGGGTCTGCGAGGCACCGGAGGAATCCCGGTACCGCACAACAGGGCGCGAAGTGTCTACATCGGACAGAGAAACATCCGAGACCTCGAAGTGCAGCGGAAGATCCGCCTCCTCGTGCGCGTCGACGAGGTCCTTCACAATCTCCTGCTGCCCGTAGACCGTGATCGCCTTGCCGGTCAGCTCGGTGAGCGCGATGCGGTGATCGGCCCCGTCGAAACGGAGCGAAAACCCTTCGTGTGGCAAGCCTTCCGCCGCCAGCCGACCGCCGAGGCCGATTTCGGTGAGCAGGTCGACCGTCGGTTGCTCACACACCCCGGCGCGCACGCGTTGCCGCACGTACTCGCGGTCGCGCGCTTCGAGCACGACAGCCTCGACACCCGCCTGGTGCAGCAAATACGACAGCAGCAACCCGGCCGGTCCAGCGCCGATCACGGCGACCTGCGTGCGCAACGGAACCTCCGAATCAAGCCGCGGTGCGCGACTTCAGATGTGCTTTCAGATCGAACGAGCTGGCTTCCAGATCCGCGTACGCCGGATGCGGTTCCGCGGCGAAAAGGCGGCGCGCAGCGATGTGGTCCGGCGCGCGGTTGACCGATTCGACGGCGATCAGCACCTCGTCGCGGAAGGACAGCACAGAGAACTTCCCGGCGGACCGGTCACCGGTCACGACGGTCCGGTCGGCGGCCCCGAGAATGCCCGCGATCTGCAGTTTCGCGCCGGTCTGGTCGGTCCAGAACCACGGCAGGCTGTCGTAGCGCGCCGGTTCCCCGGCGATCGCCGCGGCCACCGAACGGGCCTGGTCCACGGCGTTCTGCACAGATTCCAGCCGGGTCGCGGCACCGGCCTGGACGCACGGGAAGCACGCGCAGTCGCCGATCGCGAAGATCTTCGGGTCCTCGGTGCGCAGGTGTTCGTCCACGACGACCCCGTTGCGCACCTCAAGCCCGGCCGCCTCGGCCAGCGCCGTCTCCGGCAGCACGCCGACCGCGACGACCACGAGGTCCGCGGGCAGCCGTCGCCCGTCGGAGAGTTCCACGGACTCCACGCGGCCGGACCCGTGCAGCGCGGTAACTCCGACGCCCAGCAACAGCGTGTGCCCGGCCGCCCGGTGATGTTCGGCGAAAAACTCCGAGATCTCCGGCGAAGCGACCCGCGCCAGCAGCCGGTCCTGCGCCTCCACCACGGTGACCGGACGGCCGGCGTGCGCGGCGAACTCCAGCCCGATGAACCCGCCGCCGATCACCACGACGTCCCCCGCCGCGTCCAGCGAAGCCCGCAGCCGGTCGGCGTCCGCGCGCGTGCGCAGCGTCAGGACGCCTTCGAGGTCGGCACCGGGCACCGGCAGCGCACGGTTGCGCGCGCCGGTGGCCAGCACCAAATGGTCGTACCCCAGCTCAGTACCGTCCTCGAGCCGGACTTTCGCCGCGTCCCGGTCGATCGCGGCGACCCGGCCGCGGACCAGCTCGATGTCCTTTTCAGCGAAGTAATCCTCGGGCCGCAGCACCAGCTGCTCTACACCCGCGCTGCCCGCCAGATACGCCTTCGACAGCGGAGGCCGCTGATACGGCACCCCCGGTTCGTCGCCGACGAGAACCACGCGGCCGGCGAACCCCTTGTCGCGCAAGGACGCCGCGGCCTGGAACCCGCTTTGCCCACCGCCGACGACGAGAACGGTCTCGGTGCTCATCTCGCTCCTCCCGACATCTGAGGTCCATCTGAGCACACCTCAGCCAAGATCGTCGAGGAGCGGCGGTCAGACCCGATGCAGGAACGCGATCGCATCCGCCGCCTCGACCGCGTCGAACGGCAGATACTCCCGTCCGTCGCCGGTCCGCGCGGGCAGCCCGGGGTCGATTCCGGCGGTTTCGACCAGTTCACGGTCCTGGACCGTCGCGGCGAGATACGCCTGCAGCGTCCCCGGCGCGGGCTCCCCTACCGCATCGGACGAGCCGAAATCGGTGGCAATGAACACATACCGGTCACCAAGCCGGTGCGCGACGTGTGCGCCCGCACTCCACCACTGCGCACCCATCATCGAGGCCGCGCGACGCTGCAGGTGCTGGTTGTGCGCGGACACGAACGCGCCGGGCAGCGCGAGCAGGTTGTCCGCCATCATCGCGTCGCGCTGCGCCCCGAGCCTGCCCATCCGTTCCGACGAGGTGTCGGCCATCAGCGAGTGGTAGCGGCAGAGTCCGACCGCGGTCCGGGCTAGCAGGTCGCCGCCGTCGGGCAACGCCGGTCGGGCCCGTTCGAATCGGCCAGCCAGATCGTCGGCGACCAACCGCAACTCGCGCCCGTCGGGACTGTCCCCTTTGGACTTCGCCCCGTCCCACATCGCCGCTTCGTCCGCCCAGGCCGCGTCGTCGCCAGCCAGCCGCTCGATGGTCGCGACGTCGTGCGGCACGTCGTCAAGATGCTTCGACAGGAAGCCATGCAGTTCGGTGAGCACAGCTCGCGGACTGGGCGCGCTGGCCATCTCCAGCGGGGCGTCGAAGCCGTGGAAGTGGACCTGGTCTTCGGGCTTGCGGCCAGTGTTGTGGTCGCGCAGCCACTCGACCAGCGCGCGGTTCGACGGGAACGCTCCGAAGCCGTGGCTGAACCCGGTGGCCAGCACCTTGTCGAGATCACCTTCGCCGGTCGTCACGTAGCGGTCGACCAGACGTCCGGCCAGGCAGTCGGTCTCCAGCGCGATCGATCGACACCCGTGTTCGCGGACGAGGTGCTGGAAGATTTCGTTGCGGAACAACGGGAACGCCTCGGTCCAATGGGTGGGCTCCCCCAAACCGAGCAGGACCGGGGAACGGCGGGCGAGGAAGTCGTCGAAGGTCTTCATTGCTTTGACCGTATCGTTGAACTCTCCGTTGGCACTTCTTCGCGAATCACCTGGTTGAATGGCGGTGAAACCCTCAAATCGGAGGTGACATGCGTCCGAAGGACCTCGCCCGCGAGCACGGCTTGTCGACCCAAGCCGTCCGCAATTACGAGGAGGACGGCATCCTCCCGTCCGCCGAACGCGGACCGCAGGGCTACCGGACGTACACCGAACACCACGCGCAAGCGTTGCGCGCCTTCCTCGCCCTGCGTCCCGGCTTCGGCCACGCCCGCGCGGCGGCGATTCTGCGCGCGGTCAACGAGCGTTCGGAAGACTCCGCGTTCCAGCTGATCGACGAGGGCCACGCCGAGTTGTCGCGCGACCGCGGCACCCTCACCGAGGTCGAGCGCGCGCTGCGGAACCTGACCGAGGAACCGGCCGTGCGCCAGACGGTCCCGTCGATTGGCGCGCTCGCGCACCAGTTGTCCGTGCACCCCGCCACGCTGCGCAAATGGGAGGCTGCCGGGATCCTCCAACCGGAACGCGATCGAGCCGGGAACCGCCGCTACCCGCCGGCCGCGGTGCGCGACGCCCGCCTCGCGCATCAACTCCGCCGCGGCGGCTACCCGCTCGCCCGGATCGCGGCGGTGCTGGAACAGGTCCGCCACGCGGGCGGGGTCGCGCCGCTGGAAGAAGCCTTGCGTACCTGGCGTTCCCGGCTCACCGCCCGGGCACACGCGATGCTGGACGGGGCGGCCCAGCTGTCGCGCTACCTCGCCGAACGTCCGTGAAGGGAACCCTGAGGGACTCTGATTCCCTCAGGGTTCCCCTCACGGACCCGGGTCACTCCGGCAGCAGCGGCCGCATGAAGGTGCGCCGGTACCGGATCACGCATCCGCTCTCGTCCCGGATCCGGTCCGCCGCCACGAACTCCGGGTCCACTCCGAACAGCGTCCGGTACCGCTCGTACGCGGCCAGGCTTTCGAAGCTGAACAACGCCCGAGCCTCGTCGCTGGCCCCTTCGGCGGGCAGGAAATACCCGTGGTGCACCCCGCCCTCGCGCCGCACCAGCCGCATCCACTCGGCGGCGAACCGCTCGAAGTCCGCGATCTTGTCCGGGTCGATCACGTAGTCGACAACGCAGGTGATCACGAACGACCCCAGACCCGCTCCGCGGTCGAAACGATCAGCTCCAGTTTCCGCAACTGCTCACTGGCGGTCAGATCGTTTCCCTCCTCAGTGGACGAAAACCCGCACTGCGGCGACAGGCACAGCTGGTCGACGTCCACATACCGCGACGCCTCCTCGATCCGCCGCACCAGCGCGTCCGGGTCTTCCAGCTCCGGCCGTTTGCTGGTGACCAGCCCGAGCACGACCCGCTTTCCCTTGGGCACGAACCGCAACGGCTCGAAACCGCCGGAGCGTTCGTCGTCGTACTCCAGGAAGAATCCGTCGACCGCCAGCTCGCCGAACAGCGCTTCGGCGACGAACTCATAGCTCCCCGACGCCGCCCACGACGAGCGGAAATTGCCGCGGCAGAGGTGTGTCGTCACGGTCAGGTCCGCCGGTTTCCCGGCGAGCGCTGCGTTGATCGTCGAGATGTTGCGCAGGTGCATGGTGTCTGGGTCGCTGCCCATCCGCGCCACCAGCTCACGCTGCTTCGGGTCGTTGAGGTACGCCAGACTGGTGTCGTCCAGCTGCAGATACGTGCAGCCCAGCGCACTCATCGCGCGCAACTGCTCCGCGTACGCCGCGCTGAGGTCGGTGAAAAACTCGTCCAGTTCCGGGTACACGGTCTCGCTCACCGCCGCCCGGCCGCCGCGGTAATAGACCATGCTCGGCGACGGGATGGTCAGCTTCGGCGTGATGCCCGGGTCGGTGTGCGCCTTGAGGAACTCGAAGTGGTCGGCGAAGATCGGCTCGGCGAGGCCGACCTTGCCGTCGACCTGCAGGCCCGGCGGGCTGAACTCCAGGTCACCGGCCAGATTGTGGAATTTCACGTGCAGCCGCTCGTCGCTGCGCGAGACGCCGCCGAGCGCGTAGATGAAGTCCATGTGCCAGGAGGACCGGCGGAACTCGCCGTCGGTCGCCGATCGCAGGCCGGCCGCCTTCTGCATCTTCACGACGTCGCGGATCGCGTCGTCCTCGACGGCTCGCAGCTGTTCGGCGGAGATCTCCCCCGCCGCGTGGTCGCGCCGCGCTTCGCGCAGCACCGGCGGCCGCAGCAGGCTCCCTACATGATCGGCACGGAACGGAGGTCGTGCAGTCATGTCTGGCATGGTCACACACAAACCGGCGGTATGTGCGGTGATAATCCGGCGGGACCACAGCGAAGGAGCCGCTCATGACGAACGCCGCGCACCCGGTCGACCGGGGCCTTCCCGCCGGACGCCTGCTTCTGCTCGGGCTGCAGCACATGGCGATCATGTACACCGGTTGCATCGCCGTGCCGCTGGTCATCGGCAGCGCGCTGCACCTGGACAACGCGTCGATCGCGCTGCTGGTGAACGCCGACCTGTTCGTCGCCGGACTGGCCACTTTGGTCCAGTCGGTCGGCATCGGACGGCTGTTCGGCGTCCGGCTGCCGGTGGTCGCGGGCGCGACGTTCACCGTGGTCAACCCGATGATCCTGATCGCCGCGCAGTACGGCATCACCGCGGTGTACGGCGCGATGATCGCCTCCGGCGTCTTCGGCCTGCTGATCGCCCGGCCGTTCGCCGCGCTGATCCGGTTCTTCCCGCCGCTGGTGTCCGGGACGTTGCTGCTGGTCATCGGCATCTCGCTGCTCGGCCCCGGCACCGCGATGATCGGCGGGCACGACACCGGCGACCCGTCCTACGGCGATCCGGCGAACCTCGGGCTGGCGTTCGGCGTGATCGCGCTGGTGGTGCTGTTCACCCGGGTGCTGCGCGGGTTCCTCGGCCAGATCGGGCCGCTGGTCGCGCTGATCGCCGGCGTGCTGATCGCGATCCCGCTCGGCCGCACGCACTTCTCCGGCGTCGGCGACGCGAGCTGGTTCGGGCTGGCCTCGCCGTTCCACTTCGGAGCGCCGACGTTCCCGGTCGCCGCGGTGGTGTCGATGTGCGTGGTGATGCTGGTGTCGTTCACCGAAACCACCGCCGACCTGATCGCGGTCGGCGAGATCACCGGCCGTCCGGTCACCCCCGCCGACCTCTCTCGCGGCTTGGCGACCGACGGCTTGTCGGCGATCTTCGGCGGCTTCATGAACTCCTTCCCGGACACCGCGTTCGCGCAGAATGTCGGGCTGGTGCAGATGACCGGCGTGCGCAGCCGCTGGGTGGTCGCGACGACCGGCGGCATGCTGGTGGTGATGGGCCTGGTGCCGAAGATCGGCGCGTTCATCGCCGCGATCCCGGAGCCGGTCGTCGGCGGTGTCGCGGTGGTGATGTTCGCGATGGTCGGGGTGGTCGGCGTGCAGACGCTCAAGAAGGTCGACTTTTCCGGCAACCACAACGCTTTCGTCGCCTCAGTGGCACTCGGAGTCGGCCTGCTGCCCGCCTTCGGCCTCGACCGGTTCGGCAACTCGGTGTTCTTCCAGCACTTCCCCGCCTGGCTGCGCACGATCTGCGGCAGCCCGATCACCGTCGCCGCCGTGCTGGCCTTCGTACTGAACCTGCTGTTCAACCACCTCGGCCGGGCGCGGGAGGAAGAAGACCCGCTGCCGTAAGCAGCCGACCAAACCCCTTGTCCCCCAGCCTTTCCCCCGGTACCGCCGTTCGGCCGCAACCTCCGATCATGCCCGGTTGCCCCTCGTTTCCCAGGCCGTTCGGGCAGTCCTTTCCCCTCCGCATTCTGTCCAGCAGCCAGAAAGTCCCGCATCCCGCTTTCCGCCATTGCGCCGCAGATCCGGCCCATGGCACCTTGTGCCGGAAAAGACCTTCGAACAGAAGAGGGCGCATGGACGGCACCCCCCTCATTCTCAATGCCGCCGAACGAACCAGAGCGGCCGAGCTTTTGGCCCGGTTCACCGACAGCTACGAAAATTCACTCACTAGTCGCCCGATCGCCCCTGACGCGGACCGGGAAACCCTGGCCAAACTGCTAGCCGAACCGTTCCCGGAAGAAGGCCTTGGCGTAGAAGCATTCTTCTCCGACGTCGTAGACCGGATCGTGCCTTACACCACCACGATCGCACACCCGCGTTTCCTCGCCTACGTACAAGGCCCGCCGAACGGCATCGGAGCCTACGCCGAAGCGATCGCCGCGATACTGAACCAGAACTGCAACCTGTGGCAGATCTCCCCCGCTGCCAACGTGATCGAGCGCTCCGTCATCGACTGGCTAACCGGCCTCTTCGCCTTGGGCCCCTCCTCCGGAGGCCTCCTCACCAACGGCGGTTCCGGAGCCACCAAGGACGCGATCACCGCCGCCATCGCCGACCGCAGACCAGACTTCCGCGAGCGCGGCCTGCAGGAAAATCGCGCCCCGCTAGTGCTTTACACCTCCGACGAAGCACACCGCAGCGTGGTCAAAGCCGCCGCCCTCTTAGGAATCGGCTTGGCCAACGTCCGCACCATCCCCACCGACGACCATTTCCGACTGCGCGTCGACCTGCTAACCCAAGCAATCGCCGAAGACCGCGCCGCCGGAAAAGAACCGTTCTGCGTCGTAGCCACCGCAGGCACGGTAACCACCGGCTCGATAGACCCAATCGGCCCAATCGCCGATCTCTGCGCCGCAGAAGACCTCTGGCTACACGTAGACGGCGCATACGGCGCCCTGTTCGTACTGGCCGATTCAACCCGCGACGCGCTGATTCCGTTGTCCCGAGCGGACTCCATCACCCTGGACCCGCACAAGTTGCTCTTCGCCCCGCTTGAAGCAGGAGCCCTGCTAGTCAAAGACATGGCGAAACTACGCGCGGCCTTCGCCTTCTCCTCGTCGTCGTCCTACCTCACCGCGATCGACGACGCCCACCTGCTCGACTACATGGACCACGGACCGCAACTTTCCCGCAGCTTCAAGGCATTGAAGGTCTGGGCCGCACTGCGCACCTTCGGCGTAGGAGCGTTCCGAACAGTCACCGAACGCTGCCTAACCCTGGCCACCCGGCTAGGCTCGCACATCGCCGACGCACCCGGCTTAGAACTGATGAACCCGGTGACACTCACCGCAGTCTGCATCCGAATGCCCGGCCGCAACGCCGAAGCACACGCGGAACTCCTCACCACCCTGCACGAAGAAGGCACCGCAATGCTAGGCCCCGCAAGAGTTCGCGGCCAAGCCTGCGTCCGCGCCTGCATCACGAACCACCGCACCACCGAAGCCGACATCGACCTACTGGCAGAACGCCTAACCACCCTGGCAGCACTCTGACCGCCCCTGAGGGGAACCCTGAAGGAATCAGAGTCCCTGAGGGTTCCCCTCACGCCCTTCACGGACCACCCGACCAACCAGCACCCGCGAACCCAACTAGCCGCGCCCCCACCCACCAATCCGCAGCCCGCGCACCCAACCCACCAAGCACCCAAGCCACGCACCCCACCCCCAAACCGCAGCCCGCGCACCCAACCCACCAAGCACCCACACCACCCCCGCACCCCGATACGAAGCCAAAAACACGCGCGGAGGGGGCTTGTCAAGGCATCTTTCCCGCCTTGACAAGCCCCCTCCGCGCGTAGTCACAATCAACTTCGGGGTGCCCCCACGCAACCACCCAGGCGCAATGTCGCCGCCAGGCGACGAGCCCCCCAGACTCACCCCACATGCACCACCGGCCGCCGATGCGGATCCGGCTCCGCCCTCCGCAACACCTCCCGGGTAACCGGAGGCACATCCCCATCCCCAAAAAACAAATACCGCCCCAAAAACTTAAACGGATTCCCCTCCGTCCAAGCAAAGTAAATATGCGGCTGCATCCCAGTCTCGTCCCGCAAATACAACAACACCGCCGCAATAGCATTAGCAATAGACGGACTCTTCATCCGCAAAATCCGATACCCAGCCCGTTTCTCCCCATGCACCCGCAACGTAGTCTCAAAATCCGAAGCATCCGAAATAGTAACCTCAAGAAAGAACAACGCACTATCCCGAGGAATATGGTTGTCCTCCCGTGCCTCCTGCTCCTTCTCCCGATACTCAGCCTCATCCCGAGCATCCGGCTCATTAGCGATGATCCGAACCGCCCCCGACCGCACCGCCTTGTCCACGATCCGCTGCGCCGCCGCGTCAAACTCGACCTTCTCGACCCGCAACTCCAACGACCGGGTAGCCCGCGAGATCAACGAGGTCACCACAATCGCCCCGATAAAGAACCCCGCGATCTTCACCCCCTCCGGCCGCTCCACAATATTCGCCACGGTCGTGTACAAGAACACCACGGTAATCACAAGATAAGCCCAGAACGCCCGCTGCTTAAGCCGCCGAGCAGACAACGCGACCGCGACCGAAGCCGACGAAATCAACACCAGAACCCCAGTAGCGTACGCGCCACCCTGAGCCTCCACGTCAGCATCGAAGATCAACGTGATCACAAACGCGATCACCGAAACCACGATCACCAACGGCCGAGTAGCCCGAGCCCAATCCGGAGCCATCCCGTACCGCGGCAAGTACCGAGGCACGATATTCAACAAGCCGGCCATCGCCGAAGCCCCGGCAAACCACAAGATCGCGATCGTACTGGCGTCGTACACCGTGCCAAAGCCATCACCCAGGTAGCTATGCGCGAGATAAGCCAGCGCCCGCCCGTTAGCCTTGCCCCCGGACTGAAACTCCTGCTGCGGAATCAACACCGCGGTAGCAAAACTGGACGTGATCAAAAACGCGCTCATGATCAACGCCGCGGTAAGCAGCAACCGCCGAGTGTTCCGGATCCGCCCCACCGGGTCAGCCTCCGTGTCCCCGCTGGCCCCTCGGACCAGCGGCATCACCGAAACCCCGGTCTCAAACCCAGACAGCCCCAGCGCGAGCTTCGGAAACACCACCAACGCGACCCCGACCATCAACCAAGGATTGGGATGCTCGCTGACCAGCAAATTCTGCCAGTCGACAATAAGCTGCGGCGCCCCGAAAACATGCGCCAACGCGGTAACCACCACCACGACGTTCAACGCGAGATAAATCCCGACCAGCACCACCGCGACGCCGATCGCCTCGGCGAACCCCTTGAGAAACACCGCCCCCAGCAACGCGATGAGCACCAACGTGATCCACACCTGACCGCCATGCAGCGCAGCCGGAACAAACGGATTCTCAATAACGTGCGCAGTAGCGTCAGCGGCGGACAGCGTGACCGTGATGACGAAGTCAGTAGCAGCAAACCCAAGCAGCGCGAGCACTAACAACTTGCCGCCCCACCGAGACAGCAGCTTCTCCAGCATCGCGATCGACCCCTGGCCGTGCGGACTTTCCCGCGCGACCCGCCGATAGATCGGCAGCGCCCCGGCAAGAGTGAGCACCACCAGCACCACAGTGGCCAACGGCGACAACACGCCAGCGGCGAGCGCGGCGATGCCCGGCTGATATCCGAGCGTCGAGAAGTAGTCGACGCCGGTCAAGCACATGACCTTCCACCACGGCTGTTCGGCCTTTTTGGTCTCCCGTTTGCCACCGGTCATCTGCTGGGCGCGCTTGTGCTCGCCTTCGAGAAGCCAGGCACGCAGCTTTGTATTCGGCACGCGGCCGATCATGCCGGGTTCCGCCCCGTCGCGCGGACCACGCTCAGCGGACGCTCAGGGTTTCCCCGGCACTTAAGTCAGAGACAAATAATGTTCAGGACACACGGCGGCTCATGGCTGCTCGGCGACGACGGCTGGCTCGAACTCGACGGACCGGACGGACTCGACGACGACTGGGTCGGCACGGTCGGACCCGTGGTCTCCGGCCGCGCGCTGGACGACGGACGCGCCGGAGCGGAGTCAGCGGGATGGGCCGGGGCGCTGTGCTCGCCGAGCGGGTTGACGTTCGCCTTGCTCGAAGGGGCGTCCCCGACGCCGACCGTGCCCTCTTCGGTTTCCTGGCCGGTGGGCGTCGGCGGGTTGGTCTCGTCGACGCCGCCCGCGCCGCCGGTACGGTCCGGCATCTCGATCACGCGCATCTCGGTGATCCGGGCAGCCCCGTCGCTCGCCGTGGTCCCGTACGAGACGAGCATCGCCGCCGCCCCGCAGCCGACAATCACCGCGAGCATCACCGAAACCATGCGCCACCTGGACCGGGACGGCGGCGGAATCCGTCGTTCGTGTCCTTCGCGCACCAACAGCTCGGCGACCGAAACCTCGTCGTTCACCAGCGAGACCTTTCACCAGGAGTGGCCTATTCCTACCAAATGAGGCCACCGAACGGGTGACAAAGAGCGAAACCTTCTACCCAGGGTGCTCACTCTAGCGGGTGTGAATCACAGCGCATTCACAGCTGCTCTTGGCCAAAATCCCAGCATGCCCAGCCACTCTGGACGGATGTCGCTGCGCCAGCCGGATCCGGCACCCCGCCCGGCGCGCAGTGCTGCCACCACGGGAACTCCCCGGAAGTGGCGGTCCTTGACGTCGCCGCGCGGGCAGGCTCCGGGCTCCGTCCGGCAGGAAGGGACCACCGACGTTCTCGAACCGGCCGCGACCGCGGCCATGACCCGGGCAGGCGGAACCCAGTTGGCCGACCTCATCGGATCCCCGCGGCCGACGGCGACGGCTGTGCTGGCCGAGAACGACCCCGCCGCCAGCTCGCTCGAGCTCGTCCAGCCCGCCTCCTGGCTTCCCTTCCTGGCCCTCCCCGCGACCTGGCGGCCGAAGCGGGCCTGGCTCAGCCTTCTCCCCAGCCCGCGGTCCACGCCGTTCACCTTCGGCTACCTCGTCCTCCTCCTCGGCACCTCGCTGCTCATCCGTTTCGCCAGCCCCAAGATCACCGACAAACTCCTCGCCGTCTCCAGCACCGACGCGCACAACATGGCGCGCCACCCCCTCACCGCACTCCTGACCAGCGCGTTCTGGATCGCCGACGGCGGCTGGCTGCCGTACGCGGTGATCTTCGCGATCGCCGTCGCCCCGTTCGAACGGCGATTCGGCGGGCTCCGGACGGCTCTGGTCTTCTTCAGCGGGCACGTGCTCGCCACGATCGCCACCGAACTTCCGGTCATGGCCTTGATCCACACCGACGTCCTGCCGCGTTCCGCGGGCCGCTGGCTCGACATCGGGGTCAGCTACGGCTTCCTCACCACCGCCGGCGTGCTCGTCGCGCTGCTGCGCGGACGGGCCAGGATCGCCGGGATCGTGGCCCTTGAGCTATTCGTTATCGGCGTCTATGTGACCGACGATCCGGCCAGTCTCGCCTCCGTCGTGACCGTCCTCGGACATGCCTGTGCGGCCCACTTCGGCCTGCTCGTGTGGGGTCCGCGACTGCGCAGCGTGCCCCGCGTCGCCCGATAGCACCCACCGTCGGCGTCCGGACGAGTGATGCAAGCGGCTCCCCGTGCGGATATACACAGGCTTCACTCGGTGGTGTAATCGACGGGCCATACGCCGACAAGGGGGATCGGAAGCACCATGGAGGCTGACGCCCTGGCCGGTGAACCGGGTGGAATCACCCGGCGCGCCCAGCTCGCGGGCCTGCGGCCGGACGCCGGCGCGGGGGTCCTGTTCTCCCTGCATGCCTCCGAACCGGCGACCCTCACCTGGCTGCCCGGCCTCGACGCCGTCCTCGGCCTCCCCGGCGCGACCGGCAAGGAGCTGTGCGACCGGCTCACCGAGCTGCTGCGCCCGCTCACCGCGAACCTCCGCCGCACCCCGCCCGGCCGCGATTTCGAACTCGAACAGCCGCAGGACGGCGCCGACGGGACCCCTCGCCGCATCCGGCTGCGCGCGCGGACCGTCGGCGAAGAGGACCACACGACCGGTCTGCTCGGCGTTGCCTCGGCGGTCGCGGAAACCGCGCCGGAGAAGTCCGATCTCGCGGAGCTGTCCGACCGCTACCGACTGCTGATGGAGCAGAGCCCGGACGCGATCTGCGTGCATTCGGGCGGCGTCGTCACCTACGCCAACCAGGCCGCGCTCGACCTGTTCGCGGCACGGGCGGCACACGAGGTCGTCAGTCACGAGTTCGGGGACTTCGTGGCCGCCGAATCCGCGCAGCTGCTTGAGGATCCCAGCGCGGAACCGCGCGAAGCGGTACTGAAACGGTTGGACGGGAGCAAATTCGTGGCGGAAACCGTTTCGGTGCGCACCAGCGACTCGAACCCGCCGTCGTTCCAAGTGGTGATTCGCGACAGCACCGTCAAGCACGCCGCCGCGGCCGCCGTTCGCGCGCAAGAAGCGCTGGTCACGCACGTCAGCGACGCCATCGTCACGATCACCGCCGAAGGTATCGTCACCGGTTGGAACCCGGCCGCCGAGACCGTCTACGGCTGGCCCGCCTCGGAAGCGCTCGGCAGACGGGTGCACGAGGTGCTCGGCATCGACCCGGACCCGGCCGCGATCCGCGACGGCGTCGCCGCGCAGACCCACCGCGGCCGGGACGGTTCGCCGCGGCAGGTCCGGGTGTCCGCGACCGAGACCGTCGACGGCTTCCTCCTCGTCTGCACCGACGAAACCGCACGTCGCCGCGCCGAACAGCACTACGCGACGGTCGTGGCCGCACTCGACGAGGGCGTGCTGGTGGTCGGCCCGACCGGGCTGATCCAGTCGGCGAACCCGTCCGCCTGCCGCATCCTCGGCGTCCCGGAGGCGGAGCTGCTCAACGTGCCGTGCACGAAGCTCGTGCTTTTCGACGAGGACGGCAACCGGATCCCGGACGACAAGCTGCCGTCCATGCACACGCGCCGCACCGGGAGCACGCACAACGGCCTGGTGGTCCGCCTGCGCCGACCCGACGGCCGCGACGTGTGGGTGTCGCTGACCTCCCGGCTGCTCGATTCGGACGATCCGAACGGCGCCTCGGTGGTCACCTCCTTCACCGACATCACCGAACGGCGCGCGATCAGCGCCCGGCTGGCCCACGAGGCGACCCACGACCCGCTGACCCGGCTCGCCAACCGCACCCTGGTGCTGGACCGGCTCGACCGTCGCGACGGCGCCGAGCCGGCCGCCGTGCTGTTCCTCGACCTGGACAAGTTCAAGCTGATCAACGATTCCCTCGGCCACCCGGTCGGCGACCAGGTGCTGCGCATCGCAGGCGAACGCCTGCGCCGGGCCACCGGCCCCGACGACGTCGTGGGCAGGCTGGGCGGCGACGAGTTCGTGGTGGTCACGTCCGCGACGACCGGACAGGCGCAGGTCGGTGTGTTCGCCGCACACCTGCGTTCCGTGCTGGCGGAGCCGGTTTCCGTGCACGGCAGGCAGCTGCATCTGGACGCGAGCATGGGCATCGTGCTCGTCGAACCGGACGACCGCCGCAGCGCGGAGGATTTGCTGCGCGACGCGGATGTCGCGATGTACCAAGCGAAATCCCGCGGCCGAGGCCGGTTCGAGTTCTTCGACGTCGCGCTCCGGGAACGCATGCAGCGTCGGCTGCGGATGGAACAGGACCTCCGCGACGCTGTCCACAGTGGACAGCTGTGGCCCGCCTACCAGCCAGTGGTCGACCTGCGCACCGGCCAAATGGTCGGCGTCGAGGCGTTGCTGCGCTGGACCCACCCGAAACACGGCGCGATCTCGCCCGCGGAATTCATCCCGCTGGCCGAGGAAAGCGAACTGATCAACGTGCTGGGCAAGTACGTCCTGCGCGACACCACGCGGGAACTGGCCGCCCTGCGCACCGGACGGGGCCTCGATCTCAGCCTGAAAGTGAACCTTTCCGTGCGGCAGCTGGACGACCCGCATCTGGTTCCGGCGGTCCGCGACGCACTGGCCACCACCGGCCTGCCGCCCGGCTCGTTGACGTTGGAAGTCACCGAAAGCGCACTCATGCGCGATACGTCCGCGGCCGCGGAAGTGTTGTCCGCCTTGCGTTCTCTCGGGGTTTTGCTGGCCATCGACGACTTCGGCACTGGCTATTCTTCGCTGGCCCAGCTGCGTCGCCTGACGCTGGACACCCTCAAAATCGACCGCTCGTTCATCACCGGAATCGCCGACTCCCGCGACGCCGCCGCGATCGTCACGAGCATCATCGCGATGGCGCACGCGGTGGATCTGACGGTGGTCGCGGAAGGTGTCGAAACCGCGGAAGAGCTGGCGCTGCTGCGGGAACTCGGCTGCGACCAGGCCCAGGGCTACCACCTCGGCCGGCCGCTAGCCGCCTCGGAGCTGTTTCAGTAAGTCTCGAGCACAGCCGCCAGCTCGTCCTCGGTGAGGAAGACGTCGAGGTCCTCCAGCGTCTTGCCGAGCTCGACCGGTTCGATCGTGCGCGTCTCGACCGTGCCGTCCGGGCGGCCCTCCTGGTAGTCGCGGCCGAGCAGCCGGCGGAACCGTCCTGGCTCAAGCCGCATCACCACGATGCGCCCGGTGAACGGCGACTTCGGATGCGTGGACGTGTAGTGGTGGAACACCTGGTAGTCGATCGGGCGGCTGCTCACCAGCGGAAGCACCTCGTGCAGGTCTTCCCAGCCGTCGCCGTCCTGCTTCTGCAGCACCCACCAGCCCTCGCGCAGGGTCATCCGGTGCGTCCACCCGGCCTGGTCCACCTCGGCCCCGTCGATCAGCGGCATCGGCAGCAGAATCCCCGCGCCGAACCCGACGTCCACCAGAAACTGTTGCCCCTCAACGGTAATCACCAGCGTCATATGGGTGTACGGCCCGCTCTTGCGCGGCTGCACCCGCGCGACCGTGCGCTGCACCTCGTACCCGAGCTGCTCGGCGATGGCCGCGAACAGTCCGGCCTGCTCGTAGCAATACCCGCCGCGCCGCCGTCCGACGAGCTTCTCGCTGACGACGTCCAGCTCGATCCCGCGGTGCGCGCCAAGCACCACATCGATGTTCTCGAACGGGATCGCCTCGACGTGCGCCTGCGCCAACCGCCCCAGCGCCGCTACGGACGGTTTCTCCCGCCGCTGCCCCACGCGCGCGAGGTAAGCGTCGACGTCTGCTGCTTCGATGTTCCATTCCCCAGCCATGCGCTCAGTGTGCAACCTCCAGCTAGCTCTAGGTCAATAGTCACCCACGGTCACAACGGTTGTGACTGGAACCACTCTCTGGTGTGATGTAGCCCCGATGCCTACCGGTCAGTAGCACACGTCCGAGTGAGTGCTGGCCTTCTCGAAGGGAGCCCGATGAAGACCCCTCGACCACTGGCCCGGGCCAGTGCGCTGACGGCGCTGGCGACCGCCGCCGCATTGCTGCCCGCGACCGCGTGGGCAGCGGCCCCGACCTGGGCCCCGGCCGACACCGCCGCCGTGCATCCCGGGGTGCAGACGCACACCAACGGAGCGCAATGCACCTCGAACTTCGTATACAGCAACGGAACGGACGTGTTCCTCGGGCAGGCCGCACACTGCTCCGGCACCGGCGGCTCGACCGAAACGAACGGCTGCTCCGCCGGTTCGCTCCCGATCGGCACTCCCGTCTCGATCACCGGGGCGAGCAAGCCGGGGACCCTGGTCTACAACTCGTGGCTGACCATGCAATCCCGCCACGAAGCGGACGCGAACACGTGCCAGTACAACGATCTCGCGCTCGTGAAGGTCGACCCGGCGGACGTGTCCAAAGTGAACCCCAGCCTGCCGTTCTGGGGCGGCCCGACCGGCGTGAACACCACCGGCACGAAGCAACTCGGCACGGTGCTGAGCTACGGAAACTCCGAACTACGCGGCGGAATCACCCAACTGTCCCCCAAACAGGGCACCAGCCTAGGCGACACCGGCAGCGGCTGGAGCCACACGGTACTCACCGTGACCCCCGGCATCCCCGGCGATTCCGGCAGCGGCTTCCTAGACCGCGACGGCAATGCGCTCGGGGTGCTCAGCACGCTGAACCTGCTGCCACAGCCAGGAACGAACGGCGTCGGCGACCTTTCGCGTGAGCTGGCGTACGCCAGTGCGCACGGTGGGCTCGGAACGGTGCAGCTTGTTCCTGGGACGGCTAAGTTTCGTGGGCCGTTGATCTAGCGTTTGGGTCTGGCGGCTAGCTGGCTTCTCGGTCGTGCCCGGCACGGTTCGGTTCGTGCCGGGCACGGCACCGCTCCCGCCAGGCCGACCCCGCTCCCGCCAGGCCGACTCCGTTCCCGCCAGGCACGGCTTCGTTCCTGCCCTGCCCGGCGAGACTCCGTTCCTGACCAGCAGGCTCCGTTCCCGCCCAGCACAACCAAGCCGAACCAGCCGCCCGCGAAAGGATCCCAGCGAAACTTCCCGCGAGCACCCTTCATCGACGTCACCAGACCAGGCATCCACACCACAGCACCACGGGAACCCGCCAATCACCCGCCGCTCCGGGACCTGGCTCAGTCCCCCACCGCGACCGCGTACAGGTACCAAGTCGAGTGCGGCAGCCACTGTTCATCCCACCGCCAGTCGTCGTCCTTTCCGGTGACCACGTAACCGCGATCCCACGCGATCCCGCTGCCATCCTCGTTCAAGCCAGTGATGCCGTTGACAATCCCGCCCGCCGTCGGCAGGAACTGCCACGACCCGAGCCAGCTGTACTGCGGGTTGCCGCGGCCGCTCCCGTCGAGCATGCACACGCCGTACGGATTGCTGCCGCAGATCCAGTTCAGCTGATCCGCCGCGTACGACCGCAGCCGACCCGCGAACTCGCCGGAAAACCGTTGCGCGGCAAGGCGAGCCGCGGTCGCCAGCGACGCGATCCGCGCGTTCTCGCCCTGCCACCACTGATCTTTCACACGCGGCGTGACGTTGTGCGGGAAGAAAAATGAGCTGTACCTCTTACCCTCTCCATCTTGCACAAGATTCCGCGCATACCCAAACGGGTTAGACACCTCGGAAGTCACCGCAAGCTCGAACTCCAGCGACCGCCGAACCACCTTCAGCACCTCAGAAACCGTTGCCGCATCGGCGATCTCGGCGTACGCGAGCAGGCTGATCACCGGCAGCCCAGCGTCCGAGGGATGGAAGTACGGCCGGTCACCGTCGTCCGCGCGCCAGTAATCTCGGTAGGACTTCCAGGAAACCAAGCGCCGCAACAGATTATGCGCCCGGCGATCCGCCGCCTCGCGGTACGCTGGCTTCTTGGTCACCTGATACAACTCGACCGCCGCCAGCAACGCACCGTAGTCGTCCTGGATGTTTTCCTTGCCGTCATTGGTCATTTCGACGTTGTGGTGCTCGAGGAAGTCGAACGCCGCTTCCGCCGTCGCCAGATACTCCTCGTGGGAGTAGTCGCCCGACGCGTCCAGCGTGGTCGCCGCGGCCAGCGCCGCGATCGCGACCCCGCCGCCTTCGCGGTAATTCACCTGAACGGGCTCGCCGTCGCCGTTCGCCAGGACGTACCGCAGCTTCGGGTCTTTCGGCGGCCCAGGCTGGATAACCGAGGTGACGAACGTGCCGTCCGCAAGCTTCACCCGGCGCAGGTAGTCGGCGCCGAACAGCGCTTCGTCGGCCAGCCAGGTTCGCAACTGGGTGAAGTTGGGGTCACCGCGCGCAGTGAGCCGCTGGTACGCCTTGGCCAGCACCCAGGCGGTGAGCGGGATCTGCAGAGTGTTGAAGTAACTGCGGTCCGACAGCTGCGTGAAGTGCTTGCCGAAGTCGCCGGTCGCGTCGTACCAGCCGCCGTGCGCGTCCATGACCTGCGTGCCCTTGGAGCCGATCGGCGCTTCGCGGTCCTTGCGATCGAACCGGTCCGAGCTACGGGTGCCCTTGAAGTAGTGCACGACATGGGAAAGCGTGTAGCGCTCAAGCACCAGCTGATCGATACGGAACGGCTGCGACCGCCCATCGGCGGCGAGTAGGACGTACTCGCCTTCGGTCTTCAGCGCGGAAAAGTCCGCGGTCCAGTAATGCCGGTCGTCCCACCCCGGAACCTGAGCCGCAGGCCGCAGGCTCCCGGTGAAGACGACCTTCCCGGTGGCGGCCTCGACGACGGTGAACCTCGGAATCGCCCGCGGGGACTCGACCGCGAGCACTGCCCGCTTGGGCGCACCGGGCGCGTAACCGACGTTGTTCACGTAAACCGCCACCCCGGGCTGAGCCTCGACGCCCGCCGCCTCAGCTCCCAACGGAGTCATCGCCCCCACTCCCACCGCCGCCGACCCGGCCAGAAAACTGCGCCGCCCCACATCTCCCGGCATTCTCGACCTCCAGTGGTCCAGACCTTTGAGATGTTATTGAGGCTAGGGAGCGATCCGGAGGTTTGACAAGACTGCTTCCGAATGGCAAATCCGGGCAGAACCGGTGCTTCGTGGGGCCCCAACTGAGCACTGCGGCTCCAGGGCCAAGCCGCCTGTGACGCGAAGTGCCACGACGGCAAGCCGTGCCACCCACCTGCGGCGACCCGGCAGGAGAACCTCGCGCGACAACTCGACAGCCCTTCGGGATCGCCCGTGGAGCCGCAGCCAAGAAGGCCGAAAAACGAAACAGCCCCCATCCGAGTGGATGAGGGCTTCTTTCGCAGGTAACCGCGTGGCCAGGGCCGGGGTCGAACCGGCGACCTTCCGCTTTTCAGGCGGACGCTCGTACCAACTGAGCTACCTGGCCGGGAACGCCGGCTAGCAGCCGAACGATCTTGCGACCCTGACGGGACTCGAACCCGCGACCTTCGCCGTGACAGGGCGACGCGCTAACCAACTGCGCCACAGGGCCTTACTGGTACTGCGTACTCCCAACGGGATTCGAACCCGCGTTGCCGCCTTGAAAGGGCGGAGTCCTAGGCCACTGAACGATGGGAGCCCGGTCGGTTTCGGTGTACCGACCGACCGCGCTCTCAGGTGTTCCCCTGGGAGCGATTACAAGCATAGGGCACGTTCCGGGGGCTTTGCACCGGGGGTTCCTTAAGCGGTCAGCGAGCCTCCGACCTGCGACAACGTCCACGTCGACACCCCCACCGCCCCGCATGGCGCCGATCGGCCAGCCAGAAGCCACTCCGGACGATCGGTGTGTGCCAGGCCACTCTACGCAGGAGACGATCCCGAACACCGCGAATCCGGACCCGCCCGACCCGCGCTTCCCGGCCATCGAGACACGAGTTCGCACCAAGACCGGCAGGCACGACGACTCGACCCACGCCTGAGCCGAGCCCGCAGAAGCCGCCAGGCCAACCACGCGCCAACTCATGCCGCGCGCACTGACAAGCGGCCCGGGTCAGCGCTGTACGGGTGCCTGGCCGTCGTCACCCGGACTCAGCCCGAGCATCTCCAGCAACTGCGCACAGTCCTCCACGTCGAGCGCACCGGCCGCGACGGCCAGGCGAGCTCGGCGGACCTGGTCGTCGGAGACCCGTTGCCCTTCCGAAGGCCCGCGCTGCGCCGGCACTCCGCCGGACAGTGACGTGCTTCCCCCGTCGGCACCTTCGTACCGAAGGAGGAACTGACGAACTTCGACCGATCCGCTCATGGCCCCTCCATGCGGTTCGCAACAACTGGCCGCGAGGCTAACCAGCGGCGAGCGGCACCGGCAGCCCCCCGGAGAGTGAACCTGTGAACACTCTCCGAAGCTTCCCTGGTAAAGCATTCCAAGATCGCGCAGAACGATTTCTCTCGGCTTCCCCTCGCCGATCCCCGGAACTCGTGCAACAATCGGTGTTGCTGACACACCCCCGGTCAGCGCCTGTGGAGATCCCCTCCGACCCCCGCGTTCCTCCCCCTGGCGCGGGGGTCTCTCCATTTCTGCACACCGGCGCTGACCTGTGGATCTACTCTCCGTACTCCTGATCAACAGACAGTCGCGAAATGCGTTTACCGACTGGGCTGAACAGGTGATCGAATTGGGCCGGCCGAGCACAGAAATGCGTGTGTCGTGGCTCACAGTGGTTTGTTTGCCGAGACCGAACCGTTATCGTGTCGGAGTGCCTCTTCCCTCCCTCGGCCGCCTCAGCAGCCGCACGAATCTCAAAGCCGTCTCGAGCGGGCGGCATCGCAATGCCGCCAAGGCCGCCGGCGACGAAGTCGTCGAGGACAAGGAGCTCACCAGCTACCTCGCCGCGCTCGCCCCGGACTCCGACCCGGAGAGCACCGGAACCGGCAGCCGCTTCGGCGACGCGCAGGTCTACCAGCTGCGCATGAACCTCATCGCCAGCCAGCAGCTCAAGGACATCGCCGTCGCCAAGAACCTGACCCCGCAGGCCCTGGCGCAGGAATGGATCCTGGAGCGCCTCTCGTGGGAGGGCCAGGCAGCCTCCGCCCAGGAGCGCCGCCACTCCGACGCGATGACCGACGAGTTCCACTTCCCGGCGGAGACGTTCGAACAGCCCCTAGTCGGACGCTGATCCCGCCCCCAGAACGAAAACCCCCGGCTTCCCCCGACGGCCGGGGGTTTTCCCTTTTCCGGGGTCGCCGAACGGCCGGGGTCCCGGTGGGCGGGACACTCCCGGATTCTCCTTCCGACGGCTTGGCTGCGGGCCGCGGCGGACGGCTCGGCTGAGTTCGCCCGCGGATGGGCAGGGTGCGGCTGGCGGGCGGGGCGCGGTGCCCCCAGGGGGGAGCCAGCACAGCGGCCCGACCTGACAGCCGTGGGGTAGTCCGGCAGCGCCGCGCGGTGGAGACGCGATATGCGGGGCTCCGCGGCGGTGCTTCATGCGGGGCACCGCGGCGATGCTTCGGCGGCACAGCGCGGCAGGGCATGGCGGCGGTGCGCTGGACAAGGCGCGCGCCAGGTCGCTCCGCGGCGAGAACCGCGATCACCGCCGACGGCGAGACCTCGGCCGCCAACTCCGGCCAGCCCGGGCAGCCGACTCGCGCCTCAACTCGGGCTGCCTCCGGCGAACCAACTTCGACCGCAGACTCCGGGCAGCCAAAGCGCGCAATCAACCTCGGCGCCAACTCGCGCAGCCAGTTCGCGACCGGACTCCGGCAGCCATTCCGGCCGCCGACTCACGCAACCGACTCCAGTCGCCAATTCAGGCCGCCAACTCTCGCGGCCAACTCCGGACGCCACCTCGCGCGGCCAACCTATGCAGCCAACTTGAGCAACCGACTCGCGCAGCCGACTCGGGCCGCCGATCCCAGCGACCAGCTCGGCCGCCAACGCCAGCAACCGACTTCGCCCACCGACTCGCGCAGCCAACTCCAGCAGCCAGCTCCGGCCGCCCACTCGCGCAGCCAACACCAGCAACCAGCTCCGCCCACTGACTCGCGCAGCCGACTCCGGCAACCGGATCCCACCAACTCGCGCAGCCACGCCGGTAACCAGCTCCGGCCGCCGACTCCGCCGACCGACCAAGGCCCTCAGCCCAGCCGCCAACCCCGGTAACCCGCCCAACCAACCCGCCCCAGCCGCCCGGACGTAACCGCCCCGCCGCCACTCGATCGAGTCAGACCAGCCGCACCCACCCACAGTCGAGCAACCAACCGATCCGGCGTCGCCCGTCCGTGCTCAGCTCCGCCGAAATCCGCCCGCACCGAACCCGCCGGACCAGCCCCAAGCCGCACTCCACGGACCCCCGGCAGACCCGCCAACCGGCCCGAACCCGAGCAAGCTGTGGCGCATCCCACTCGCCACCCCGACCAGCGCGGAACCCAAGACCCCAACCGAACCGCCAACCCCGACCCCAGCCCAGGATCAACCGCGATAACCACCGTCGCAAACATTCCCCACAACGGAACTCGCAATGAAAAAAGGCCCCGACGGGAAATCCCGTCGGGGCCCTTCTTTCAGGCCTGAGAAAACGCGCGGGCCTGACTCAGATCGCGCGGACCTTCTGGGCCTGCGGGCCCTTCTGCCCCTGGCCGACCTCGAACTCCACTCGCTGGTTCTCCTCAAGGGTGCGGAAGCCGCGTCCCTCGATCTCCGAGTAGTGCACGAATACGTCGCCTTCGCCGCCGTCCTGCGCGATGAAGCCGAAGCCCTTCTCCGCGTTGAACCACTTCACAGTGCCTTGCGCCACCGCTGTACTCCTCGTAACAGATCCGCTTCGAATGCCACCGAAACGGCACCCAGGCCGTCCCGGGCGGTTCCAACGAGACGAGCGAAGAGCACTTCGGCCCCACGGCTCGCGTCAGAAGTTCCGCGAGTGTGAAGCCACGAACACGCAAAACGACGGCCTGGTCAGCAGCCTACCGGGATCTCACCAAATCTGAACCCCGTTGATCGCAAGGATCGGTTCCATCGTGCACGCATCACCGGAACGTCGTATCGCCGCCTACGCACCGCTGTCGGACCCCGCGGCTACTCTGATCCAGTACACCCAGCGCACTTCGGTGATGCACAGTGCGCGGTCGATCGAACCGCTTCCGTAATGGTCACTCGGTGCAATGTGACGCTGGTCACCCCTTTTCCGGTGAACGTGACGGCTGGTCGGGACGTCTGGGTGTTCGGGGTACTTAAGGGGAGATTGGGGATCGGTGTGACAATCCGACACTTCGCACGCCGCCGGGCCGGCGTCGCGGTGCTGGGCTTGGTCGCCGCGCTCACGCTCGGGGCGTGCAGCGGCGGCGGGTCGAGCGTGAACGCGGGCGGGACCGCGGGCGGCGGGCCTACCGAGGCGCCGGCCACGCCAGCGAAAGCGGCGGCCGTGGCGATCACGCCGGCTTCCGGGGCGGGCGACGTGGCACCGGGCGAACCGGCGAAGGTGACCGTCGCCAACGGCACCATCGGAGCCGTCACGCTCACCAACGCCGACGGCAAACAGGTGCAGGGACAACCGTCCCCGGACAAGAAGAGCTGGAGCAGCACCGAAGACCTCGGCTACGGCAAGACCTACACCTGGTCCGGCCAGGCCACCGGCGAGGACGGCAAGCAGGTCCAGATCAACGGCTCGTTCACCACGGTCAAGCCGCGCAGGCAGATGCAGGGCAGCCTGAACGTCGGCGACGGGCAGACCTACGGCATCGCGATGCCGATCGCGCTCACGTTCCCGAGCGCGGTCAAGGACAAGGCCTCCGTCGAGCGCGCGCTGTCGGTGGAAACCACGCCGAAGACCGAGGGCGCCTGGGCGTGGCTCAACGGCGACACTTCGGTGCACTGGCGGCCGAAGGAGTACTTCAAGCCGAACACCAAGGTCGTCGTCTCGGCCAACATCTACGGCGTTTCGATGGGCGACGGCGTCTACGGCAAGCAGGACGTCTCCGCGAGCTTCACCATCGGCCGCTCGCAGATCGTCAAGGGCAACACCCAGGAACACACCATGCAGGTCGTCCGCGACGGCCAGCAGGTCATGGACTTCCCGGTGAGCTACGGCCTCGACTCCGACCCGGGCCGCGTCACGCACAGCGGCACGCACGTGGTGATGTCGAGGCACGCGACGTACTCGATGAGCAACCCGCGCTACAACTACACCGACGTGAACGTGCCGTGGGCGGTCCGGATCTCCAACAACGGCGAGTTCATCCACGGTCTCGCGGGGTCGATCTGGGCGCAGGGCAAGAAGAACATCTCGCACGGCTGCCTCAACCTGTCGCCGGCGAACGCGAAGATCTACTTCGACAGCGTCCTTCCCGGCGACCCGGTGGAGATCTCCGGCAGCACCCAGCAGCTGGGCGCGAAGGACGGCGACTACAGCGACTGGACCTACGACTGGGCGGCGTGGACCAAGCTGTCGGCCCTGTCCGCGTAACCGAAACCGCACCAGCACCACCGGACGGCCGGGAGCTCTCGAACGCTCCCGGCCGTTCGCCTGTCCCGGCGGGAAAAGAAAAACGCGATGCAACCCCGGCGACCGCCGACCGCATGACTAGAGCAGACAAGCGCCACCCGGCGCTCGTGGAACCAGGAGGAAACTCGTGCGTGTTCGCTTCGCTCTCGCCATCGGTTCGCTGCTGCTCGCCGGAGGCGCGCTGACCGGCGGCGCGGTCGCTTTCGCCGCGGACGCCCCGCCGTCGGCGCAGCCGGCCCCGACGAAGACCACCCCGGCCGAGCGGCCCACCGCCGCCCCGGCCCCTGCGCCCACGGACCGGCAGACCACCGCCGCCCCGGGCGCGCCGCGGGTCGCCACTCCGGGCGTGCCGCCGAAGGCCGCCGGCAAGCGCGTCCCGACCGCCGTGCCCGCGGGCCCGACCGGCGACCTGCACCTGCCCTCGGTCTGGGGCTGATCGTCCGGTGCCCTCCCGCTCCAGTCCGGCGTCCGGGCAGAGCTCGCCGTGGGACGGCGAGTTCGCCCGGTACTTCGGCGAGCGCGCGCACAGCCTGCGGTCCACCGCCTATCTCCTCTGCGGGGATTGGCACCGGGCCGAGGATCTCGCACAGGCGGCGCTGCTCAAGCTGTACCTCGCCTGGCCGCGGCTGGCCCGGCACGACGCGCTCGACGCTTACGCGCGCAAAATCGTGCTGCGCACTTTCCTCGCGGAAAACCGCCGCAGCCGCTGGAAACGGGAGCGGCTCACCGACGCACCACCCGACGTCCCGGCTCCTGCCGCCGAGACTGAGCACGACCAGCTGATCCAGCAGGCACTCGCCGCGCTGGCCCCGCGCCAGCGCGCGGTGCTGGTGCTGCGGTACTTCGAGGACCTGTCCGTCGAGGAGACCGCCGCGGCGCTCGGCTGCCGGACCGGCACCGTGAAAAGCCAGGCCGCGCGCGGTCTGGCCACCCTGCGGACCCGGCTGGGCCCGCATTTCGAGGCACTGCCCGTCCCTGGAGGGAGGTGAACGAGATGGTCTCCGATGATGCCGAAGACACCGAAGCCGTGCGCGCCTTGTTCGCGCAGACGCCGGACGGCCCGCCGATGCGGGTCGACGCCGCGGACGTGATCGTGCGCGGTGCCGCGGTGCGGCGTAAGCGCAAGCGCTGGGCGGTCGCGGGCAGCTCCGCCGCGACGGTCGCGGTGCTCGTGGTGGCCGGTCTCGCGGTGGGCAGCCGCGGGACCGAGCAGCCGCCGGTCATGCCTGCCGGGCCGGGACTCGCCACCGTCTCGCCCGCCCCGTCCACTCCGGACGGGCCGACAAAGGATCCGGCGCAGGTCTCCACGCCCGGTCCGGAGGTGAGCCCAGGCTCGCCGGACAAGGAACCGCCGACGGAGCCGACCGGCAAGCGGGTGGGACCGTCGCGGCCGGCGCCACCGCCGCGGGCGAATCCGACCACAAGCGTCCAGACCCCCGCGTCCATGCGTTCACCTGCGGGAAGCACGTCGTTACCCAGGTCGACCTCCCGCTGAAACGCGTTCGCGGCAAGAGTGGCGGACGTCACCGGATCAAGTGGGTTTTCGACGAAATATCCCGGGCTTTCGGGGCGATGTTCTCAGTGGCGGCCGGAGCGGCCGTCGAACCAGTCGCTCAGCCGGCACGACATTGGCCGGCCCGAGAACCTGAGGAGGAAGCACCATGGTGCTCGTTGCACTGATGATCGAAACCGTTGTTGCCGTCGTGGTCGCCGGTGGCCTGGCAGCTTGGGCCCGCAAGCGCTTCACTCCGCGGGTGATCGAGGCGACGCGGAACAGCTGACCTGACAAAGAAAACCGCCCTCTGTCCTTAATGGACGGAGGGCGGTTTTCGGTATCAGCCTCAGCGAGTGCTCATTTGCTGGCTCCGGCCAGCTTCCCGCCGTTGTCCGCGGTGTCGATCTGCTCGATCGGCACCTGGGACGTCTCCGGGATCTTGATGATCGGGACCAGCGCGATGAGCGCGGCGATGATCAAGTAGTACGCCGGCCAGTCCGCGTTGCCGGTGCCGTCGATCAACGCCGTGACGATCACGCCGCAGGTGCCGCCGAACAGCGACGTCGAGATGTTGTACCCGATGGCGAACGAGCCGTAGCGCACGCGCGTCGGGAACATCGCCGGGAACGTCGAGCCGATGACCGCCAGCATCAGCGCCAGCAGGATCGCCACGACCAGGAAGCCGATGATCAGCCACAGCAGGCTGCCGCTCTGCATCAGCTTGATGCTGGGCCAGCTCAGCACGATGAACCCGATCGCCGCGGTGAGCAGCAGGGGTTTCCGGCCGATCCGGTCGGACAGCGCACCGAGTGGAATCAGCAGCGCGAACTGCACGATCTCCACCCCGATGATGATCAAGCTGGACTCGGTGTCGCCGATGTGCAGGGTGTTGGTGAAGTACGTCGGCATCGTCGTGAGCAGCATGTAGTCGGCGATATTCAGCAGCAGCACGATCCCGATCAGGTTCAGGATCATCCGCCAGTTGCGCTGGATGGTCTCCTTGAGCGGAGCCTTCTCCGCCTTCTCGCCCGCCGCCTCGAGCCTGCGGAACTCCGGCGTGTCCTCGAGCTTCGACCGCAGGTACAGCCCGATCGCACCGATCGGAAGCGCGATGAAGAACGGAATCCGCCAGCCCCACGAGTTGAACTGCTCGGTCGACAGGGACAGCGACGTGATCAGCACGGTCGCGTTGCCCAGCACGTAACCGGCGAGCGTGCCCATCTCCAGGAACGAACCGAAGAAACCGCGCCGTTTCGTCGGCGCGTATTCCGCGATGAACGTCGCCGCGCCGCCGTACTCGCCACCGGTCGAGAAGCCCTGGATGAGCCGCAGCAACAAGATCGCGATCGGCGCCGCGATACCCATGCTGTAACCGCCTGAATACGTCGGCAGCACGCCGACCAGGAAGGTGCAGCCGGACATCAGCAGAATGGTGAGCGCGAGAACCTTCTGCCTGCCGAGCTTGTCCCCCAATGGGCCGAAGAACGCCCCGCCGAACGGCCGTACGATGAAGCCGACGGCCAGCAGGGCAAGCGATTTCAGCACCGCGTTGCCCTCGCCGGGGAAGAACAGTGTTCCGATACTGGTCGCGATCGCGCCCGAGGTGAATACGCCGTAGTCGTACCACTCGGTCGCGTTCCCCATCGCGGACGCGATCACCGCGCGTTTGACTGTTCTCTGATCGACCTCGGGTTTCCCCGTCTTTGGCTCACTCATCCCGGCGGTGACCTCCTCCTGCACACGTCCCGGTCCATCCGTTGGAGCACATTTCCCCAGTCTTGACCCCTTGACGTGAGCTGGCAGGGTGAGTCGCGAAATTTCTACCGTGCGGAATTTTCCGACTACCCTGCGCTCAGGAAATGCGGCCGCGCCGGTCAGGGCGGGTGCCGAGGGGTCCTTCCGCCGGGTTAACGTCGTCCCATGAGTCCTGTTTCCGGCCCGTGGCCGCCAGTGCCGGTGGAGCCGCCGGAGATCCACCCGAAAGCCCCCGTGCCCGGCACCGAACTAGGCGCCCACTTCGCCGAATGCTTCGGCTGCGGCGACGAGGTAGACGACGGCTTGCATCTGAAGTCAGCCATCGGCGAGGGCTACAAGGTGCACTCGAAGTTCACCGTGACCGCCGCACACCAAGGCGCCCCCGGCCTGGCCCACGGCGGCCTGCTGGCCTGCGCCTTCGACGAGGCCCTCGGCTCGACGGTAGGCAACCTGCTGCACCGCCCCGCGGTAACGGGCAAACTAGAGACGGACTTCCGCCGCCCAGTACCAGTCGGCTCCACGCTGTACATCGAGGCCCGCCTGGACGGAGTCGCCGGCCGCAAGATCTACGTAAGCGCAGACGGCCACCTAGACGCCGCAGACGGCCCGGTGGCAGTGAACGCCCGCGCAGTGTTCATCGCAGTGGGCTTCGAACACTTCAGCACCCACGGCGACCCACAAGCACTGGAGAAGCTCGCCGAACAACACCGCCGCAACAAACGCGAGTGGGACATCAACCCCTAACCAGCAATGGGGAACCCCGCACAGCCCCAGATTCCGTCAAGGTTCCCCCCTCACGCCCAGCCAAAGCCCGACCAACCGCACCAACGCACCCACCGAACCATGCACCCACACCACCCCCGCACCCCGATACGAAGCCAAAAACGCGGCGCGGGGGGGGGTTTTTGGGGAGGCTTTTCTTACTTGGGAGGACCCCCCAGGAGGGAGGGAAAGC
Organism: Amycolatopsis sp. NPDC114484; assembly: GCF_055633755.1. Lineage (NCBI taxonomy): Bacteria > Bacillati > Actinomycetota > Actinomycetes > Pseudonocardiales > Pseudonocardiaceae > Amycolatopsis > Amycolatopsis sp. NPDC114484. The sequence continues at coordinate 1,025,903 of NZ_JBVKDQ010000001.1, read as the reverse complement.
AAAGTTTTGGG
>NZ_JBVKDQ010000001.1:719371-1025882 GCF_055633755.1 Amycolatopsis sp. NPDC114484 | reverse complement strand
GCTAACTACTCCCACCCTCCCACCCCAACACAAAGAAAAAAACTAGGACCGGGGGTGCTTGTCAAGGCATCTTTCCCGCCTTGACAAGCACCCCCGCGCCGTAGTCACAATCAGCTTCGGGGTGCCCCTCTCACACCACCAAGCGCAACGTCGCCGCCAGGCGACGAGCCCCCAGACTCAGGTAAGCGTCCGAGGCCGAATCGCATTAGCCCGATCCACCAACGCGATCCGATCACTAGCGCTATCAGTCAACCGAGCCAACGACCGATAACACCGCTCCAACCCAAACCGAACGTCCCGCTCCTCCAGCTCACACCCCAGCACCTTCGCCGCCGCGACCGGCTTGGCCTGCCCAGGCACCTTCAACCAGTCGTAAGCCGCCTCCAACACCTCCGCACTGAGCCGCGTATGCCGCTCAGCGTCAAGGTTGAGCCGCTGCAACCGCCCCGAAGCGTCGACCAGATCGCCCTCGGTGACAGTCGGATGCTCCCCAGCCCCCACTCCCTGCGCCCGAGTCTTGATCTTGATCGCAGCGACCTGAGCGTCCACGTAATGCGTAGAAGTAGCCGGAACCCCTTCCAGTACCTCCACCGCACTCTCCCGCGCCCCCTGCGCCAGATACACCCGCGCAAGTCCGAACGCAGCACTCACATACGTCCGGTCAGTCCGCCAAACCAGCTCGTAGAACCGAGCAGCGCCGAAGTAATCCCCCACGCCCTCGGCACTGACCGCCAACGCCAGCTTCGGCGCGATCTCCCCCGGCAGGTCGTCGTAAACCGCGTCGAACGCCACGTGCGCGACCCGCGGCCGTCCACCAGCCAGCTCGATCAGCCCGCGGTACCAGTCGATCCGCCAGTCGTGCGGGAACCCGTGCCGGATCGCCAGATACTGCGCGGCCTGCAGTTGCCGCTGCGCCTCCACGAACTCGCCCAGCTCGATCCGGGCTCGCACAATCCGCAACCGCACCTCGATCGACTCACGCGGCGCGGTAGCGAGCGCCTCGATCGCCTCGTGCGGGTCGAGCGCGGTCGTCGTGGCGAGCACCCCGGCGGCCGGGTCATCCGTGTCCACCTGCGGAATCGGCAGACCGGCGACGACCTCGGCCGCGTCCGGCAGCGGCACCCGTTCGCCCTGCTCCGGCACCACCAGGTGGACACCGAAGGTCCGGCTCTCCGGCCCGAACACCGTCGACGCGGCCGGGCGCGGCTGGCCGGTGCCGAGCGCCATGATCTCGCGCAGCACGCCGGTCAGCTGGTCGGCCATGTCGTCGGCGGCGATGAACCGGCGGTCCGGGTCGGCGTGCGTGGCGCGCTTGAGGAAGCGGTAGTACGAGCCGAAAAGCGCGAACAGCGGCACCGCGTCCGGGCCGGGCAGCGTGTTCTTGTACTCGCGGGTGTAACCGGCGAACTCGAAGCTCAGCACGGCCAGCGTCCGGCCGACCGTGTACAGGTCCGAGGACACCGACGCGCCCTGCGACGCCAGCTCCGGCGCGCTGTAGCCGGTGGTGAAGAACAGCGGGCTTTCGTAGTCGTCGAGCCGCCGCACCGCGCCGAGGTCGATCAGCTTGAGCTGCTCGCGGGTCTGGATGACGTTGTCCGGCTTGAGGTCGCAGTACAGCAGGCCCTGGCCGTGCAGGTAGCCGAGCGCGGGCAGGATCTCCAGGCCGTACGCGATGACCTGGCCGATCGGCAGCGGCTCCGGCCGGTTGCTCTCCCGGTGGTGCTGCAGCGCGAGCTCGCGCAGCGACTGGCCGCCGACGTACTCCATGACGATGTAGCCGACGGAGTTGCCGGTCTGCGCGTCCGGATGCTGCACGAAGTTGTGGATCTTGACGATGTTCGGGTGCTCGACCTCGGCGAGGAACCGCTGCTCGTTCGCCGCGGCGGCCATCGCGGTGGAGTCGCCGGTGTCGATGAGGCCCTTCAGCACGACCCAGCGGTCGGACACGTTGTGGTCCTTGGCCAGGTAAATCCAGCCGAGACCGCCGTAGGCGAGCGCGCCGAGCACCTCGTACTGGCCGCCGACGACCTCGTGGGCCTTCAGCTTCGCGATGAACGAGAACGACGTGCCGCACTTCTCGCAGGTGCCCTCGGGCTCGCCCGGCTGGCCGTCCTTGCCGCGGCCGACCTTCGCGCTGCAGTTGCCGCAGAACCGCTTGTCCTCGGCCACGACCGGGTTCGCCAGCACCGCGGTCGACGGATCGCGGTACGGCACCGGGGGCACGTCGATGAGACCGGCGCCGAGCCGCCCGCGCCGAGATCGGCGGGTGCCGCGCGAGCCGGTGCGCCGGGAGGTGCCGGGGAACGACCCCGTTCCGGTTCCGGTGCCTTGCGAGCCCTGCGAACCGTGGGTGCCGGTGCCGTGCCCTTCGCTGCCGCCGGAGGGCAGGACGCTGTCCGTGCCGTGATCGGGCAGCGGGCCGCCGTCTGCGGGGGCGACCCGCGGAGCCGGCGGCATGATGCTCTGGGTGTGCGGCGTCGGGCTGGCCAGCACGCTGGTCGGCATCGGCGCGGCCGGGTCGACTGGCGCGACCGGCTGGTTCGACTGCGGCAGGATCACCGGGGCGAGGTCGCCCGGCGGACGCGTGGGGGCTTCGCCTCCTTCAACCGGACGCTGGCTCTGCGCCGCGGCGCCCATCGGGATCGGGCCGGAGTTCGGGCCAGCGGCGCGGTTCTCCGGCGGACGCGACGGACGGTTCCCCTGCGGGGCCTGTGGCGGGCGGTTCGGCGGGACCGGTCGCTGTCCGGTGCGCGACTGCGGCGGATACGGCTGCCCCTGCGAAGGCGGCGCGGGCTGGCCTGGCGCGGCGGCCGGGTACTGCTGGCCCTGCGTAGGCGGACGGCTTTGCGGCGGCATCGGCTGGCCGCCACGAGGGGCCGGACGACCCTGCGTCCACGGCGGCTGACCGGCCTGGCCCGGCTGTCCTAGCTGACCGGCCTGGCCCGTCTGAGCAGGCTGTCCCGTCTGAGCAGGCTGGCCCGGCTGAGCTGACTGCCCTGGCTGCGCGGGCTGTCCTGGCTGACCCGGCTGAGCGGGCTGGCCTGGCTGCGGAGCCTGAGCGCCTGGACCGGACGGCCCCCGCTGCCCCTGCTGACCGGGTTGCCCGCCCTGAACACCCTGGGCGCCCTGGGGACGCTGCACCGGAGCGCTGATCAACGTCTCGGCGTCAGGATCCGGCTGCGGGTTGAGCCGCCCGGACACCGACGGTTCCGGGGTGTCCCAGCGCACCGGGGGCGGCGGGGTCCACGAGGCGTCGGCCGCCTCGCCCCGTCCGGACGGCTGGTCCGCGGCTTTCGCCTGGTCGCCGTCCCCCTCCGGTGCTGCGTGCCGAGGACGGCGCGCCTCCTCCGACACAACTACCTCCCGAGCTCCCCGCGGCAAAGCTGCCGCTCAAAAAGTACAACTTGCGCCGCGTCGGCGCTGCGAGACCGGCGTGGTCACCCGTATTGCGGCGACGGCGGGCTCGCCGGTCCCAGCCGCGCGCCGACCCAGTTCTGGTAACTGCTCGCCCAGGTGCCGTCGCCGCGGATCTTGTCCAGCACCGCGTTCACGAAGCGGACCAGGTCCTCCTCGTCCTTCGGGACCCCGACGCCGTAATTCTCCTGCGTCATCGGATCGCCCGCGACCTTCACCGTCGGGTCCTGCGCGGCCATGCCGGCCAGGATCGTGTCGTCCGTGGACACCGCGTCGACCTGGCCCTGCTGCAGCATCACCAGGCAATCCGACCAGTTCGGCACCGAGACCGCGACCGGTTTGGCCGGGTCGGTGGCGATCTTCGCGAGCGAGGTCGACTTCGCCGCCGCGCACACGCGTTTCCCGGCGAGGTCGGTCAGCGACTGCGCGTTCGACGACTTCGGCACCAGGATCTTCTGCCCGGCCACGTAGTACACCGACGAGAACTGCACCTGCTTCCGGCGGGCGCAGGTGATGCTGTAGGTCCGGACCACCACGTCGACCTGGTGCTCCTTGAGCACCGTCTCGCGCTGCGACGACGTGATCGCCCGGTACTGCACGTGCCCGTCGGAACCGAAAATCGCTTTGGCGATCTCGTTGACCAGGTCGATGTCGAAGCCTTCGAGCTTGCCGGTCTTCGGATTCCGGAAGCCGAAGAGGTAGGTCGTCTGGTCGACGCCGGCGATGAGCTTCCCGCGCTCCTTGATCTTCCGCAGGCTGGGCCCGGAGGTGTCCAGACCATTCGGCGCGAGGCTGGCCAGCGGGTTGCAGCTGGTGTCGGAGTCGCCGCCCGCCGCGGCATCGGGGCCGCCGACCCCCGCGGGGGTCGGCCAGGCCGCGTCGGTGACGGGCGCGGCCTCCATCGGCTGGTCCGCCGTCCCGCAGGCGGCGGCGAGAACCGCGACCACCGCGAGCACGGCAGTCCGGACGAAGTGCCGCGACCGGATCACCTGTACTCCCTCAATCTCTCTCGCACGCCGACTGTCACGCCGCCCGCGGCGAGCACCGACAGCACGCCGACGCCCGCCGCGAGTGCGGTGAGCGCGTTGTCGCCGGATCTGGTGCTGTCGAGGAATTCCTGACGGCAGACGTCGATCGCGGCCTGGAGGTTCGTGTCGAGCCGGGCGAACGCGGCGGCGGCGCTGTTCGGGCTCACGCTCGTCGCGAAGTCCACCGCCTCCTGGTACTGCCCGCCGTCGTCGAGGCGGCGCACCTGAAGGTGGGCCAGCGACCACTCGCGCGCGGCCTGTTCCGCCACTTCGATCTTCTTCTCCCCCGCGGTGCCGGACGCGAGATCGCGCGCCTGGCCGAGCAGACCGCCCTTGCCGTCCGCTCCGACGAGCTTCTCGGCCAGCTTGATGAACTGCTGCTCGTACGCGCCGCCATCGCCGCGCGCGACCAGCGTGAGGGTTTCATCCGCGCGGGCCTGCAGCGCGTAGATCCGGGCCCGCACCAGGATGTCGACCTGCGAAGTGCCGTCGGTGCGCCCGGTCGCGACGAGACTGCCCTGCACGACGAGCGCGACCGCGCCCCACAGCAGCGACAGCACGATGCAGCCGGTGGCCACGAGCAGTCCGATGTTCAGCACGCGGTTCGTCCGGCGCGTCAAGTAGATCTGCGCGACCACGAGCGCCGCGAGGAGCACGAGAACCAGCGCGACCGCCGCCCACGGCACGTCGCTGCTGCTGTCCTGTTCGTCGGACAGCTTCTTGGTGTGCGCGTTGTAGAGCGCGTCCGCGGCGGGCAGGATCGTCGAGCGCATCAGCTGCGAAGCCTCGCGCAGATACGAAGCGCCGGACGGGAAACCCTGCCGGTTGTTCGCGCGCGCGGTCTCGACGATCCCGGTGTAGACCGGGACCTTCTGGTTCAGGATGTCCACCTGGTGGGCGGCGTCGCCGACCTCGGCGGTGTCCGACGCCGCGCGGGCGAGCGCGGATCCCGCTTCGGCGATGTCCTGCTCGTACCGCTTCCGCAGCGCGGGCGGTTCGGTGCCGACGGAAAGGAAGGCACTGGCCGCGGTCGCGTCCGCGTCCGACAGCGAGCGGAAGACCTGCTGCGCGGCCGCCGCGAGCGGTTCGCGGTGATCGATCAGACCGTTGATCGTGTTGTCCTTGTCTTTCACGGACAACACGCCGACCAGTCCGGCCACCAGCGACAGCAGCACCAGCACGACCGCGATCAGCGACAGCTTGCCGGGCGTGGTGGTGCTCGATCTGACGACCGCGCGCACCGCCTGGCCGGGCAGGTCAAGCAGGCCGGCGATTCCGCTGCGGCCCCGAAATTCCTCCGGTGGGGGCTCGGCAGTCGTTTCCGGCCGCGTCGCAGTGCTGCTCATCCCCGATCCTCCCCGTGTGCCACTCGCAGAAGGTAGCCGGTCGGGCAAGTCGCAGCGAACGACACCCGGAAGGTGTCACCTGCACGTGATCTCAGCCAGCGCAGCGACCGTGGCTTCGGCCTTTCTCGCCGGTTCCGCTTGTAACGGCGCTGCGCAGCAACCCCTGGGTTGCTGCTTCGGCCATCGCCGCGCGTACGTCGACGCACCACGGACCGTCGGCGCGCAGTTCTACGTACGCGCCTTCGCCGTTCTTCAGCTCCAGCTCGCGTTCTCCGTCTACCGCGATAACGCCGCCACCTGCGGCAAGGTCTACGCGCACGCCGGGACGCAACACTCCCCAGCCGCGTACGCCGACTGGACGCACCACGCCGGGCGCGATCGCGGCGTGCACCACGTACGCGGAACTCTCGACCGGACCAAGCTGTAGCGCTACGCCATCCGCGCTGGAACGGGAACTCGGGCACAGCTGTCCGGCGATGCTCGACAGGCCAATGCCGTCCGGCTCAGCGAAGGTGCAGTACAGCTCGGTGAGCGCGGTGGGATCCCAGAGCGCCTTCGCGCCGACGTGTTTGTTCATCGAGACCGCGACGTCCACCAGCGCGATCTCGCGGCGGTTCTTCGTCACTACCTCAAGCATGCTGACTCGCTGGGTGACGAGGTCGGCGTCGACCTGGCCGCTCGCGACCATCCCGGCGGCGAGCCCGGCCACCGTGGCCTCGCCTGCCTGCGGAAACGCGTTGTTGGTGCCGGTCGGCAACGCGAGCAGCGGCACGTCGCCGCACGCCTTCGCGGCCACCCGCGCGGTGCCGTCGCCGCCGAGGCACACGATCACGCCGGCCCCGACGTCGACCATCCGGTGCACCGCGTTGATGGTGTCCTGCGCGGTGCCGGTGAGCGTGTCCTCGTCGCAGAACTCGACCGCGGGCAGCGGATCGCGGCCGAGGTCGCGCAGGACGGCGGCGGAGATGCCGCCGAGATCGGTGGAGAGCAGCACGCGTTCGACGCCGGTCACCGCGAACGCCGACAGCAGCCGGCGCACCAGGTTGGCCTTCTCCTCGACCGGGAAGGCCGACGCCTGCGTGACGAGTCTTCGGATGTCCTGTCCGGAAGCAGGGTTCGCCACTATCCCCGCAACGACTGCCCCCATCGGGCACCCCCCAAGTCTGCTGCCGCCAGGGGACCAGCACACGCGTCCGGCCGCGCGGAGGAAAGGGTTGCACGGACGTTGCATCGGCCGTGCCTCCACGCCGGCCAGAGCCTACCCTGGGTTCTCGCGTGGCTACCCATCGTTCAAACGAGAGAAGCAAGCCCTTCGTAGGTATACCCGGCTTCTTCGACGGCGGCGCGGACAGCCGTCTCGTCGAGGACTTCGGCGCTGCGGACCGTCACGTGCCCGGTTTCGACGTCGACGGTCACGTCCTCGGCCCCGGGCACCTCGGTGAGTTCTTCGGTGACCGACTGCGCGCAGTGGCCGCAGGACATCCCGGTGACGAGATAAGTGTTTTCGCTCATGCCCGCGAGCCTACGAGCCCCCGGCGCGCCACGATCGGGTGATCCACAATGGCCGGCCCAGCACAGAAAGCCTTGGCGGGCAACACAATCCGCATCGTGAGACCGGGGACGGAGCCGATTCGGAGGCGGAGACGAAAGAAGCCACCACCCCCGGAGCCGGGAGTGGTGGCGACTTAGCGATTAGACGCAGGTCAGATCAGGTTGACCGACGTGGCCTGCGGGCCCTTCTGGCCCTGGCCGATCTCGAAAGACACGCGAGCGTTCTCCTCAAGGGTACGGAAACCGTTGCCCTGGATCTCGCTGTAGTGCACGAAGACGTCGCCGCCGCCGTTGTCGGGAGTGATGAAGCCAAACCCCTTCTCGGAGTTGAACCACTTCACGGTGCCCTCAGTCATCTAAACAATCTCCATACATAAAACCAAAACAGGAAGCCGACCGACGTCCTGGGCCCAGACTCGGGCGAGATGCACTCCTCGAAGAAGAGGGCTACGCCCGCTGAGTTCTGCGAGCGCGCATTACCACGAACACAAAAATCGAGACCAAGGAAAGTAAAGCACAGCGGAGCGGGTCCGCACAAGCCGACTCGCCCTAGTTCGCGACGCGGGTCACTCCCCGCTGGCGTGGCGCAGCGGCGCGCCGAACGGCGAGCGCCATTCTACGCCTTGCTCGGCCGGGACCACGGCTACGTCGTGGGCCTCCGCACTGGCGCTGAACAGCACCGGAACCACTCCGGAGCGCGTCTGCTCCGGCACTTCGGCGACCTCTCCGCGGTCCGGCTCGTTCGGCGCTACGGACACCAGCGCACCGGCCCGCGCGGACCGGGCCCGGCCGCGAGCCGTCGCCGCGGCGGTACGGGATTTCCCGTCCTTTTCGTCGGCCATGACGAACTCCCCTCGTTCCTTCCCCGCGCCAAGCGGGGGATGACCGCGATGGTGCCATCCGGCACCGACAAAATCCGGCCGAAACCGGTTGTCCCCACCCCTGAAACGCGCCGAATGGCCGCGAACCGAGCCGGGGAGCGTGTCCACCCGGGAATTTCCCCATCCGAACGCCGGCCGAACCTAGCCGAGCGAACGGGGTCCGGATGCCGAACCCCGGGAACACAGTCAGGTTACCTGAGCGAACCCCTGGCAGCTACCGAACATTCCCGGCGTTTCCCTGTGTTCTCAGGAAGATTTCAGGTCCCCGACGGACGCTGGGCTCCGAGAAGCGTGCTCAGCCGCACGTCCGGAGTCACTACGTCCGGGTCCGTTCGCACGTCGATCACGCAGGGCCGCTGCCGGACGAGTGCGCTCGCGATGATCGGTTCGAGCCGCTCGCGATCGTCCACGGTGTACCCCGCCGCGCCGAGCCCGCGCGCCCACGACGCGAAGTCAGTCAGCGGGATGGTTACTCCGGACAGCCGTCCGTGCGTACGCGCCTGATGCATCGCGAGGGGGCCGTGCAAGCCGTTCTGGAACACGACCACCATCACTGGTGCGCGGTAACGCACAGCGGTCTCGATCTCTTGCCCTGTCATGAGTGTGCCCGCGTCGCCGACCATCGCGACCACAGTGCGCCGCGGCTCGGCGAGCTTGGCCGCTACCGCCGCAGGCACGGCGTACCCCATCGCAGCGTTGCTCGGGCCGAGCTGGCTGCGCGGAGCGGTGAAGCACCAGTAGCGGTGCATGAACTGCGCGAAGTTGCCAGCGTCACTTGTGACAATGGTGTCTTCGGGCGCGAGCTTTCGCAGCGCGCGCACGACGTCGACCGGATGTACGCGCGTGTTGTTGCTTGTGTTCGGCGGTGTCATGAAGGTGTGTACGGCGGCGTTCGCGGCCGACGCTCTGCGCGTGCGCGGCGAAGCGATCGCGCGCAGCTCCTTCAGGAACGGTTCGACCTCAGTGTCCACACGGAACGTGAGGCCGCGGCGGCGCTGTTCGTCGATGCCTGTGCCGACAAGGACAAGCGTCTGCTGTGGAGTCGGGTAGCGGAAGCCCTGCGTCGTGACTTCGTCGAGCTGTGTGCCGAGCGCGAGCACGAGGTCGGCCCGTTCGAGCGCATCGAGCTGGCGCGCGGGGATGCCGAGACCGAGGTGCCCGGCGTAGCGCGCGTGGTTCTCCGGGAACGCGTCCTGGCGGCGGAAAGCGTTGTACACCGGGAGCGCCAGCTCGTCCGCCACCGCGATCAGCTCGTCCCGCGCCGACCGCGCGCGCCCGCCGACGATGACCACCGGGTAGCGCGCTTCGTCCACCAGGCCCGCCACAGCTTCAGCCGAACGGCCCAGCGTTCCGGTGACCGGAGGACGAACCTTCGCCACCGGTTTGGCCGAGTCGTACGGCACCCCCCACGCGTCGCTGGGCACGCCGATCACGACCGGCCCCGGCCGCCCTTCGCGGCACCGGGCGAGGCCTTCGGCGAGGAGATGCGGCACGTCGTCGGGGTCGTCCGCGCGGACGACCCATTTGGCGACCTTTTCGAACATCCCGGTCGAATCGGAGGCCGGGACCTCGCCGGTGAGCACCGGGTCGAGCGCGGGGGTTTCGAGCAGCACCACCATCGGCGTCTCGTCCTGGTACGCCGTCTGCACGCCCATGACCAGCGCGGCGGCGCTCGGGCCGCGGCTCGCGAGCAGCACGGCGGGGCGTTCGGTGAGCTTGCCCTCGGCCTCGGCCATGAAGGCGGCGCCCGAATCGTGGCGGGCCGAAACGAGCGTGACGTCGCGCTCGCGGCGGAGCGCGTCGAGCAATTCCAGGAACGACTCGCCGACGACCGCGTACACCCGGCGGACCCGGGCCTCGTTCAAGACGCGTACGGCCGTTTGCGCGACGGTGGTGCCCACTTGGTATCTAATGAGGAGAGCTTAGGGCGGCACCGTGAACCGGCGTCAAGTGATCTTGAACAACTCGCCGCGGGATTGTGCCAATTGCCGGATCGGGCTGCCCACCAGTTGGGAGGACGCCGTCGTGACATCCGCCGAACATGAGACTGTTTTCACTTATGGGGCTCCGGCGCTCAAATACGGAACCGGCTCGAGCGACGAGATCGGATACGATCTGACCCAGTTCGGCGCGCGCCGCGTGCTCGTGATCACCGACCCGGTCGTCGCCGCGACCGGCTGGCCGGAGCGGATCGCCGAGGGCATCCGCGGCTACGGGATCGCGGCCGAGACTTTCGACGGAGTGCACGTCGAACCCACCGACGTCAGCCTGCGGAAGGCCGTGGACTTCGCGCGCGGCACCGGCCCGTACGACGCGTTCGTGGCGGTCGGCGGCGGTTCCAGCATCGACACCGCGAAAGCCGCCAACCTGCTGACCAGCAACGACGGCGAGCTGATGGACTACGTCAACGCGCCGGTCGGCGGCGGCCGAGCGCCGGCGAACCCGCTGAAGCCGCTGGTCGCGGTGCCGACGACGACCGGAACCGGGTCGGAAAGCACCACGGTGTGCGTGCTGGACGTGCTGTCGCTGCGGGTGAAGAGCGGGATCAGCCACCTGCGGCTGCGTCCGACGCTGGCTGTCGTGGACCCGAGGCTCACGGTCAGCCAGCCCGCCGGGGTCACCGCGGCGAGCGGGATGGACATCCTGTGCCACGCCGCGGAGAGCTACACCGCCAAGCCCTACACCGAGTTCGACCGGAAACGGCCGGAGGAGCGGGTGCCGTACTGCGGGGCGAATCCGCTGGCGGACATGTTCGCGGAGAAGTCGCTGCAACTGCTGTCGTGGGCACTGCCCGCCGCGGTGCGCGACGGCGACGACCTGGCCGCGCGCGAGGCGATGGCACTGGCCGCGACGTTCGCCGGGCTCGGCTTCGGCAACGCCGGTGTGCACATCCCGCACGCCAACGCGTACCCGATCGCCGGGCAGGTCCGGGATTTCCATCCCGACGGCTATCCCGGCGACGAAGCGATGGTGCCGCACGGCATGGCCGTCTCGCTCACCGCGCCCGCCGCGTTCCGGTTCACCTTCGCCGCGAACCCGGAACGCCACCAGCGGGTCGCCCGGCTGCTGGCCCCGGACTTCGAATGGTCCGGCGACTTCGCCGATCACCTGCCAGCCGTGCTGACCACGCTGATGCGCGACATCGGCCTGCCCGCCGGGATCGGCGCGGTCGGCTATACGGAGTCCGATGTGGACTCTCTCGTGGAGGGAACGCTGAAACAGCAGCGGTTGCTGGCCACCGCGCCGCGCACACCGTCCGAAAAGGACCTGGCGGACATCCTGCGGGATTCGGTGCAGCTGTGGTGAACTACCCGCACTGGCAGACGGTTCCGTTGCGCTGGAAGGACAACGACGTCTACGGCCACGTGAACAACGTGGTGCACTACTCGCTGATGGACACCGTCATCAACACCTGGCTGATCGAACGCGGCGGTCTCGACATCGAGTCCGGACCAGTGATCGGGCTGTGCGTGGAATCGCGTTGTGCTTACCACGCTTCGGTTTCGTTCCCGGACACGCTGCGGATCGGACTGCGGGTGGCGCACCTCGGGCGGTCGAGTGTGCGGTATGAGATCGGGATGTACACGGCCTCGGAAACCCTGGTGGCGGAGGGACATTTCGTGCACGTGTTCGTGGACCGCGAGTCGCGGCGGCCGGTTGAGGTGACGGGGAAGCTGCGGGAATCGTTGGCGGAACTGGCTGTTTGACGTCTGAGGTGCATGGAAGTCGCGTGCGAGTGCGAAACCGCACTGCGGGCGCACCTACGTCGCTCTTCGCCGCAGCTGCCGACCTCGCCGCGGGCACCACGCCGATCGGCGTCTACTGGCCTGGCAATGACCTGACCACCTCCGCGCTTTTCAGCGTGATCACGCAGGACTGACCGCACGCAGCGCCCGGCCGCCGAGTTCGCGCAGGTGCTCCGCCAGCTCCGGCGGCTCGTGCACCTCGAACTCGCGGCCGAGGCTGGTCAGCCGGAACGCCAGCCACTCCAGGGTGTCGGCCGGGCTGACGACGCGGCAGGTGCGGTCGTCCACTGCGGTCACTTCGCTTGCCGCGCCCCAAATCCGCGCCACCTCGTCCGCCGGCGCGTGCACGGTGACCACCGCGCGATGCGTCGGGCGGGAGGTGTGCAGCTTCTTGGTCACGTACGCCGCCGGGTCCTCAGCGGGCAGCTCCCGGACGCTGAACCGAGTCCCGATGGCCTGCAACCGTTCGATGCGATCGACGCGGAAGACCCGCCAGTCGTCCCGATCGCTGTCGAACGCGAGCAGGTACCAGCGACGACCGGACGACACCAGATGATGCGGCTCGACCAGCCGTCTCGTCTCCTTGCCGTCGTTGGCGAGATAGCTGAACCGCAGCCGCTCGCGGTTGGCGATCGCCGTCGCGAGGACCGTGAGCGACTCCGGATCCACGCGCGGCCCGTCGTTCACCGGCAGCGGCACGGTCGCGTTGCTCAGCACATTCACCCGGCGCCGCAGCCGAGACGGCAAGACCCTTTCCAGCTTCGTGAGCGCACGCACCGACGCCTCGTCGATCCCGGTCACCGCGTGCCCCGACGCCATCCGCAACCCGACCGCGATCGCGACCGCCTCCTCGTCGTCCAGCAGCAACGGCGGCATCGCACTGCCCGCTACCAGGCGATATCCGCCCTCCGCGCCCATCGTCGCCTCAACCGGATACCCCAGCTCCCGGAGTCGCTCGATGTCTCGGCGAACCGTGCGGCCCTCAACGCCCAGCCGCTCCGCCAGCTCACTGCCCGGCCACTGGCGAGGCGTCTGCAACAGGGACAGCAACTGCAATAACCGAGCCGCACTCATGATCTAGGACCATATCTGACCTACATGGCCTCTAGCGTTCTCGTCATGAACATCCGTCCGTTTCGCATCGACATCTCCGACGCCGCCCTCGCCGACCTGCGCGCCCGGCTCACACAAACCCGCTGGCCGGCGCAATTGCCCGGCGACGGCTGGGACCGCGGCGTCCCGGTCGACTGGCTGCGCGAGGTCGCGTCCTACTGGACCACCGGCTACGACTGGCGCGCCCACGAGGCCCGGTTGAACGAATTCCCCCAGTTCCAGACCGAAATCGACGGCGTCGACCTGCACTTCCTGCACGTCCCGTCCGCCGCGCCCGATGCCACGCCGCTCCTGCTCACCCACGGCTGGCCGAACTCCTTCGTCGAGTTCGCGGACCTGATCGAGCACCTCTCGGACTTCCACGTCGTCGTCCCCTCGCTGCCCGGCTTCGGCTTCTCCTCCGCCCCCGACGCGGGCTGGGACACCACCCGCGTGGCCCGCGCGTGGGCCGAACTGATGCACCGCCTCGGCTACCGCGACTACGTCGTCCAGGGCGGCGACCTCGGTGCCTACGTCGCCCCGGAAGTCGCGCGGGTCGGCCCAGTGCTGGGCGTCTACATCACCGCTGGCCTAGGTATTCCCACCGAGGCCGACGTGCCCGATCTGGATGCGGCTGAGCGTGCCGCGTTCACCGAGATGATGTCGCAGGACTGGATGAACGGCGTCGACCACCACAGCCTGCTGCGGGCCGCGCCCCAGACGTTCGCGTACGGGTGGAACGACTCCCCCGTGGGCGCGCTGGCGTGGATGGCGCAGAAGTTCCACGAGTTCAATGCCGGTGGTCGGCCGCTGGACGAGATGCTGGATGGGTTCCTGACGAACCTGAGCGTGTACTGGTTCACCGGGACCTTCGGGACGTCGTCGTGGTCGTTCTATTCGAGTGCGGGTTTCGCCTGGCCGCGGGGCCAGAAGGAGGCCCCGACCGGGGTGTACAGCGGGGTGCAGGGGATCCGCCGGCTGGCTGAGCGGGAGTCGGAGATCGTGCACTGGCCGGTTGACAATCCGGCTGGGCACCACTTCATCGCGATGGATCAACCGGAGGCCTACGCAGCGGACCTCGCTCGGTTCGTGACGCAGCTCCGGTCTGCGCGGTGAGGTGCGGATGCCGGGGTGGGCGCCCACCCCGGCGAGGGGCCGGGTGCCGCCCGCTAGACTGAGCGCGCGGGCCGTTAGCTCAATTGGTAGAGCTGCGGACTTTTAATCCGTAGGTTCTGGGTTCGAGCCCCAGGCGGCCCACTCAAACTTCCAGGTCAGCGGCTTTTCTCGGACCTGTGGTCAAGATCAGCTCCCCGGTTTATCCCCGGTTTTGGGCTGGGACGGATTATCCAGCAGCCCTTCCAGGGCCATCGCCGTGATCGGGTTGACCGCCTTTCGCTCCAGGTAGTTGTCCTGCGTCATCGACACCCGCGAGTGGCCGAGATGGTCCGCGATCAGCCGGGTCGGGATGCCCGCGTCGTCCATCGCGGTCGCCGTCGTTTTCCGGAAGTTGTGCGACGTCAGCCAGATGAAGTCGTCGCCACCGCGGATCTCCCGGATGACCCGCAGGACGTTGTTCGGGTCGCGCAGTCCTCCGACCGTGCTGGCGAACACCGGGCTTGCCAGCGGCCGGCCGTCCTTCCGCGGCTCAGCCCACCGCCGCTTTAGGAGCGCCAACGCCCAGGACGGCAGCGGAAGCGCACGAAGGCTCGATTCCGTCTTCGGCCGAGGCTTGCGGAGAAGTCCTTCGCCCTTGACCCGGACGACCGTGTGCGTGACGTCGACCGTTCCGGCTACGAAGTCGATGTCTTCCCAGTAGGTGGCCAGGGCCTCGCCGACGCGGACGCCCGCAGCCATCATGAAGCGCGACAGGTCCGGCAGGTCCCAGCGCCGTGCCTTCTCGTTGGCCTCGACCCGAGCCAGCCACTTCGTGCGCTCTTCCGCGTCCAGGGCGCGCGGCTTCTTCTTGCTCTTCGGGATGCGCCGGGTGTCCCGCGTCGGGTTGCTATCGACCGCGTCGTATCGGGCAGCGAGGCCGAGCATCCCCGACAGCGCCGTCCTCGCGGTCTTCGCCGTCGAAGGCCCCACCGTCGTCTGGAGGGTGCCGAGGAACCGATCCAGCCGCATCACGGTCGCCTCGCGCACCCGCAACTCCCCCACCCCCGACGTCACGTGGCGCGTCAGGATGGACTCGTACGTCGTGGCCGTCGTCGGCGATTTGGTGCCCTCGCGGACATCCTTGCGGATCTGCTCCATCCACACGTCGGCGAGATCCTTCAACTTGGTTTCCCGGGTGATCTCGCCCGTGGTCGACCCGGTCCAGTCCTTGAATGTGTCCCGAAGCCGTTGCGCTGCTTTGCCTTTCGTCTTCCCCGACCGCTCGACCTCGCGCGTCTTGCCGTCGAAATCACGGAAGAGAGCACGCGCGCGATAGCCAGTCGGAGTTGCCGAATAACGGATCTCGCCGTACGTGCCGATCTCCAACTGCGGGCGAGGCATCAGGCAACCTCGTCCGACAGCTGGTCGACCCACGAGCTGACGTCCTGCGGCCGGTAACGGATGTACTTGCCGACCCGACGACCAGCCGGGCCGTAACCCTTGGTACGCCACTGGTACAGCGTCGAGACCGGGACGCCGAGGAACTCCGAGACATCCTCCACCGTCCACAAGCGACTGAATTGCACGTAGTTGTCCATCAGTTTCCCCCTTCCCGATCAAGCCGCGAGCTGAGTTGCCGAAGTTTCCGGCGGACTAGCCGCGAGTAGCGCGCGGTCGTATTCGGCTTCCAGGCGATGCGTTCGGCGATCGCGTGCATCACGAGATGCGGTCTGGGTGGCACGTGCGGGTCGGCGGCGTCGACCTTGCGCCAGACGAGCCGCGCCGGGTCCGGTTGCGGTTTCTCGATCCCGACAGCGGCCAGCGCGTCCAGGACGAACGCCTTGCGGTCGGCCTTGTGGTCCACGAGCGTCTTGCCCGACCACTTCCGCGACACCAGCACCCGCCGCCCCGGCAGGCCGAGGGTGGTCCGCCGATGTGCCCTGCCCTTGCAGTGCCCCGGGGTGGTCTTTCCGTTGGCTCCCTTGGGCTGAATCCCGTAGAGCAGCCACACCGCACACCGAGGCGAGCACGGCGTGACGGCCAACTCGGCGTGGAGCCGGTCGTGGTGATCGGCCAGCGCGGCTGTGTCGGCCTCGACCACTTCGCCGGTGGACTTGGTCAGGTACTTCGTGAGGTAGCCGATGTGGCGGCCGGCGTCATCGGTGCCGCCGAGGATTCCCTTGGAGTGGACCTGGCGGCCGAAGGTCACCACGTGCGCCGGTTCCTCGACCTGGTCCACCGCGTCGTCCCAGGTCAGCAGCGGTCGGCGCGTGTCGGGGTCGACAAATCCCCGCTCCGGCCCGTCCCAGGCGGGCAACCGGTCGACATAGACGATTTCGTCGTGCTGGGGCCACCAGACCTGGTGGTAGGTGGCTTCGGTGACCTGCCGGATGACCTCGTGCGGCACCGATCCCCGGATCGCGGCGTGCAGGTGCGGGGCGGTCCGCTTCTGCGGTTCCACGGTCGCGAAGTACTGCACATCCCAGCCCACGACCCGGCGCAGGTTCTGCCACCACCGGTCCACCAACGCGGAGAAGTGCACCGCGTCCCGAGCCGCCCGCCGATAGTCATAGGCGGCTGGGTTGACCGGGGAGCCGTCGCCGCGGACCGGGCCGTAGGTGTCGCAGGTCAGGGTGACGAACATCGACGGCCGGAACCGCCCCGCGTACTCCCGGCCCACCGTGGTCTTGGCGACCTTGCGCCGTGGGAGGTTCGGCGCGTCCTGCCGCCGCCTGGTCGACCGCTTCACCGGCCTCTTGGCGGGCAGGTCGACCGAGGGGAGACGGCCCCGGACGCCGAGTTGCCGAAGTTCTTCGTCCACACCGCGAATCTCGTCCCGCAATTCCTCCGCTTCGGCGGGGTCGGTGTCGGCGACCTCGCGGTAGGAGGCGACGAGATCAGCCCGGTAGGCCAACAGTTCCGTCTGGTCCTCGGTCGGTTCGCCCGCAGCGAGGTCGGGTTCTTCGGTCAGGTGCCAGCCTTCGCGGCACTGGACTTGCCGCAGCGCCTTGGCTTTCCGCGCGCACGGCAGGCACACGGATTCCACTGTGGACCCGCACGGCACCGGCACGTACCGCAACTCGCCGGTGTCCTGGTCGCCGACTTCCATCGTGAACGGCCGCACGCACACCCCGTGCTTCTCCGCCGTCGCCTTGATGACGTCGTCGGCCAGCGGCGCGCGCATCCGTTCGGCTCGTGTCCCGTCCATCAGGCCGCCGCCTCCCCTCGCGACGCCCAACCCCGCAGCACCTGCACCGGCATCGGCTGCTTGTCCCCGGCCGGGAGATCCGGGAACACGCTCGGGTCGAACAGCACCGCGCCGTAGACGCGCACCGGGATTCCGCACGGCGTCCGGCCGACGATCCCGATGTGCACCCAGCCGCCCGCAGCGATCCGCCACAACGTCGCGGTGACGTCATCGAGAGTGTTCGCCCACGTCAGCAGCGCCCGCGCGACCTCGACCAGGCCGTCGACGTCCAGCTGCACCGTGATCGGCCTCGACCACGCGGAGACGTCCAGCGACGCGACCGGCGGGAGCTGATGCAGGTCCAGGTGATCCCGGATCGTGTCGAGGAAGATCATGAGCCGGTTCATGCCGCCCTCCTTTCCCCGCAGTGGTCGAGGTGGTGGGTGCCGCCGTTGGTGACGTACTGCTCCAGTGCCTTGACGGTGTCGTCGGAGACCCAGCCCGCGCGGACCCGCAGGGGTTCGCGGATGCCCTCGCCCCACACGTAGCCGGTGCCGGGCATGGTCTCCGGGATGCGGTTGGCCCACGCTCCGCGTTCGTACGCGCCGTCGCCGAGCACCATCCCGACATGGGTTTTGGAGGTGACGCGCAGGCAGACGCGGCGGGTGAACAGCTCCCGCACCGGCACCGTGTCCTTGGTCGGCTCCTGCACGTAGCCGCGGACCGACACCCCCAACGCCCGCCCCTGGGTGTTGAGGACCGCGACGTGTTCCACGATCGCCTCACGGGTCTTGCGGTCGGTGTAGCGGGTGAGCGCGCCGATCTCGTCGAACTCCAGCAACTCCAACGGAAACTCTTGCGAGAGCGGCACGTCACGGGTCCGTCCGGCGAACTCCCGCTTACGGTGTTCCAGCTCGTCCCGCAACCCCTCCAGCAATGCCAGGGTGTCCTTTCCGGACACGGCGTAGCGGGCGAAGATCCCGCGCCCATAGGCCAGCTCCATGCCCTTCGGGTCCACGCCCGACACCCGCACCAGCCCGGAACGGATCGCCGACGCGGCCGAGACCAGCGGGCACCACATCACCGAGTTCTTCCCCGCACCGCTGGCACCGGCGACGAGGATGTGCGCGCCCGCACCGGTCAACGGCAGCCGCCACGGCGTCCCGTACTCCGTCGTCCCCGCATAGACCGCGCGCAGGTTCACCCCGGCCGGTTCCAGCCCGGGCAGCTCACGGCAGCGGACGGGGGTGGTGAGCAGGTCACGGCGCATGAAGTCCAGCGACACCACATCCGGCGCGATTTCGCGCACCTGCACCCGCGACACCTTCCGCGCCGTCGCCAAGGCCCGCGCCGCCTCGTCGAAATCCTCCGGCTTCTGCCCCGGCACCAGCCGAACCCGGACCTCGTCCCACGACGCACCCGACCGCACCCGCACCAGCGCGGGCACCGCAACGCCGGACGTCTTCCGAGCCTGCGTGATCGCTTGGCGCTTCCGCCGCCGCGACACCAGGTTGACCGTCACGTCCACCGGGATGGCTTCGTCGCGGACGGTCAGGCCGCAGGCGTGCAGCCAGTCCGGCAGTTTGCGCCCGTAGACGGCCCAGCGCAGCCACCATGCTCGCAGCCAGCGTCCGCACCACCGGTCGAACCCGACCACATCCAACGTGCGCCAGACCGCCGCGATCAGTGCCAGCGTGACGAGCACGACGGTCAAGGACAGCCAGCCCCACCACCGCAACCACGCGGCGAGGACAACGAATGCGATACAGGTTCGCCAGCGGGTGACGATCTGCCGGGCCAGCCAGCCGACCGCCCGCAGCACCGTCCAGAACGCGAAACCCAGGAACGCCAACGCCGCCAGCGTTTCCACAATGGACGCCAACGCACGACCCAGCTTCGCCAGCACCCACAACGCCACCGCGACACCCGCGCCGACAGCGATCAACACCGCCGCGTTCATCGGCGCTCACCGCCCTCAGCCGCGGTGAGGTCAAGCGGCAGCATCCCTTGGCATGCCGCGCACTTCGTCTCGCCCCGGACGAGGCGAGTGAACTTTTTGCATGCGGCGCAACGCATCCGGGTGACCCCCGTTGACGCACGCCGTCCAGAACCGGTTATGTTCGTCATTGTTCACTTCCCAGTGGACAGCGCAGAACCGGTGAAGGTTGGCAGCCAGAGGCCGGTTCTGCGTTTATACGGAACAATTCCAAGCGCAAATGAGCGCGTTGAACACAGCACACGTCGCCGTGCGCTTTTTTTCAGTACTCGCTGAGGTTTTGCGGCTAGTCTTCGGGTTCCTCGCCGGTCAGGAGCCGGTTCAGCCCCGCGTCAGTCGCCCGCCGCTGCGCCTTCACCTCTTTCAAGAGCTGGTCGACCACGACCGACAGGCGCGCCTGCGATTCCGCCGGGGACAACGCCGCCGCCGAAAGCCGCTCGATCGTCACCGTGTACGAGGCCGCTTCGTCGCCGACCAGGAACACGCCCATCGCGCGATGCGGGCAGTACACGACATCCGAGGTGTCCTTCAGCGTGTACCGGCTGAACGCCTCCTCCGTCACCGCCTGACTCGGGGCCAGCCGGATCGTCATCGTCCGCGACAACCCGATCAGGTCCTTGAGAAACCGGGTCTGCCGCAGCATCACCTCGGCATCGCCGAAATGGTTCCGCAGCGCCTCCGACCCGATGAACATCTGCGCCTTCACCGCGCCCGCGCCGAACAAGATCCGGTTGCGGTCCATCCGGCTCTCCACGACCTGCTCCAGCTTCTCCTTGTCCCGCAAATCCGGGCCAAAGACGAGCCGCGCGTAGTCCGGGACCTGCAACAGATCCGGGATCAGCAGCGGAGCCCACACCGTCACCGACCTCGCCACCCGCTCATGCGCGATCAACATCGTGTAGTGCGCCGGGTCCGCCTGCGACCCCACCGACGACCAGCTCGGCCCCGTCACACCGTGAGCCAGCAGCATGATCCAGGCTTTCCGCTCCCCGGTCACACCAAGAGCGCCGAGCACGTTCGACACCTCCTCCGGGGTCGGGACCCGCTGCCCGAGTTCCCAGTTCGACAACAACGCCGGGTTCACCCCGATCCGCCGCGCCAGCTCCCGCAACCCGAACCGCGCCTCGATCCGGGCATCCCGCAACGCCGCACCCAGGCCACGGGCTCGCGGGCTCGCCATCTCCGTGCCACGCATCAACCACACCTCCGGCCCGGGATCGTGCCTGTCTGCACACCGAGAACACCCATCTACGCCGCCTTGCTCTCACCGGACGCAGACGACGCACCGGCCGACCGCGCCGACGACTTGCCCGCAGCAGCCTTGAACCCCGTCGCCCGAAAGACGTACGTCTGATACTTGAACTCGCCCTGCCCGCCGACACGCGGCTCCGCCGTCAACCCGTCCAACTCCACCGGGCGCATCCCCGGCAACGCCTCCGCCGTCGTCGGCACCGGCTGAACGTCCGCCAGAAACGTCACCTCGAACGAAGCGCGCTTCGCCTTCGTCTCACCCGGGTCCGTCACCGCCGCCCGCCACTGCCGCTTCCCGGTCACCTCGTCAATGCGCTGACGCACCGGCCGACCCGCAGCCCGATCCTCACGAGACTGGAACTCGTTGTCCGGAATCACCTCGCCCACCATCACAAGCCCCTGCGGGAACGCCTCGTCGAAGTCGATCGCAAACCGGTGTCCCTTTTCGATAGCCATAACCGCTAGCTCCCTGTGCTCTCTGTCAGTCAGTCTTTTCCGGCGCCTCGCCGCCGTAGTTCGTTCGTGTCGCCGCGCCCAGCGCCATCCCTGCTTCTTCCAGTTGCTTGCCCAGAACCGCGATCGCGTCCGAGTCGACGAGAAGGACCACGGGGAACGCCTTGCCGAAGCGGATCTCCGCTCGGTTCGCGTACGTCAGCGCGCGGACGCGGATCGGCAGGTCTGCCGTCACGTGGATCTGGACCGTGTCGCGCATGTCGCCCGCGCCTAGACCACGTGCTTGCGCGACACCTGCGCAGCCGGACCGCTCGACCAGTCGCCGAGCGTCGAAGCCGTGTTTGCAGTCGTCATGTCTGCCTCCCTTGGGCTCTGCCGCCGAGCGAGTCTCGGCAACGTGCCACCCAATCTCCGGCAAAAGGCGGGACATGATCACCACGTGGCGGGACATCTTGGGACGTCCCTGGTACGGTCGAAGACGTCCCTAAAAGTCCCAAGGGGGTGCAGGATGCCGAACGAACGGCTCCGCGACGCGCTGCTCCGGAACGGGCTCACGCTGGAACAGGTGGCCAAGGCGCTCAGCGTCGACCAGAAGACCGTCGAACGGTGGATCACCAAGGGCCGCACTCCGTACCCGAAGCACCGGCACAAGATCGCCGCCATGGCGCGCGAGTCGGAGACGTACCTGTGGCCGGACTCCGTCGCACCCGAGCGCAGAGCCGAGACTGCCGCCGCCGAGGTGGTGAGCGTGTTCCCGCACCGCAACGCGATCCCGGTCGAGCTGTGGGACCGGCTGATCAACGACGCGTCAGAGACCGTGGAGATCCTGGTACACGCGGCCCTGTTCCTGGTCGAACGCCCGCGGTTCATCAAGGACATCGCAGCCAAAGCCACAGCCGGCGCGAAAATCCGCCTGGCGTTCGGCGACCCAGACGGCGACAGTGTCGCCCTACGCGGAGAAGAAGAGCAGCTCGGCGACGGGACGCTCCCCGCGCGTGTTCGCAACGCGCTGGCGTTCTACCGTCCGCTGGTCGGCGTCGAGGGCGTGGAGATGCGGTTTCACAACACGACGCTCTACAACTCGATCTTCCGCTTCGACGACGAGATGATCATCAACACGCACGTCTACGGGTTCCAGGGCGCGCACGCACCGTCGCTGCACCTGCGCAGGCTCTCCGCCGGGGACCTCTTCGAAACGTACTCGGAGAGCTTCGAGACCGTCTGGAACCTCGCCAAGCCCGCCACCATCTAGGAGGCACCACATGGCACGCGTCGACTACTACAACGACCCCAACGCACCCAAAGCCAACAGCATCGCCGTCGCGGTGTCTGCCTTCATCCAGGATGACGAGGGGCGGATCCTGATGATTCGCCGGACCGACAACGACCTCTACGCCATACCGGGCGGTCAACTTGAGCTAGGCGAAACTTTGGCCGAGGCAGCAGTACGAGAGGTTCGCGAGGAAACTGGCATCAACTGCAGGATCATAGGCGTCATTGGCCTGTACTCGAATCCCAAGCACGTTATCGAATATGATGATGGCGAAATCCGCCAGGAGTTCTCGATCTGCTTCCGCGCCGAAGTTCGTGGTGGCGAACTGCGGACCAGCACCGAAAGCAGTGAGGTTATTTGGGTTGATTCAACAGTATTAGACTCACTTAAAATCCATCCCTCTATTCGCCTCCGCATCGATCACGCAATAGACGAAAGCAGGAATTCGACTTATTTTAGTTAGCGCCGGACTCACTGCCGTTCTGCGTAAATCGATTCCTTTCTATTATGATCAAGGTGAGTCCTGCGCATCCCATCAGAAGTCCGCCGATTGCACCAGCCACACATGCCGTGTTTATCGTGATCAAAATTTCAGGGGCGGAATCATCGCTATCTACCCCGAGGAGAACGGTCGATATTACTAGAACCGTAAGTAGCATTAAGGCAGACGAGAGCAGGGAGTTGCCAATTAGGGTTCTGGCTCTGCCTAGACGTTTCTCGCGGTCAATCTCTCGCTGGAGCCGCTGTTGACGAGGTCCAAATGCTGTCAGAATAGTAACGGCCGCGATGGTGAATCCTAGAAGCGATCCTGATGAACTAGCGAGGGACGAGTACACTTGCTGCCGAACCGACGATTTTGCTGACGCGAGCAAAATTGGCGCCCCGGAAAACCAGCTGTAAACTAACAATCCAATGAAGACCAACACCGTCAGCAAGATCGGAACCGACCATACATTTCGGTCCAAAAATCTGAGCGCGTTCCGCATGTACACCTACTTATGTACGGCTTGCGCTTGCAGTGACCGCTCGATCAGCGTACTTCCATCGAGTTCGGTACGCGCCTCTTCGATTGCCCCGAAGGCGCCACTCGATTCTGGAATCGAGTTAACCCTGGAGTCTTCCGGCAAAGCTCTCTCAATTTGAACTCGCTCATTCAACAAGTCGACCCTCTCAGCTTTCCCCGTGGTGGGATTAATTCCGCCAACCACCATTCGATCAACCTGCTCGTGAGCGTGTTCGGCTATATCGAAGACCGCATCCTCGATGCCAGCATCCAAGAATCGATCACGTGGCCCGTACCTGCCCATTCCCAATTGGACATTCAAGGACGGAGCCCGCGAGCCAAACACTGCAGGAATTAGTTCCCCGAATGCTCCAGATCTATCGGTGGCATGCGCATAATGCGGGTTAACTAGCGTGATGTGCACCGATCGCAAACGCCCTCGCAGTCGTTCAAGCCTGTCGAACATGTCTGGGTTGTACAACGGATCAAATTGAGTTCTTACCCCAAGCTTTCTCCTAAGGAAGAATGATAGGCGGTTCAGCCTAGGAGCATTTGCATGGTACTCTTGACCCGCTATTCCGTCGGCCCAAATACAGACATGCGTCACATCTGCCGAATACTCGCCTTCCAGAAGTGGAATTGAATCGAGCGGTGCGTCTGGTCTCCATTTTGCGGGCAGCCGTCCAGCGCTCCGCAAAGACAAGAGCTGCAATCTGACCGGCCTAGTCTTGTCAGTAAACTCAATTGGAATCACTGCCACTGTGCTGTCACCGCTATCGAGGATTCCGGCTTCTTCGTCAGTCT
The DNA here is from genome assembly GCF_055633755.1 of Amycolatopsis sp. NPDC114484. Lineage (NCBI taxonomy): Bacteria > Bacillati > Actinomycetota > Actinomycetes > Pseudonocardiales > Pseudonocardiaceae > Amycolatopsis > Amycolatopsis sp. NPDC114484. The sequence continues at coordinate 1,001,762 of NZ_JBVKDQ010000001.1, read as the reverse complement.
GAAGCCGCTCATACAGATCCCTCACTACGGCGTGCGGATCGAATAACTTATCGGAATCCTGTGAGGACCATCGATAGAAGACCATCCTTCGTTTGAGCATACTCGCCTCCTGCTTAATAGACTTTTGACCTGTCGTGCTGCCGAACTTGGCTCTATGGGATCAAGGGCGCGCCGCCGGGCGGCGCGCCTGCTGCGGTCCGTAGCCCCTCGCCCGGGCGGCCGCCGCGATCCCGGCACGGCGGGCTCCCGCTCCGCTCCGCCCACCGGCCGGGCCGCGCGGCCGCCAGCGGTGCCGGACCCCAGCGCCGCCCACCGGCAGCACACAGGACCCTCGCGCCAGAACCGGACATCCCACCCATGCGGAAACAGTCGCCGATGATCCTCGACCTGTTACGCAGAAGCATCGCCTAGGGCCACCCCGAAGCCTGATCGTGACAACGGTCGGTAGCACCGCGTCAAGGCGGGAAAGCGTGCCTTGACCCGGCCCTACCGACCGCGTGGGAGCTTCGTATCGGGGTTGGGGGAAGTATGAGTGGGTAAGATGCGGGCTGAGCGGGCGAGCGTCAAGTACCGCCAGAGAGCATGATCATCTCCCCGGTTTTCCCCCGGAAAACGATCGCAAACGACGCGAATCAGCGACCGAGCATGATCATCCGCGGAGCGCCGCCATGCAGGTGAAGACCAAGATCGGCAGATGACGAGAACCAGCCACTGACCTGGGCTTTGACTCCGCAGGTTCTGGGTTCGAGCCCCAGGCAGCCCACCACTATCATAACGCGTTGACCAGCATTAAAACCGCCCCGAAGGTCCACTTCGCGGTTGTGCGTCCAGGCCAACGTGCTCCGTTTCGCCTCCGCTCGCTCAGCGACGCTCCCAAACTTCGGTCACGGACAGGCCGGCTGTCGTAATCGCGAACGTGCGGCACGACACTGTTCCAGATGTCCGAAAAGGTCGCAATGTCGTTCTCAATACCGACCACGCGATAGCCGTGTTCGGCGAGCATGGCCGCGATCGCCGAACCGACCGTGCCGAGCCCGACTACCCAAACCGTTGCGAACGGCGGATTCAAGAGGTCTTCCTTACGGGAATCGCGACCCTGGAACGTACGTGAATGCGCGAATCGCGGTCGATTGCCGCGTTCAACTTTTCATTTCCAGCAGTCGTACACGTGAACTTGGTGGCATCGTGATCGCGCTGACACCCTGCCACGGCCGTTCGGCATGAGTCGGCGGGATACCCGTGCGGACGCGAAGGATTCCCATGAGCGATCAGGATCTGCTGCCACCACACATGCCACGCCACTATCTGGATCCAGTGACGATACCGTGGGGAACCGACGCGTGGCTGATCACCCGGTTCGAGAATGTCACCACAGTTCTGGGCGACGACCTGTCCACGCGGGGATCCGGCGCGTCCTACAACCCTATTTCACCGCTGGGCAGATCAACAAGTTGCGGCCGATGATCGGCGTCCTGGTCGACCGGCAATTGGACGTGCTGGAGTCCGACGGAAATCCGGCGGATCTCGTCGAGGCGTTCGCGGGCCGCTGCGCATCGTCTGTGTCGCGCTTGGTATTCCACGCGAAGCGGAGACCGAATTCCGCCGCGTCAACAACATTCGGCTCAACCTCGCCAGTGGTATCCAGGAACAGGTCACAGCCGCGAGCCAGGCCCAGGCCCACATCGCCGCCCTGATCGCCCTTGGCGCGCCCCGCCCTGGCAACCCCGATCCACGTGCATGTCGGTGATCTCGATCCCCAGTGTTCGCTCGACGAAGCCCGCCCCTGGCGCGAGCACACGTCCGGACGCTTCGCCATGACCGTCTACCCCGGTGGGCACTTCTGCCTGGACAGGCACACACGGCAGCTCAACGAATCCATCATCGAAACGATCACCATGGAAGGAGCGTCTCGTGGCCGCCAGTGAGGTGTTCACCAGGCCGATATCGCCACTGGAATGGATGCGGCTGGCCAGTCCACCGGACTCGATGGCCATCCAGATCTTCGTCGAAGGCGCCGGTTCCCTGGATGTCGAACGGCTCCGGCACGCGGTGGCGGTGGCGGGCGATGTCTGTCCAGGCGCACGCCTCGTGCGTCGCGGGCGCCGGTGGGTCGACTCCGGTATCGCGCCGGAAGTCCGGGTCGTGGCAGGCCGCGCGGCAGGCGTGTCGGACCTGATCAACTCGCCCGAGCTGGCCCGCCAGCTCCGGGGCGACCGGGGACGGCCCATGACCGAGGTCGTGCTGTTCACCGGTCCAACGCCGACGATGGTGTTCCGCACGCATCACGCCCTCATGGACGGTCGGGGCGCACTCACCTGGGTGGCCGAGGTGTTCGCGGCGCTGCGCGGCGAGCAGGGCCGGCCCGCGGTGGACGCATTGACCGAAGCCGACCTGCTGGCGCAGGCCGATGTCGAGCCCCAACCTCCTGCTCGCCGCTTCGTCGATGTGGTTCTCGAAAGTCGCGCGGCGGCAAGCCGGAGGACAGGGGTCCGCCTGCGGCGCAGTGTCAGCGGGAACCATCCGGCGCTGGTCGCCAAGATCGCCGAAGCGCTGGTCCGGCAGCACGACGCCGACGAGCTGGTCTGCCTGATCCCGGTCGACCTGCGTCGCCACCGGCCGCAGGCCAGGCTGACCGCGAATCTGTCCGGCGGACTCACCCTGCCGATCAGTGCGTCGACGACCTGGCAGCAGATCCACCAGCGCGTGCTGCTCGCCCTGAGCCGCAACGAGGAACTCGCCAGCTTGCCGACGTCGAAGGCGGCCGCGTCGATCATGCGCCTGCCCCTGGGACTGCACCGGGCGACCGGCCGGCTGGCCGACGCGACGCTGAGCCGGCGCGGTCAGGCGCCGTGGCACTTCGCGATCACCCATCTCGGCCAGGTCGAACTGGCCGAGTTCAGCACGGCGGACTTTCAGGCGCGGACCGTGTACTCCGCGCCGTTGCGCGGTCTGTTGGTGCCACCGACGATCAGCGTCATCGAGTCCGACCGACGCACCGAGATCGTGCTGAGCATGGACGACGATCCGGCGCTGACCGCCCGGGGCGAGCAGTTGCTGGACAGCATCGTCGACAGATTGTCGCCACCGGAAAGTCGTCTGTCCGGTGGCACGCCGGACCCGCGATACGAGCACGGCACACTGACCAGCCTGTTCCGCGCGGCCGTCGCCGCCCACCCCGACTCGATCGCCCTGTCCACCGACGACTCCGAGGTCACGTTCGCCGAACTCGACCTGCGGGTGACCGCGGTGGCGGCCGAGCTGCGCCAGCGCGGCGTCCGGACTGGCGACGTCGTCGGCGTCATAGCCGGTCGTTCGATCGCCGCGATCGCGGCGATCTTCGGCATTCTCAGGGCCGGTGCGGCGTTCCTGCCGTTGGACACCGAGCATCCCGATGCGCGCCTGGCCAGTGTGCTCACGGCCGCGGCGGCGCGGGTGTGCGTGGTGGAGCGGGCACACGCCGGCCGATCCGCCGTCCCGCCGGGTTGTGCGGCGCTCGTGCTGGAGGACCTGCCCACCACGACCGAGGAGACCGTCGAGATCGCGGTCGCACCTGAAGACCTCGCGGCGGTGTTCTACACCTCCGGTTCGACCGGCCAGCCGAAGGGTGTCGAACTCGAGCACCGCAACCTGGCCGGCTACGCGGGCTGGGCCATCGAGGCACTCGGGATCGACGCGGACTGCTGCTTCGCCATGTTCAGCTCCCTCGCCTATGTGGGGCCGTACACCGCGGTGTTCCTGCCGTTGTTCGCCGGTGGCCGGATCGAGCTGGCGACCGGCGAACCGAATCACGTGACCCTGCGCCGGCTGCTGCGCGAGCGCGGGGTGAACTGCCTCAAGGTGACACCGTCACACCTCGAACTGATCAACAGACTCGACGTGCGGGCCGCCGGCATCCGCTCGGTGGTGTTCGGGGGCGAGCGCCTGCGCAGTTCGGTGGCAGCGCGGGCCCAGGAGATCTTCGGGCCGGAATGCCGGATCTTCAACGCCAACGGTCTCACCGAAATGAGCGGCGGCTGCACGTTGCATCGGTATGACCCCGACCTCGACGACCCCGCGCGTTCGGTGCCGATCGGCCGTCCGGTGCGGGGGACCGCCATAACCCTCCACGACCCCAACGGTGTCGCGGTGCCCGAAGGCGAGGTCGGCGAGATGTACTTCGCGGGCTTACAGCTGTGCCGGGGCTACCACGATCGCCCGGAGCTGAACAGCGAACGCTTCGTCCAACTCGCCGACGGGACCCGCGCCTACCGCAGCGGCGATCTGGCCCGGGTGCTGCCCAGCGGCGAACTGGAGCACATGGGACGCATCGACGACCAGATCAAGATCCTCGGCCACCGGATCGAGCCCACCGAAGTGGCAGGCGCCCTGGAAAAGCATGACGCGGTGATTCAGGCGCTGGTCGTGCCGCACACCCGGGACACCGGGCACGAACGAACAACGCTGTGCGGCTACGTCGTGCTGTCCCGGCCGGTGCCGCCCGCGGAGTTGATCGCGCATGCCGCGTCCCTGTTGCCACGGCACCTGGTCCCGTCGGTGGTGCTCACGCTGCCGGAGTTCCCTCGCATCGCCAACGGCAAGATCGACGTCAAGGCATTGCCCGACCCCTATCCGGCGAGGGACGACGCCGAGTGCCAGACCGAGCCGCTCGACGACATCGCGACCCAGGTCGCCCGAATCTGGGCCGACACTCTCGGGATCGGCATCGCCGAGGTGATCCGTCAGGGAGACTTCAACCTGCTTGGCGGTGACTCGATCTCGCTGCTGGCCATGCTCGCGTCGGTGTCCCGCCTGCTGGTGCGCGACCCGGGCACGGATTTCGTCGGCGCCAGCGAGAAAGTGATCGCGAACCCGACGCTGGACGAGGTCGTCAAGCTGGTCCAGGAACTCAACGATCCAACGCGGTCGACTGAGCACAGGACCGGCTGGCGCCCTCCGGCAGGCTGATCGGAGGACACGAGTCCGAACAAGGCACCGAGCACGACCGAGGCCTCCTGCGACGCAACCAGCGGCCGGCAGCTCGTTTGACGCAAAAGGCTTTCGGATTTTAGGCGGAAGAACTCTCCGGGTCGGGGAATTGCTTCGTGGCTGGTCCAGCCCGATAGCACGGGAAACCAACCGGGCCGCCCGCCAACCTGCTGCAGGTGTCGGCAATAGCACTGACCCACCGACGAAAGCTGAACCCGGCACAGCACGACATCAACCGACACTCGCGCACCAGAAAATTGGTCGCCACCTGCAGAAACTGGCATAAAATGACACTGCGCAACACAGACCGGAAGTCAATAACTGCGGACTTTTAAATCCGTAGGTTCGGGGTTCGAGCCCCAGGCGGCCCACCACTCTCGTAGCGCGTTGACCAGTAAACACTGCCTCGAAGATCCACTTCGCAGTCGCTCCGTGTTCCAGACCTGCCGTCCGGGCCGATCATGGCGATGCCGACACAGGTTGGCACGCGGGGCTTGATGGCGGATCCCTTCGGGGAGGGCGATGGCAGCGGGTTCGCAGATTGCACGCGGAGAGTTCGGATTGAACCCTTCCGCGATGATCAGGTCGCCCCTGGCAGTACCGGTCAGCCGAAATCACGCCCGCTCAAAGCAGGCTGGTCGAACGGCCGGGCCAGGCGCAGAGGTTCACGACTGGACGTCGAATGGTTCGTAGCAGTCGAAGGTCTCGATCGAGGTGATCAAGCCGTCGGCGGTCTCGACGAACTGGGCGATGTGCGCGACGAGTTCGTCGCCGCGGCGGAAAGGGCCTGCGTCACGCGCGATCACACCGCTCCAGGTGAGGCGGAGGATCGCGGTGTTCCCGGCCGCCACCGCCGAGCGGACGTCATACCGTTGGCTGGACATCAGCCCGGCACCGACCTCAGACGCGGCGAGCATCTGGTCCAGGGTGGCGCGGGCACCCTCGGGCTTGAGCCGGTTCGGATGTTCGACGGTCGACGCCGTCGGGGCGAAGTACTTCCGGAGATCCTCGCCGCACTGCCCGGCCTCAAGCGCCCGCAGCAGGGAGGTCGCAATGGCAACCGGGTCACGAGCCATAAGAACAACCGTAGTTGCACAACATGGGTTGTCAATTGCATGGTTGACGCCGTGACTCCACTTCCTACCGAACGGATAACGGACGTGTAGGCGGAGAGCGGGTGCACTGTCTTCGCGGAGCGACGCGCGGCACCGCAACACCCTTCTTTGAAGGAGACGACGGCAATCGGCGCAAGTGCGGATCTTCTCTTGCCGGGCTTGCAGGCGCGGTCGTCGCAGATCCGGAACGGTGCGAGCTGTCGGCAGCAAGCACTGGCCCTGTCAGGAGACTGGCGAGTGGCTCAGCACCACGGCAAAGCCGAACGCCACGCCCATCACAGTCAGTTCGAAGGCCGCCCAGCGCAGCAGTGCGGTTGGTTTGTGCTGGATGATCGACGGCAACAGCCGGAACCGGATGTTGCCGCCCAGTGCGGCCAGTCCGAGCAGGCACAGCACTTTGCCGACCACCAGCCGGCCGTAGCCGGTGTCGAGCAGGCCGCTGAGCAGGTCGTGTCCGGGCGGCGTGGACACCACCTCGGTGATGCCGTTCGTCAATCCGGTGGCGGCCACCACGACCAGGCATACCGTGGCCAGCTTGGAGAACCGCGGCAGCACGTCGGCGAGCAGCGCGCGGTTGCTCGCGACCAGCGCGACCACCGCGAACAGCCCGCCGGACCATGCCGTCGCGCAGAGGATGTGCAGTTCCATCGACACCATGGCCAGGTCGTGCCAGCGCCAGTCCATGGCGTGCCCGGTCACCGGCAGCGGCAGCAGCGCGAGCAGAGCCACCACAGCGCGCAGTTCGGCGGGCAGCGAATCGCCGCCGAGTACCGCCAGGCCGGTGCACACCAGCGCGCTGACGAACACCACCAGCAACGCCTTGCCCGCGCCGAGTTCATCGACGTAGCTGCTGAGCGCGGCGAACGACACCTTGCTTCCTGGGTGCAGCTCCGCCGTCTGGAGCACCAGCAGGACCAGCGCGCAGGCGGCCCACACCAGCGAGCTGGCCGCGGCCCACACCCGGCTGTCGGCCAGCACCGGCTCGGGCCGGTCGACGCCGATGAGCAGCGGCAGCACGCACAGCCCGACTGTGCTCAACGCGGACAAGTCCAGCAGCACCCGCACTATCGGCAGGCCGACCTCGATCACCGCGCCCGGATCCGGCAGACCGGGAGCCGGCTGGGCCGCGACGATCGCGGTCCCGAGCAGCACCCCGGCGAAACCCGATGCGGTCAGCACCGCGGTCAACCGGAGCCGGGGCGAGATGGTGCGGGCCGGCCCGCCGACAGTCACCGCCGTTTGCCGATCCGCAGCGACAGGATCAGCCCGATGCCGAGCAACGCCGCGGCGCCGACAATCCACACCCAGACCGGCAGCCCTGCGCTGTCCGCCTCGGCGGGGGCGGCAACGCCGGGCTGCGCCGCGGCCACGGCCGGTGGACCGCTGGCCGGCTTGCTCAGCGCGAAGGTGATCGAGCCGTGGACCGGATGGCCGTCCTCGGAGACGATCCGGTAGTCGACGGTGTACGAGCCCGCTGCGCCCAGCGCGCGCAACGGGACTGTCACCGAACTGCCCGTCGCCACTGCGGGGCCGCTCTCCCAGTGGTTGTGCTGCGCGTCAGTGACTACCACGGTGTTCAACCCCGCACCCTGCTGCACCGGCTCGTCGAACTTCAGTTCAACGGTGCGCGGCGGGGTGTCCACAGTGGACTTGTCCGCCGGGGTGGACCCGGCCAGCGTGTCGTGTGCCAAGGCCGGCGTGCCCGGCCCGAGCAGGGGCAGACCGGCCAGCATCAGTGTGATCAGCGCGCGTTTCACGACTGCTCACCCCGGCGCCAGCGCCGCAAACGCCCGTGGATATCGAGATCACTCGCCATTGTCTTCTCGCCTTCGCAGAGATTTCAGGTCGGACCGGGCGCAGAGCCCGGCAAACGCGGCCGGAGAGCGCCCGCGTGGCTAGGAGAGGAAACCGGCGCGAAATCCGGCAGCGACCGCTTCGGCGCGGTCGTGGACGCCCAACTTGCGGAAGATCCGTTTGCAATGGGTTTTGACACTGTCCTCGGAGAGCGAGAGCTCGGCTGCGAGCTGCAGGTTCCTGCGGCCGAGCGCCATGCCCCAGAGGACCTGGAGCTCGCGTTCGGACAGACGAGGGGTACCGGCCTCGGGCAATGCGATGTCGCGGGGAGCGGCGGCGACGGCCGGCGCGGGGTGCGGGTCGTCGTATTTCTGGAGGAATCCGCCGACGCCGGGAACCAGCGCGCTGGTCGCCGCGGCGAGGGTGCCGGACGATCCGAACATGATCACCGAGGCACCAGGGGCGATCGCCAGCAACCTCGCGGCGGCGGCGGGACCGGACGGCTCCCCCGAACGGACCGCGACGAGCACCACATCGGCGGACGAGCGAGCGTATCTGCTGACGAGTTCGTCAGGTGTCCCGGCGCATTCGACGCGCCCGATTCCCGACGCACCCTGCAATGACCGCGCGACCCCATGGCGCGTATTCGGCCGGTCGGCGTAGACAAGTACCACCACCGCAGCCTCCTTCTCCGAAGGTCTTTCGCGATCGTGCTCGGTTCGAGGATGGGACACCGTCTCCATGCCCGAGAGACGAAGGTCCGCTCATTTCCTTATGCGGAATTAGCTAAATTTCATCCAGCCGTCATCACAACGTATTCGCCGCCGCCGAACAGGCCCGATCGGGTCCGGGCAGCGCACGGACACCGGCTCGCCGTCGGGCGGATGCGGGGGCGAGTCCGTGATCCGACAGTTCCGTGCCGTCGGCGGCTTGGCCCATTGCACCACGCTCCTGCCAGCAGCGATGATGTTGAGTTGCCAAATCGTTACCAACACGCCGAGGTCGCGTCGGACCTCGAGCGAGACAAGCGGTTGGTGGCCGCCACCCCAGTTCACCCGATCGTGCACCTAAGGTTTGCGCTCCCGCATTCTGACACCGACTGAGAGTGGTTGCCGCCTGACCGGCGATTACCGGCAGCGACAGAGCCGGGTCCCGTAAGTGGCTGTTCCCTATTGCCAGGCACGTCTTTACGATCTGCTTTCTGAGCAACACTTCGAGCAAGCCGGAAATGGTGGAGTGCGATGGCGTGGCTGCGAACGACCGACGGCGAAACGGGCCCGTCGCCCGTTTCTCCTGGTCGTCACGGGCACGCCGGGCCTCTCATTTCCGACCGTGCCGCACCGGTTCTTCCGGAGCCATTCCAGTGTCCGTGCCGAATGTCGCCCAGCGAGAAGTGCGCGAGCCACTCGGCACGCGCGAGCTGCCTCGCCGTGGTCTGCCGTGCCGTACTGCTCGGCGCGTTCGTCCTCGCCGGATTCGGCGTGGCGGCCGCCTTCGACACCCCGACCGCCGCCGCGGACACCGGATGCGACCCGGCCACAGCGGCGGAATGCGGACTCCCGAGCGTCACCGTTCAGCCAGAGGGTCCTGCCAAACAGCTCGCACCGTCTCCGATCGCGGTGTCCGCGACGCACTCGATGACGAACTCGATCGCCTCCCTCGTGAACACGACGGCGGAGAAGACCACCGCGTTGGCCGCCTCCGCCGCGCCGGCGTTGGCGCCGACGATCAAGCGGGTTGACTCGACGGCGGAGAAGGCGACCACCGCGGTTGCCCGAACCGTCGACACCGCGGTGCGCGACACCGTCACCACGGCGAGCCGCACGCTCGACAACCCGATCACGAACGCGGTCACCGGCACGGTTTCGGGTGCGGTGTCCGCGATCGAGCCGGTGGTTTCCAGCACCGGTCTGAAGCCCCGCCTCGCTGTGCCGGGCGTGGTCACGATCTCGGCTACGGTTCCGGCGGACTCCAAGACTTCACCGGCTCCCCGCCCGCAGTCCTCTCCGGACTCGCCCGGCACCGCGGCTACGGGGGCACCGGCCGCGGCGACCGCAACCGCAGCTCCCTCGGCCACGGCACCCGCGGCGACCGCACCCGCGGCAGTGCTCGGCAGCGACCACGGGGTCTGCGCGACCGGGCCGCACAGCCGGGACTCGTTCCCGCGAGCGTCCGCGATGCCGGCGGAAGCGGGCATCGGCTCGCAGCTCCCGACCGGCCAGCTTCCTATTGATTTCCCGGCAGCGCCCGTCGGCGCCGTCGGGTCCGGTGATGGCACTTCCTCGGCGAACTCAAGCGGTGGATACGCGCAAGGCGCGATCGTGCTGCCCGGAAGGGCCGCCCACGACCAGCGACTCGCCTCCTGGAGTGTCAACTCCGATGACGTCGCTCCGCTGCGCATGCTCGCGCAGCAACCTCCGGTGTCGCCCGACTGACGTGTCGGCAACCAGCGCGATCAACGCGCAAGCGAGCACTTGACCGATCACCGATGCCGCCCACGGCAATTGTTGATCACCGTGCCTCGCAATTCGATTGATCAGTAGCGACAGCAGGACCGCCGAGCTGCAATCTCGACGGCTGGCTCGCGAACTCAAGGGCTGAAATCGCAGGCCAGTAGCTCCCGCTGCCACTACTTCCATCAACGGCTGGTGTCCAGGGCTGACGGCAATCACAACCCGTTTCACAGCAGACACGTCAACCGCCGCGCCGATGTTATCGGCCGGCGCTCATGAACTGGAGCGTTCCCATGAAATTCACACGGTGGACTCGGCGCCGTCGCGCCGATGTCCAGGGCGGATCGGCCTCCCTTGGCCTTTCCCCCGCTCAAAATCCCGCTCGGCCGAACCGCGCGACGCGCCGCTCGGCGCGTGCGGCCGCGGTGTCGGTGACCGCGACCGTCGCGCTGGCCGGCCTGGCTTTGAACGCCGCGGCTGCCCCCTTGCCGGGCCTCGACAGCCTGGCCCTTTTCGGAACGGACACCACCTCGTCGGCCTCGAGCTCTCAGCCCAGCTCGTCGATGAGTGCTTCCGGAATGAGCGGCACCGCCAGCACCACCAGCCAGCCCTCCGCCAGCCCGCTCGGCCCGGTGGCCTCGTCCACCGGCGACCTCCCGACCGCGCAGATCCCGACCGTGGGCAAGTTCCTCAGCGGCGACGTCCTCAGCGGCGGCGCGTTCAGCGGCGGCCTCTTCGGCGGTGACACGGTCCAGACGTCGACCGACCCGAACCAGTCCGGCGGCGCCCACTCGACCGGGGACACCACCCACCACGGCGGCGGCGACGCGTGCGACTTCTTCCTGCAGCACATGTGGAAGAACGAGGACGGGATCCCGCTGATCGGCAGCAGCTCGCACGCCCTGACCTACCACACGGACCCGTCGTACCAGAACCTGATCCTGTCCATGGCCAGCGGCGCGATCGGCAACTCGCAGATGCCGGTCGTCGACATCTACGGCGGCCCGCTGGGCTGGATCCCGATCTTCAACCCCTCGCACGTGCGGGGCCACGGCACCGACTACCTGACGATGGCGACCGGCTGCGGCGGGATGGGCCTTCCCATCAACACCAAGACCATGGCCATCGACATGTCCCGGCTGCCGACGCCGGACAAGGTGGCCAACTTCGTCCAGAAGGGGATGCCGAGCATTCCCGACCCGGCGAAGATCCTGAAGCCGGACTACCTCTACAACACCCTCCAGGCCCGCGAGATCATGAACCGGCTCGGGCCGAAGACGGTGTTCACTCCGGACGAGTACGTGTCCTTCGCGGGCAAGAACTTCGACGCCTTCCGCCTGCTCGGGCAGACCGCGTTCGACAAGCTCAACAGCGGCAACCCGGCCGCGGTCCTGGACGTCCTGAAGATCACCGACAACGTCAAGACGCTCCAGTCGCTCGGCCTGCCGGGCCTGCCCGGCTCGGGTGACAAGACCCTGACCAACGGGCTCCCGACCGCGGGCGCGACCGGCGGCCTGCCGACCGCGGGCCTGGCCGGGCAGCTGCCGACCTCGACCGTGCCGCTCGTCGGTCCGCTCACCGGGGACGTTCTCGGCGGTTCGTCGGCCAACCCGACCAACCCGGGTACGCCGGGTACGCCGGGTCAGCCAGGCCAGCCGGGCACGCCGGGCACTCCCGGTCAGCCAGGCACGCCGGGTCAGCCAGGCCAGCCGGGTCAGACAGGTGGTCTGCCTGGTCTCCCGGGGCTTTCGGGCCTGCCTGGGCTTTCGGGTGTGCTCTCGCCGGGTGCTCCCAGCGGTTCCGGCACGCCTGGCCAGCCGGGCACGCCGGGGACGCCTGGTCTTCCGGGCCTGCCGCCGCTGCCCCTGCCGGGTACCTCCAGCGGGAGCGGCACGCCGGATCAGTCCGGCGGTCTTCCTGGCCTGCCGAACGCCAGTGTGCTCGTCCGCCCGCTGACTGGGCTGCTGGGCGGCTCGCAGCCGCAGCCTCTCCCGGCTCCGCACCCGCTGCCGGCTCCGGTTCCCGCACCGCAGCCTCAGCCCGCCCCGGCACCGCAGCCAGCTCCGGCTCCCCAGCCCCAGCCAGCTCCGGCACCGCAGCCCCAGCCGCAGCAGTCGGCGGCGATCGCCGTCGGGACGCCGCAGGTCAACGGCAAGGCCGCGGCTAGCAGCCCGGGTCCGGAGGTCAACGCCGATTCGCCGATCACCGTCACGATTCCGGTGACCAACACCGGTTCGGTCCCGGTCAACGGGCTGGGCGGCCGCACATCGCTGGGCCAGCTCGACTGTGGTTCCGGTTCTCTGCAGCCGGGTCAGACCACTACGTGCTCGATGAAGACGATGGCGAAGCCGGGCCGGAACGTGACCACGTTCAACTTCACGGTCACCGGCTCCAACGGTGCGCAGGTCAGCAAGAGCTGCCGGGTGCACTACACCGGCACGACGTCGTCCGCCGCTCCGGCGGGGGCCGCCAAGCTGACCGTGACCGGCACGCCGACCGTCAACGGTTCGCCGGTCGGCGCGTCGACGGCTCCGACGCTCAGCCCGTCCGGCTCCTCGAAGATGACCTTCGAGGCGACCAATTCGGGCTCCGCTCCGATCACCGGTCTGTCGGCGCGCTCGGCGAACGGCCAGGTCACCTGCAAGGACAGCTCGCTCGCCGTCGGCCAGAAGACCACCTGCACGATGGCCTTCACGCCGAAATCCGGCCAGCAGAACGTGAAAGCGACCCTCACCGGCAAGTCCGACGACGGCCGCAGCGCCACCACGACCTACACGTTCCGCTACACCGGTGCGGGTCCGTGCACGTGCGGCCAGAGCGCGACCGGCGGCTCGGCCGCTTCGTCCACGGCCGGCTTGCCGGTCCTGAAGCCGCTCACCGGATTGGCCGGCGCGTGATCGCCACCGCGGCGACCACCGACTGAGCCAGCCCAGACACCGGTTGATGGTTCCCGGCCCGGGTGGCGGGCGCGAACTGCCCGCCCCCGTGGCCCCGCTATCACAGCGTGAAAGGACAACGATCATGCATACCTGGGTGAGAAGGTCTCTCCAGACCGGCTTGCTCGCCGGGGGGTTCCTCGTACTGGGGATGGGCGTCGCCCATGCCGACGAGGACACCAGCCCTCCGCAACAGGCAACCGACCAAGTCACCGCAACGTCCGCGAATTCGCCAAGCAGCACCCTGCTCGCTCCGGTCACGTCGGCCTTGTCGGCCGTGGCACCGAGCGGGAGCCCGTGCGGGTGCGGGTCTGACAGCAGCGCGAAGGCGGCGACTAGTGCGCCGTTGCGCTCGGTCCCGAACGGGACGAAGACGAAACAGTCGCTGACAACCGGCTCGACCGGGAAGAAGTACACCGGGGTGCGCTGGCGTCCGGCGGAGTCGAGCAGCTCGTCCCCGCTGGCGGCAGTCACCTCGCGCCTGAGCCAACTGGCACCCAGCGCGGCCAAACCATCGACGGCGGATGTGGGCGGCCCAGCCGTGACAGGCTCGGTCGACAAGTCCACGGCCGCTCCGTCGAGCAGCTCGACAGCCGATGCCTCGGGCAGCGCCCAGGCACCGGCAGCCGGGAGCGGTCAGGTGGATGTGTCCAGTGGCGGCATGTCCGGTGGTGACGCCACCGGTGGCACCGTCAGTGGCACGGCATCCAGTGGCACAGGTGACGGGACCACCGCTGGAGGCACAACGATCAGTGGTGCCCCTTCCAGCGGCGGCGCTTCAGGCGACACCGCGGGCAGCGGCACGCCCGATGGCGGCACCACCGTCACCGGCGGCACGCCCGAAGGCAGCACCACCACCGGTGGCAGCACTTCGCCAGGTGGCGCGGCAAGCGGATGCTCGTGTGACCTGACGTTGGGCACACCGACCGTGAACGGCACCCCAGCCGGAGCCATGGGCAACGCCCACGCCCCGGCGAACCAGCCGGTCCCGGTCTCGGTGCCGGTCACCAACACCGGCCGCGACACCGTGTCCGGCCTTAACGGCACCACCGGCGATGGCGCTATGAGCTGTGATGCGAGCACTCTGGCCACCGGCGGCTCGACTACCTGCACCGGCACCGTCACGCCGACCGCGGACAGCTCGAGTCACCCGGTCACGGTCAGCGGCACCACGGCGAATGGCGAGCAGGCCAGCACCACCGGCACTGCGTACCTCACCCCCGCCAGCGACCCGGCGCCCGTTCCGGCACCGGCACCTGGCCCGGCACCGGAGCCAGCACCTGGTCCGGCACCGGCTCCGGGGGGTAGCGGAAGTGACACCGGATGCTCGTGCCAACTGACCATGGGCACGCCCACCGTCAACGGCGCCAGCGCTGGATCACCGGCCAATGCCGTGCCGGTCACCGCCGCTCAGCCGGCGACGGTGGCCGTCCCGGTCACCAACACCGGTACCAGCACTGTCAGCAACGTCAGCGGCACCACCTCCAGTGGCGCGATGACCTGCAACGACGACACACTGGCCGCCGGTGCGAGCACCACCTGCACCGGCACGTTCACCCCGGCCGCGAGCACCACCGCGGCACCGGTCACTGTCACGGGCACCTCGGCGAACGGTGAGCAGGCCAGCACCACCGGCACTGCTTACGTCGCCCCCGCCAACAGCCCGGCGCCTGTTCCGGCACCAGCACCCGCGCCGGAGCCAGGCACCGGGGATCCGAGCGGGAGTTCCGGCAACCCGGCCGGAACCCTCCCGGGTCTGCCGAGCTTGCCCGGTCTTTCGGGTCTGCCCGGTCTGTCGGGCGGCCTCCTCCCGGGTCTGCCGGGTGGCACCACCCCAGGCGGCACCGGCGACCCGACAACCGGCGGGACCACCGGCACCACCGGTGGCACCACGCCAGGCGGCACCAGTGACCCCACAACCGGCGGCACCACCGGCACCACCGCAGGCGGAACTCCCACCAGCAGCGGCACCGCGGGCATCCCGTCCAACGGCAGCACTGGCGGAACCGTCGGCACGGCGGGGCAGTCGGCTGGCAACGAGACCGGCGGCTCCGTCCACGGCAGTGCGAGTGGCGGCGACGGAGCGGTCATCGCGGCTGGCTACCCAGCGAGCGGTATCGCTTCCGAGACCTACCGCAGTGCGGCGGATGCGTCCATGTCCGGGTCCACGAGCGGACGGGTCGATGCCGGGTTCCCGGTGCCGGCCGGCGCGGTCGAGGCAGGCGGTGGCGGCACTGCTGACGATGGCCAGCCGGTCGACGGCGGAATCGGCGGAATCGTCGGTGGCGGACTGGCGCTGCTGGCGATCGCTCTCCTCATGGTGACGGCGGCAGCCGCGCGTCGTCGTCACTTCCGATAGGGGGAACGGTGTGGTGTGGCCGTGCCCCGGCCACACCACACCACCCCTCCCCCCGCACCGACTGGAGTGGGTCATGCCTGTGGACAAGGACGTCAGGGCTCCCGTCCTGGCACCGTCCAGCCGAATCCAGACCGGGCTCGTCCCGCTCGCGCTGGGCGGCCTGGCGTGGATGCTGCTGGCCGTCACGTTCCTGCCGGGCCACGCCGGCTTTGCCTTGGCGAGCGCGTCCCTCCTGGTCATCGGCGGGGTCGGATGGGAGGCGCTCCAGCACGCCGGTCTGCGACTGCGCTGGGACACGGACTGGCCGGACCTCTTCGGTCTGCTCACCGCGATCCCCGAAGCCGCACTGGCCTGTCTGGTACTGCGCCGGTTCGACCAGGCCGGCGATCCCGCGCTCCGCTCCCTCTTCTACTTCGGCTCCACCTGGTTGCTGTTCTGGCTGATCAACCGCGGCCTGATGCGGGCGACCGCGGCACGCTGGCGCCACCAGAAAACCCCGCTGCGGACCCGTCCGAGGCCGCTCGCGCTACGTCCCGGTCGTCTCGCGTTCGGCGCGGCCGTGGGGCTCGCGGCGGCTGTGGGGCTGGTACTCACCCTGACCGTGGGCAGGACGCCACCACCGGACACGATGGCCGGCGCGCCTGCCATGACGCACGCCGCTCCGGCCTCGCCGTCAGCCCGGCCGGTCGTCGCGGTCAACAACCCCGCGGCCCGGGTGCTCCCGATCGCGGTGCACATCCCGAAACTCGACGCCGACTCGTCGCTGATCAAGCTCGGCCTCGACGCGAACCGGCGCATGCAAACCCCGCCGGTGAGCACCCCGATGCAAGCCGGCTGGTACGCGCTGGGACCGGCACCCGGCCAGACCGGGCCCGCGGTGATCGTCGGGCACGTCGACGGCGCGAGCCAACCCGGAATCTTCTACCGCCTGCACGAACTCTCGCCGGGCGACCGGATCGCCGTCGAACGCGCGGACGGCTCCTCCGTCACCTTCGTGGTAGGCCGAACGATCCATGCTTCGAAGGACCACTTCCCCGCCGCTGAGGTGTACGGCCGCACCGCTGGCCCAGAACTGCGGCTGATCACCTGCGGCGGCACCTTCGACCGGACCGCGCGCTCCTACCGCGACAACATCATCGTTTTCGCTCAACTCGAAGGAGAACAACGGCCATGACCCGCTAGAAGCAAACTCGGGCACCGCACGGCAGCAGCTTGGCCGGAGTGGGTGTTCCCTCCGGTGCCGCTGAATCGGCGCTACGTCTGCGTCCGTACCCCGGCACCGGAGTCACGGCCGGTCTGCCAGGGGGTTGCCCCACCGTCCGGAGCATTGCCTTCCCCGGTCGGGTTCGGCCGTACCTTCGGGCAGCGTTGCCCGGTGGGGGCCGCACCGCACAACCTCGGCCGGAGGTCGGCGTCTTTTCGGGCACAGCTTCACCAATTGCCGCGAGAGGGACGCCGGAAAATGGAAATCACCGCGAAGAAGACGTTCAAGATGGCGATGATCGGCGGGGCGATCGCCGCCACCGCGCTCCTTTCCGCCTGCAGCGGAAACACCTCCGGGAACTGGTCCCCGGTGAACAACGGCACCACCCAGCAGGCCGCGCAAGGTGCCGCGACCGGTGGCTCCGGAGGGTCTGGCAACGCGACCGCACGCGGCAACGGGGGTGACGGCGACGTCAACTGCAGCAAGCTGGACGGCAAGCGGGTCACCTCCCCCGACGGCCCGCAGATGGACGTGATCGCGGTGTCGGCGACCACCGGCACCAACCCGGGCTGCAACGACGCCTTCAAGGTGATCACCGAGTACTACCGGGAAATCCCGACGAAGGGCGAAGGCCCCGGCCACCGCGTGCTCGACATCTTCGGCCACTGGACCTGCGCCGGATCCGGCGACCAGGCCAACCCCCAGGGCAGCGTCTGCGGCAAGGACGGCCGCACCGACTACACGATCGAGACCCGGCCGTCGGGCAACGACAAGGCACCGGCACCACAGTCCCGCCGGTTCCCGAACACCACTCAGACCGTGCAGTTCACCGGCTTCGACACCAACGTCGGCATGGCCACTTTCCAGCTGGTCCGCCCCCAAGGCGACCAGTACGTGCCGGTCGCGGGCGACACCAAGACCTACCGTCTCCCGCTGGCCGAACGCGCCATCGTGTGGAGCGCGGCGACCCTGTGCCAGAACGACAACCAAGCCACCGTCGGCGAAGACGGCCTCGGCACCTTCCGCTGCGACGCCGACCAGCTGCGCCACACCCTCGCCAGCGGAACCCCTGCCCTCGCCCAGATCCTGGTGAGCGGCGACGACCAGATCGCTCAGGTCAAAGAGATCTACCACCCCTGACACAGCATTTCCTTCGCCTGCGGGGAATCGGCGCGCAGGTTAGTCCACTGTAGACATCAGCGGTCGTCCTGAAGAGACTGCGAGGGAAGCTCGTCATAAGCAGCCCGGTAATGCGCAGTAAATGCACTGGGCCGTGTATAGCCCCAACGCGCCGCCACCTGGGTAACAGTCGTCTCCCCTGGCGCGGCAGCACGCAGCTCAGCCCGCGCATGATCCAGGCGGACACGCCGCAGATAAGCCATCGGCGTCGTATCAAGATGCCGTCGGAAGGCCAGCTGCACCGCCCGTGCCGAGACGCCAGCCGCTTGGGCCAGGTCGGTGGCCGTGATATCGCGCTCGGGGTTGGCTTCGATGAACGAGATGGCGCGGCGCAACGCCTGGGGATGCGCATCGAAGTCGGTGCCAGCCCGCTCGTCCAGCGCGGTGGTGGGGAAAGCTGCGAGCACAGCCGCGGCGAGGTGCTGGGTCGCGGTGCTGACCAGCAGCGGGTGCTCGGCGATGTCGGGAGCGGACAGAACCTGGTCGCGCAGGTAGGTGATGGCGGCACGCAGGTGCTGGGCACCAGCCGCCGACACGGGGTTGTGGTCGAGTAGCTCGACTGGCTTTTCGGCACCGGCGACGCGGGTCAGCACAGCGGGGTCCAGCATGGTGATGCTGTAGCGCGCCTGGCAGATCCGGCCGGAGTACGGACGGTCCGGCGGTGCCAAGGAGAACAGGTCGCCGGGGGTGAAGGCGGCGGGTTCGGTCCATCCGGCGACCTTGTGGTCTTCGATGATTCCGGCTTCGATGTCGCAGAGGCAGATCCGGCCCAGCGGATCGACGTCGTAGCTCAGGTCGAAGTGCAGGTCGAGCTCGTCGGCGCTGACGCTCTCGGACGCCACGCGGGTGATGCGGGCACCGACGTTACGGCCGCCGCTGCCGATGCGCATCGGGGCGTAGGAACTGCTGAGGAATTCTTCGGTTCGCTCCAGGTCGTCGCTGTCGAACACCACATGTCCAGGGGTGGACATACGCCCGGTGGCCCTCCTTCATCACGCCGATCGCGGCCCCGGCGGGCCCTTCGGCGTTGTCCAAGGACCTCCGACCGCGCTCGGTCGTGGGGTAGGGCCCCCGGTTACCCGCGTGGGTCGGGCACCAAACGTCCGAGCTGGGCGCACGCGTCGTCGATGGTGGTGGCGAGGTTGAGCATCACGTCGACCCGGGTGGCGCGCAGCGGGCGCAGCACGGCGCGGTTGCTGCCGGTCACCACGACCAGTCTTCGCCGCCGGACTCCGGCGGCGTGGTGAGTGTCGATCATCAGCGACATTCCGACGACGGCCATGAAGTCCAGGCCGGTGCAGTCCAGGACGATGTCGCGGCTGGTCCGGAGCTGGGTGTCGAGCACTTCGGCGAGGGTGTCGACGGTGGCCAGGTCGAGGGCGCCGCTCAGCCGCACCAGTACGAGGGAGCCCACGGCTCCGCTCCGGATCGCCAGGTCGCCAGGGCGTAGCGACTTTTCGGTTGTCTCGGACATCAGCGGGGTTCTCCCTGTCGTCTGTGGGGCCAACGCCGCGAGGGGGAAGGTTTCCCAAAGGCACCGCTGAATCTCACTGCTCGGCTTCCGGCCTTGAGCCCGGAAGGATCTGGTTGTCTCCACCGTGCAAGGCTCGCCGGGAATGGTCTAGCCGCGCGACCGAACACCGGCTATCCGGAAAACGAACCGCTCCGCCGCAGCCGGGCCGGATCGGCTCGCGTCACCGCCGTCGGCGCGGGCAGCTGCCAGCCGCTCTCGTACGCCGCGGTGAAGCGTTCCTCGCCGAGGGCCAGCCGGCCGCGACTGCTCAGGGTGCGTACCTGCAGGTCAGTCCGATCGTGGGCACCGCGCAGGCGGGCCGCCGCGCCGAGGATTTCCGCTCCGTCGAAGTATCGACCGTACAGCGCGGCCAGGCCAGCCACGGTCACCGCGACCGTGGCCACGATCGGCAGATCCTTGCTGTTGACCGCGGCCGCGTACGCCCGGGCCAGCGCTGCTTCGGCACCGGGGCCGTCGCCGAGTTCCAGGCATAGTTCGGCTCGTACGGCGCTCACCAATGCCTGTCCGTGGTCGCCGCCGAACGGGAGCTGGGTGGGCAGCCCGGCCTCGGCTGCCTCGATCAGCTCGCGAGCCCGGGTCAGGTCCCCGGTTCGCAGGCGGAAGCTGGCTTCTCGGGCGTCGAGCAGCACGACGGTCTCGGGCACGGTCGAGCGCAGCGTGCGGTCCCTGGTTACGGCGATCATCGCTGCCGCTTGGCCGGTTTCGCCCAGCCGGACGTGCAGGTCGATCAGGCGCAGGTCGATGAAGGTCTCGTCGTTGTGGCTGAGCGAACCGAATTCCTGGGCCAGCCGCTTGGCCTCGGTCAGGTCGGCCAGCGCACCGTCCAGATCTCCGTCGTACTGCCGCAGCAGGGCGCGCATCGGCAGGGCCATCGCTAGGCCCCAGCTGTCCCCGGCTTCGGTGAAACAGTCCAGCGCGAACTCGACGTCCGGGCCGACCTGGGCTAACTGACCGTCGTTTTCGGCTAGTTCGGCGCGGGTGATTCGGGCCAATCCGGCCAGCCATCGGTCCGGACCGTCGGCTAGGCGCTGGATGAGCGGTGCCGCGTCAACTCCGGCGCGGACGGCCAGTTCGGCGGCGGTCAGTACGCCGAAGGGTGGCAACTCCGGGTAGTTCAGCAGGCGGGTGCCCACCTCGTCGGCTGGGGCACCGGCGTCTAGCAGCAGCGCTCCGGCGGCGATGTCGTGGTTCATACCCGGCTGAGCAGTCGCTTGGCCGAGCCAGTACGACGAGTCGGCGTGCCGGCCCAGCATGTGCCAGTACCAGGTCAGGTCGAGCGCGAGGGTGAGCGCGGCATCCGAGGTGGCGCAGAGGTGGCGCAGGGCGGCCAGGATGTTGTCGTATTCGGCGGTCAGCAGGTGGAGTGCGTCGAGTTGCCGGGGACCGCGCAGAAGCGGGTCGTTGACGGCGGCCAGTTCGGCGAAGTACTCGGCACTCAGGTTCCGTACAGTGGACAAAATCCCTTGTCCGGCAAGGCATTCCAGACCGTATTCGCGGATCGTCTCCAGCATCCGGTACCGGCCGGGAGCGAGCTGGAGCAGCGAGCGGTCGACGAGGTCGGCGAGCAGTTCCTGGACGTGATCGACGGGGAGAGCACAGACCGCGGCGGCCGAGGCGGGCGTGACGCCGCCGGGCAGGACCGAGATTCGTTCCGCGACTGTCCGCGCGTCGTCGCTGAGCAGGTCCCAGCTCCAGGCGATCACCGCGCGCAGCGTGCGGTGCCGGGGAAAGGCAGTGCGGCTGCCGGTAGTGAGGAGCCGGAATCGGTCGGACAGGCCGGACGCCAAGTCTGCCAAGGACAGCGTCCGAAGACGAGCCGCGGCAAGTTCCAGCGCTAGCGGCATGCCGTCCAGTCCGCGGACGATTCGCAGCACGTCGCCGAGGTTCCGGTCGTCGACCGCGAAGTCCGGGCGCACGGCGGCTGCTCGCTCGGTGAACAGCCGCACGGACGCGGTGTCGCGAGCCCGCTCGACGTCAGAATCCGGTTCTGGCAAGGGAAGCGGGCCGAGCGGGACCAGCGCCTCGCCGTCGATCGCCAGCGGCTCGCGGCTGGTGGCCAGGACCCGCAATCCGGCGCAGCGAGGCAGCAGCGCCGCAAGGAGATGCGCCACAGCATCGATCAGGTGCTCGCAGTTGTCCACCACCAGCAGGCTTTCCTTGCCGCCCAACTGATCCGCGAGCACGTCCAGCTCGCCGACGGGTTTGGCCGAGGACTCGAACAGCGCGGTGCCGCGGAGTCCGATCGCCGCCAGCATCGCGGCGGCGACCTTGGCCGGTTCGGTGACCGAGGAGAGGTCGATCAGCCAGCTGCCGTCGCGATATTCCCGGCGGCGGGCGGCCTCCGAGGCGAGCCGCGTCTTGCCAGCACCGCCAGGGCCGAGCACGGTGACCAACCGGCCAGTGGCGAGCAGCGTGTCGATCCGGGCCAGGTCGTCGGTGCGGCCGACGAAGCTGGTCAGCGGCGCGGGCAAGGTGCTCGGCTTGGTCTCCCTGGCGGGTTCGGCGCGCAGCAGGTTCAGGTGTCGTTCGCGCAGCGCGGTGCCTGGATCGGTGCCGAGGACGTCGGCCAGGGTTTCCCGGATTTGTTCGTACTGGGCTAATGCGTCCGCCTGACGTCCTTGGGCGGCGAGGGCGTCCATGAGCAAGCCAGCGGCGCGCTCGTGGACGGGATGGTCGGCCAGTAGAGCGGTTAGGCGAGCGGCGGCTGCGTCGGGGCGCCCCTGGGAAAGCTCGGCTTCGGCGAGATCGGTGACGGCCTCGATCGACAGGCTGGCCAGCCGGGTCGCAGCGGCGGGATCGACTGCCGCGACCGCTGCAGGCTCGACGCCGGGGCGGTCTCCCCACAACGTCACGGCCTCTTCCAGCAACGCCGCGGCGCGGTCGCGGCCAGCGGTGGCGAGTTGCTCGAATCGCAGCGCGTCCACGTCGGCGGGATCGACGGTCAGCCGGTAACCGCCGGCGACCTGCGTGACTTCGCTCGGCGAGCCGAGGGCGCGGCGCAGCCGGGAGACGAGGGCCTGTAGGGCGTGCGCGGGGTCGGCGGGCAGGTCGGAGGCCCAGATGGCGTCGACCAAGACGCTCTGCTCGACCGGACGTCCGCCAGCCAGCGCCAGCCGCGCGACCAGTGCCTGCAACCGGGCACCGGGCACCGCGAGGGCCACGGGACCTCGTGTCACCTGAAACGCCCCGAGCAGCGTGACCCGAAGCCGCGCGCTCCCGTCCATTCGACGATCTTCGCGCGAATGGCCGGGTCAGCGCCATGCGCCCCCGGGTGAGCGCCGTGTGCGGGCCGTGTGAGCGGCCGTCGCCAAGGTGGCCGTATCGAACGAGAACAGGGGTTTGCCATGCATGACGCGGTAATAGTGGGAGCTGGGCCGGTCGGTCTGTTCCTGGCCGGCGAGCTTGGTCTCGCGGGCAGCTCGGTCCTGGTGCTCGAACGCGAGCCCGCGCCCGGTTCCCAGTGGCGGACGGCTCCGCTCGGGATGCGTGGTCTGTCGGCCACGTCGATCGAGGCGTTCCACCGGCGCGGGATGCTGCCTCCGCTGCTGGCGACGTCGGCCCTCCACGACGCTCCCGGCGAGGAGCGGCCGCGCACGGCGGGTCATTTCGCCGGGATGGTGCTCGATCCGGCCAAGGTCGACCTCGCCGCGCTGCCGTACTGGCTGCCCAGCGCGGTGCCCGGCGGCATGATGACCAACCTCGACGCGATCGAGGCGGTGCTGTCCGAGCGGGCGGCCAAGCTCGGGGTCGAAATCCGGCGCGGGGTCGAGGTTTCCGCTGTTCAGCAGGATGCGGACGGCGTGGTCGCGCGGGCTGGCGAGCAGGAGTACGCGGCGCGCTGGGCGATCGGCTGCGACGGCGGGCGCAGTGTCGTGCGCGGGCTGGCGGGTTTCGAGTTCGTCGGCACCGAACCGCAGTTCACCGGCTACACCATGCTCGTCGACCTCGCCGATCCCGAGAAGCTCAGCCCAGGCTTCAACCTGACGCCGACCGGCATGTACATACAGATGCCGACGCCAGGGCACCTCGGCGTACTGGACTTCGACCAGGGGGCGTTCGACCGCACACAGCAGCCGAGCCTGGAGCACCTGCAGACCGTGGTGCGCCGAGTGTCCGGCACCGACGTCACGCTGACCGGCGTCCGCCTCGTCTCGACGTTCACCGATCGCGCGATGCAGACCACGACGTATCGGCGCGGCCGAGTGCTGCTCGCCGGCGACGCCGCGCACATCCACTCCCCCCTGGGCGGGCAGGGACTCAACACCGGAATCAGCGACGCCGTGAATCTGGGCTGGAAACTCGCGACGGTCATCGGAGGGCGGGCACCGGAAGCGCTGCTCGACACCTATACCCGCGAGCGCCATCCGATCGGTGCCTGGGTGCTCGACTGGACGCGGGCTCAGGCAGCGGCGATGCGGCCGGACGCGCACGGCCAGGCGGTGCAAGGCGTCCTCCGCGACCTGCTCGACACTCGCGACGGCACGACCTATGTGTACGGGAAGATGTCCGGCTCGTCGCTCCGCTACGACCTCGGCGGAGAACATCCGCTGATCGGCCGCTACGCCCCGGATTTCCAGCTGACAGACGGAATTCGCCTGAGCGACCTGATGCAGGACGGTCGTGGCGTCGTGCTCGACTTCAGCGCCGAGCAACGTCTGCGCGAGGCCGCGGGCCAGCTGCGTTACGCGGCCGGTACAGCGAAGGACGACCTCGGTTTGGGTGCCGTACTCGTCCGGCCGGACGGCATCCTCGCGTGGGCGGGCGACCGCGAATTTTCCCAGGACTCCTTCAACCAAGCCAAAACCCAGTGGTTCGGCGAAAACTAGGAGCAGACATGACCATCACTCTTCGCCCGGGAAGCACCGTGCTGTTCACCGGCGATTCGATCACCGACTGCCAGCGAAACGAGAGCGAAGACGGTCTCGGATTCGGTTACCCGCCGCGGATCGCGGGCGAATGGGGACTTCGCCACCCCGGTCGCCCGGTAACCTGGCTGAACTCCGCGATCGCGGACAACAAGGCAATGGACCTCGAATCCCGTTGGCAGAACGACGTTCTCGACGCGCGCCCGGACGTGGTGTCGATCCTCGTCGGCATCAACGACGTCGGCTGGCATTCGTACGACCCGGACGGTTACGTGATTCCGGCCGAGGACTACGCGGCCAGTTACGACCGGTTGCTCGCGCCGCTGGCCGGATCCGGAGCGGAGCTGATCCTCATCGAACCGTTCCTGCTGCCGATCAGCGGCGACATCGAGGTCGGCGATCTGCGCCTCGGTGTCGCGGAACGGAAGAAGTGGCGCGTCGACCTGGACCCGAAAATCCAGGTGGTGCGCGAACTCGCCCGCAAATACGGCGCGCAGTTACTCGCCGCGGACGGCATGTTCGCCGAACTCTCCGCGACGACCGGACCGGAGTACTGGGCCGCCGACGGCGTCCATCCGACTCCGGCTGGACACGCGGCGCTCACCGCGGCTTGGCTGCGCCTGGTCGCCTGACTACTGTCGAGATCCTTGCTGCGCCTCGAGATCCGCCCGGTACGCCGCACGTTCCGGGCGGTCCGAGTGCAGCGCGCGATCGTCACGAACCAACCGTCGAATGCGGTTGAGGACCGGCTCCGGCGCGACTCCCGCAGCCGTAGCCAGCACACCGACATAACCGGGAACAGCGATTTCAGCACGACGGTTGCGCACCGAATCGACAACCGCCCTGGCGACGTCCTCCGGCTGCACCTTAGGAATCGGCCGTATATCCAGGCCGGAGGCAAGCGCAGTGTCGACAGCCGACGGCAGCACGGCGGTGATGCTGACGCCCGCGTCCGCGAACTCCAAACGGGTCGCGGCCGTCAGCCCCACCACGGCGAATTTGGTCGCGTTGTAGACAGCCAGCCCCTTGACCGGGAACTTGCCTGCCAGCGAGGCGACGTTGACGACGTGGCCGAAACCGCGTTCGACCATCCCCGGCAGCGCGAGTTTCAGGCCGTTGAGGACGCCGCCGAGGTTGACGTCGATCTGCAGCCGGTCGGTGGCGTCGGAAAGTTCCAGGAACCCGCCGTTCGGCATGAGTCCGGCGTTGTTCACCAGCACGCGCAACGGTCCGTGGGCTTTCTCGGCCGCCGCGAGAAAGGACGCGAACGAGTCGCGGTCGGCTACGTCGAGGTGGTGGCCGGTGCCGCCGATCTCCTCGGCGGTCTCCTCGGCAGCCGCCTGGTTGAGGTCGCCGATCGCGACGCGCGCTCCCTTGCGCGCGAACAACTTGGCGACGGCACGGCCGATCCCGGCACCGCCGCCAGTGATCGCGACGGACGCGCCGTCGAGGTCGATCTTGGGGTAGTTCATCGGGTCGCTCCTTGCTCGATGGCGGCACGTACGCGCGCTGGGGTCAGGGTGCGGCAGGCGCGAAGCACCTCGGGGCGGCGGCGCAGGTCCATGAAGTTGGGGCCCATGACGTCCAGCTCGGCCTGCCCCGGTTCGATCCGCAGCACCCGGAGGCCGGCCGCGCGGAGCTGCTTGACCTCGGCGTCGACGCGGCGCGTCATCGCGCGCCGGGCGAGCCGTTCGACGCGAGCGAAGCCGTGCCCGTGTGCGCCGCCGGACGTGGACATCGGCGGAATGAGCACGACTTCCTCGACGCCGGTCGGGAGAACGAGATCGGCGGACGTCGGCGAGACGGTGCCACCGTCGGCGTACTTGCGGCCATTGATGGCGACCGGCGGGAACCACCCCGGAATCGCCCAGGACGCGGCA
Organism: Amycolatopsis sp. NPDC114484; assembly: GCF_055633755.1. Taxonomy (NCBI): domain Bacteria; kingdom Bacillati; phylum Actinomycetota; class Actinomycetes; order Pseudonocardiales; family Pseudonocardiaceae; genus Amycolatopsis; species Amycolatopsis sp. NPDC114484. The sequence continues at coordinate 975,478 of NZ_JBVKDQ010000001.1, read as the reverse complement.
ATGGCGGTGCCGAGGTCCGTTCGTTGCGAATTCCCGAACGCGACCCGCTCCCCCGTACGGATGTCGGCTCCGACAAGCCAGGTCTGCGGATGGTCGACCCAACCGTCGGCATTGGCCAACGCGCTGCCGAGATCGCGCAGCCATCCGGCGTCTCCGCGGCCTCTCGGCAGCGCTCCAGCCAGCCCGGCCAACAGGTCGGCCCGCCCGCGCAGCGCTGCGGCGGTGAGGCCGAGACCGGGCCAGACAGGTGTCGGCAACGGTGGCAGCAGGCCCGGATGCTGGGCGAGATGGTGCACGACGCGCTCGTCGGCAGGCTCCCCGAGCAGCGCGGCCAGGATCTCGCCAACCCCGATGCCCGAGCCGAGAAACGCCGCCATCTCCGCGCCCGCGGACGTCCCGACCAGGACGTCGGCCTCGCGCGCGTCCCATCCCAGCTGGTCCTCGACCGCAGCGAGGGCGGCAGCGGTCCAGGCGAAGCCCAGCGTGCCGCCACAACCGAGCACCAGTGCGCGTTTGGTCATCGGCCACCTCTGCGGAATCAGATGTCAGTGGCGGAACCGTATGTCATTTCCGCGCCGAGGGCAATCCGCTCAGGCGAGGTCGGCACTGCTGACGACCTTGTTGCGGCCGGTGTTCTTCGCGTTGTAGAGCGCCTGGTCGGCCGCGTGGATCAGGCGCTCGATGGCGGATCCGGCCTCGGGATAGGTCGCGAGGCCGATCGAGGCGGAGAGCCCGTCGATCTGCTTCGTGCCGTTCGCCGCGGGCACCTCCACAACGAGCCGCTCGATGGCTTCGCGGACGCGTTCGGCGACGATGCGGACGTCGGCCGGGTGGATGTTGGGCAGCAGAACCACGAACTCCTCGCCGCCGAACCGGCCCACGGAGTCGTAGTCGCGTACCGCGCCGGTGATCGCGACGGCGACGGCGCGCAAGACGGCGTCGCCGCTGAGGTGTCCGTACTGGTCGTTGATCCGTTTGAAGCGGTCGAGATCCACCATCAGCACGCCGAAACTGGAGTCGACGGTCCGCTGGGCCCGGTCGAGTTCGCGGGCGGCGAGGGCGTGCCAGCCGGTGGTGTTGAAGAGGCCGGTCTTCTCGTCGGTGGTCGCGGCGATCTCCAGCTGCTTCACGAGGACTGCGCGGTGGATGACCAGCAACGGCGGCAGGATGCAGAGAGCCAGCTCGGCCATGGTCGTCACGGCGAGCGCGGTCAGGATGCCGAGACAGAGGGTCGCGGCTTCGAGCAGATTGTCGCCCCAGCCGCCGAAAAGAGTGCGCAGCGACCGGTCCGGCGCGTCGAGCCCCGGGACGGTGATCAGGGCCGCGATGACGAAATACGCGGCGGCCGCGAGGGAGAGACTGCTGAAACCGGTCCAGCCGGTATGGAGAGCGTCGTCGAGGCGGGGGGCGGGGGTGCGGGAGAGGATGATCGAGGTGGCCTGGCAGGTGACGATGACCAGGGCGGCGTTGAACACCACACGGGAGGCCGGGACGCGGCGGATGCGATAGAGACTTCGCGTCGCCAAATGGAGATAGAGGATCGCGACGAGCCCCGTGACGAGCGCCGGAGGCAGCAGGAGCACGCCGGAGAAACTCCACACCGACGTCAGGTTGATGTGCGGGGTGCCCGACATGAGCCGCCGGAGCCGTTCGACCTTGCGGCCCAGTTCCGCCTGCAGCAAACCCAATCCGACCAGCAGGCCGAAGATGAGGAAAGCCCGTCCGGAGAAGTGTCCGGCGAGGACGGCGGCCGCGGTCAGGACCGCCGCCGCGGCCTCGATCAGGAGGCAGTAGGCGATCAGGCCGCGTCGCTGCGTCCAGAAAGTCCATTGCCGGCGGGAGGCCGCCGGACGCAAATGCCGCGGAGTTCTGTCTTCCGTGCCAATGTCAGCCATAATCAATTCGATGCCCCCAGCGGGAAAGGAGAAGCCGACGTGCGCAACCGCGAGACGTAGTCATCATCCCGCCAATGCGGGCCGGACCGGTTGAGCCCGGTGCCACGCCACGGCAATAGGAATCGCGACGAGCGCTCCGGCCAGGCCCGCGAACGCGATGGCGTGGGCCGGGCCGATCGCGTCGGCGAGAACGCCCGAAGCGAGCGCGCCCAGTCCCTGGACAGTGGTCAGCCCGGCGGACAACACGCCCGATCCCTGTGCCCGGTGGGCATCCGGGAGCCGCCGGACGAACGAGGCGGTGCCCTGGATGTTGTAGGCGGTGGCGAAAAAACCGGACAGGGCGAACAGGACCATCGCCACGACAAGGCCGGGATTCGCGAACACCGCGACGAGCGGCACCCCGGCGAGAATGCCGAGCACTCCGATGACCCGGACCTGAACGGGTTCGGGGACCTGACTGAAAACGATGCCGCCGACGATGCTTCCGATCGGATCCGCGGCCATCAGGAGTCCGACGCTCGCCGCGCTGGCACCAAGGTCGCTCGCGAAAGGCGCGGCGAGCGCTTCAGGCACCACGTAAAACCCGGCGAGCCAGCACAACGCCAGTAGCGCCATCAGCGCGGGATCGCGGACTATCACCTTTGTCCCGTCGAGAAGCGACGCACCGAAAGGGCGGCGCTCAGCCCCTTGCGCGGCAGGCCGCCGGCTCACTCCCAGCCAGACGATCACCGCGGAAACCACGAAGGTCAGCGCATCCACTACCAGGCCGCCCTGCGCGCTCAGCGCGGCGACCAGGACGCCACCGCCGGCGAAACCGGCCAGTTGCGCGGTCTGGATCGTGATGTTCCGGATCGCCATTCCGGTCGTGTATTTCTCGCCTTCGAGCACGTCCGGAAGCAGCGCTTGCTGTGCAGCTTTGAACGGACCGTGCAACAGCGTCGTCGCGACGACCAGCGCGCACAGCAGCCACAACGGCATGCCAGGCAAGGCCATCAGCCCGACCAGCACCGCGCGGACCACGTCGGCGGCCACCATCACCGTGCGGCGCGGGAACCGGTCGCCGAGACCCGCGAGCAGCACCCCGCCGAAAAGCGACGGAACGAACGTCAACGCATAAGTCAATCCGGTCAATGCGGCCGAATCGGTCCTCTGATAGACCAGAATCGCCAACGCGACCCGCGCCAGCTGGTCTCCGGCATTGGAGAACAACTCCGCGGCCCACAGTGCGCGAAACTCCCTGACCCGGAAAACCGATCTGAATGTCGCCCGCTGTCCCATGCCGCCCCCTCTACCCTGGCTAACAGCGCGTCCCCCGACGAACCACCTACGGTAGTCGCCAGCATCCACACTGTCAGCAGAGTTAGGGAAATCGCGCGCCAGGGCAGGGAGAGCTCGGCTTCTGCTACGAAAAACGCAGCCGAGTACCCGCTCCGTTTATCGGTGCGGGAAGGGGGTCAACGGGTCCCAGAGTTCCGCGCAGTGGTGCTGACGCGGGATTTCCATAGTGAGCTGACTGTCCCCGGCAGCGTTGAGCGCCAGCACAACAGGATTGTCCTTTGTGTACGGATCCCATCGCGGAGCGCCGTCCACAGTGGGATTTCCGGTGCGCGCGAACCCGGCCCACTGCGTCAGCAGCTGATCGGCGAGCACCTGCTGATTGGGCGTGAGCCGGACTCCGTTCGGGAACATCAGCAGCCATTCGGCGACGTGGTAGGCACCGTTCGGCTTAGTGGGGTCGACGAAGAATTGCGGCGGGATATCGGTGTCGTCGACCTGGTAGGCGAAGACCGGAATATGCCGGGACAACCGCTCGTCGTTGAGCAGTGCGGGGCAGACCGAGTTGGAGTCGGCGACGGCGGTCCGGTAAGCGAGGTACGGAGCCGGCGCGGGGTAACGCTTCAGCGGATAGGTCTCGCGGACCTCGGGAGCGTGCTTTCCGTACTGCTCCTTCAGGAATTTGTCGTAATCGGCCGCGGTCGCGGCGAACGGCAGCTGGGTTTCGTCGCGGTCGACGCCGTGCATCAGCGCTACGTGGTTGACGTGCCCGGTAGCGAAAGCCTCGGCGGGCGACATCGGCAGCGTCTTGCCGTCCACGATCGGCGCGACCGTGCCGTTGTCCGGATTTCTCCCGTGGTCGGCCTGTTTGAGCACGGTCTGTGCGGGCAGCGCACGCAGACAGGCGGCAGTGGCACAACCCAGTGCCGCGGCGAACCGGGCTCCCTTTTGCCGCGCTTGTTTCTCGGTGGGCAGGTTCGCTTTGCAGTCCTGCGTTTGCCAGATGATGTCGGCCCCGAGCAACGAGTTGTACTCCCCGCTTTGGCTGATACCGCGCTGGAACAGCCCGGCCGAGGTCGGCGAAGCGGTGTGGGCGCAGACGCTCGAACCGCCCGCGGAATCGCCGTAGATCGTGACGTTGCGCGGGTCGCCGCCGAACTTCGCGATATTGCGGTGCACCCAGCGGAGCGCGGCTTGCTGGTCCTGGAGGCCGTAGTTGCCGGCGTGCGCACCGAACGATTCATGGGCCAGGAAGCCGAAAATCCCGAGCCGGTAATTGAACTCCACGCTGATGACGTGCCCCGCGGTCACGAGACGGCTCGCGTCCTGCGGCTTCCACAACAGGAATCCGCCGCCGTGGATCTGCACCATTACCGGAAACGGACCGGGCCCCGCGTTGGCCGGCACGCGGACGGTCAGGTTGAGGCAATCCTCGTCAGCCGACCCCGGACCGGTTCCGGGCGGCTGCGGGCACTCGCGGCCCTCCTCGGTCGCGACGAATGGTTCAGTCCAGTGCGCGGGCCGCCGCGGCGATGCCCAGCGCAGTTCGCCGACCGGCGGCGCGGCATAGCGAATCCCTTGCCACGACTTGATCTCCGCGCCCGCGACGCCGCACACCGGGCCGTCGTCGGTGGTCACCGTGGTGCCCGGCGAACACGCTGGCGCGCCCACCTTGGTGGCCAGCGCCGCCGACCCGGCCACCGACATCACCACCCCGACGACGGCCACCACTACCACCGCGGCCGCCTTTTCGCCGAATCTCATCCGTCCTCCTTCGCTCCCGCCTGCCGGGGAGGCCGAACGAACGACGAGCAACGACCACGCACCGAACAGGCGGTTTACCGGCATGGGCTCGACCGATGACCAGCTCCGGGCCATCGCCGCGGGCACAGGTCCCGCGTGCCTCCAGTCTGGCCGCCGCGCGGGGAGGCACAACCTCCGTTCGGGCGCGCGGAAGATGTCAAATTCCCGGCGACGATGGTCTTTGTCAGGGATCAGGAACGCCGCTATCGGCTCTAGCGCACGTTTTCCTTGACCGCGTGCACCTCGGCCGCCGTCCGCAATTCCCGCACCAATTCGCGTACCGCGAGGGACTGCGCGCCCGCGTAAGTGGCGACGTACCCGATCCGCCGGGTGGGCGGGTCGGCGAGCGGGATGACGGCGACTCCCGACGGGATGGCAGCGAGGGTGAGCTTCGGCAGGACTGCCATGCCAATCCCTTGCGCCACCATGGAAAGAACCACCCCGTCGTCGGCGACCTCCATTTTCGCCGAAGGCAGCCAATCCTGCCGAGCCCACCAGGACCGGGTGTAGGAGGAGCAGTTCTCCGGCCAGTCGAGCAGCGGCAGCCCGCGTGGATCGGGCTGGTTGCCGGGATTCACCAGGAAATACGGTTCCCGGAACAGTTCTCCGGCGACCAGTCCGACCGGCGGGGTTTCGTCCTCGCCGAGGGTGGCGATGGCGACGTCCGCGCGTCCGTCGGCTACCTCGCCCGCGGTGCCGCGGCCGAGTTCGGGGACGATCAGGACCTGCGGGTTCAGGCCGGAATGCTTGGCAGTCAAGCGTTCCAGCGCGGCGGGCAGGAGATGTGCGGCGGCACTGCGGAAAGCGGCGATCCGCAGTGGGCCGGTGAGGGTTCCGGCTGCCGCGCCCCGGGCTTCGGCGCGGAGAACGTCGAGTTGGCGCAGGATCAGCCGGGCGTGCACGAGGGCGCGGGCACCGGCCGCGGTCGGGCGGGCACCGGTTCGGCCGCGATCGAACAGGATGGCGCCGACCTTGCGTTCGCAGGTCCGGACGGCGTGCGAGACCGCGGACTGGGTGAGACTCAGTTCGGCGGCAGCGGCGGTGAAGCTGCCGGTGCGCTCCACCGCGAGCAGCAGGCGCAGCTCGCCCGGCGTGAGGTCGACAGCATCCATGCGGCCAGCCTAGCCACCGCCATGAGCGAGATTCATGGATTGGCGCGGTCCATCGATCCAGCGGTCTGCCGCGATGGCTTCGCCATGCCTAAGTTGCTGGTCAGAGCCATTCCTAAGGAGATCCCGTGTCGCTTACCGCCGTCCGCCAGGTCCGCCGCCCCGAGGGCGCGCCGAGCGCCGCCGATTTCGAGTTCGTCACCCAGCCGCTGCCGAAACTCGCCGACGGCCAGGTTCTGGTCGAGAACCGGTACCTGTCCGTCGATCCGTACATGCGCGAGTTCATGGAATGGGGCGGCTGGGAGCTGGGCGCGGGTCTGGAGGGCCGCACGATCGGCGAGGTCGTCGAGTCGAAGGAGCCGACGCTGCCGGTCGGCACGACGGTGTTCCACCGGCGCGGCTGGGCTACCCACGCCGTCGTCACGGCCGCCGACGTCCGGACGATCGTCCCGGCGGACGGCGTTCCGCTGAGCGCCTACCTCGGCATTCTCGGCGGGACCGGGCTCACCGCGTACGTCGGCCTGACCCGGATCGCGCAGCTGCAACCTGGCGACGACGTGTTCATTTCCGCGGCGGCCGGTGCGGTGGGAAGCGCGGCCGGGCAGATCGCCCGGTTACTCGGCGCGGGACGGATCGTGGGCAGCGCCGGATCCGCGGCGAAGGTCGGGCACCTGACCCGCGATCTCGGTTTCGACGCCGCCTTCAACTACCACGACGGCCCGGTCACCGATCTGCTCGCGAAGGCGGCACCGGACGGAATCGACGTGTACTTCGACAACGTCGGCGGCGATCACCTGGCCGCCGCGATCGACGCCCTGCGCGAGCGTGGCCGGGTCGCCTGGTGCGGTTCGGTCGCGCAGTACAACAGCCTGCGCACCCCGCCGAGCGCGCCGCACAACTTGTTCGACGTGGTCGGGAAAAGCCTTCGGATCGAAGGGTTTCTGGTGCGCAATCACCTGGACGCGCGCGAGGAGTTCGAGGAATTCCTGATCCCGCACGTCCGCAGCGGGCAGGTGCTCGTGAACGAGACTGTGGCAGAAGGGTTTCCGCGCGTGGTGGACGCCTTTATCGGGATGCTGCGCGGAGAGAACGTCGGGAAGATGCTGGTCCGGATCTGACCGCCGGGAGGGGGCAGCGAAGCCCCCTCCCGGGTCAGAACCTCAATCGCGCCAACGGTTGTTGAGGAAGGCGTCGTCGTCCTCGTCGTCCTCCGCCGGACGCGGACGCCGCGTCGGACGGCGCGGCGCCTCGCTGCGCGGAGCGGGCTGGTTCGGAGTCACCGCGAACGGGGACGCCGAACCGGGCTCGTTGCCGAACTCGTCGGAATCGAACGCCGAGGGCGGTTCGGTGCTCGGCCGGTCCGTGCTCCACCCGGACTTGGTCTTGCGCTTGCCCATCTCCCGCCGGTGCTGGACGTACCGTTCGGCCGCCTGCGCCTGCTTGGTCATGTACTCCTGGGACTGCGCCTTGATCTCCTCGGCCTTCTGCTCGCGCAGCGCCCGGCGGTCGGCCTGCTCCCGGACCAGCGAGTCCAGTTCGGCCTTCATCGCGGCGGTTTCGCTCATGCGTCCTCCTACCTGGTCCGGATGATCGGCGCGTCGTCGTCATCGTCGAGTGAACCAGTGATCCGGCTGGCGGGCTCGACGAGGTTGTCGAAGACCGCGCCCTCGACCCGGTACGCCGCGCGCCGCTCGGTCTCGCCACCGCCGCCGCCACCTCCGTGGCCGCCGCCCATCGCGCCCATGCCGGGCATCCCGCCGCCGGACCCCGACTGGCCGCCGCCGGGGTGGTCGCCCGCCGGCGCCGAGAACCCGCCACCGGTTTGGGTGCCGACGACCGGCGTGCTGTCGACCCCGACCATGGGCCCGCCGTGCAGCGGAGCGCTCGGAGCGCCAGCGGGCACGCCCGGACCGCCGGTGTGCGAAATCTCCGGACCGGGACCGCCCTGCATCGGATGACCTGGTGCCCCGCTCGGGACGCCGTGGTGCAGCGGCTGGGCCGGACCGCCCGAGGGGTGGTGCCCCGGAGCGTCCGAATTCGAGGCCCCCGGGCCGCCTCCCGCCGGATGCGCCGGATCGCCCGCCGGGTGCCCGCCGAACGGGTCGCCGGTGTGCGAGATCTCCGGACCCGGCCCGCCGTGCATCGGATGCACCGGGTGGCTGCCGCTGGGCGACGCGCCGCCGTGCCCGTTGCCGTCGGGTCCCTTGTGGTCGCCGGCGTGTTTGCCGGGCCCGTCGTCACCGTGCTGACCAGGACCGTCGCCCGCGTGGTGGCGGCCGGTGGTGCCGTCGGGCATCTGCGGGCCGTGGTCGACCGGGCGCATGCCCTGCGGCTTGTCCTCCTCGCCGAGCGTGTAGGTCGTCGGGTTGCCCTTGCCGTCGTCGACCGTGACGACAGTGGGCCCGTTCGGCCCGTCCGGACGCTCGGCGGTGATCTTCGTGTCGCCGTCGCGGAGGTGGATCTTGCCGTCCGCGCCGGGGTGGTGGACCTCGTCGCCGTGCTGCTGGCCGTCCCCGCCGTCGTGCGCGGACTTGTCGTCGGACCAGTCGATCTTGAAGTCCTTGACGTCGCCGGAGCCCTCGCCGATCTTGATGTCCATCTTGCCGTCGTGGTCCGGCTCGGACATTTCGAAGGTCTTGTCGCCCTGCTTGACCTTCAGGACATCGCGGCCGTCCTCGTCGTCCGGTTTGCCGTCGTGATTCTTGTCCTCGCCGGGCTTGCCGTCGTGGCCCTTGCCGTCGTCGTCGGGCTTGCCGTCGTGGTCCTTGTCCTCGCCCGGCTTGCCGTCGTGGTCCTTGCCGTCCTCGCCGCCAGGACCGCCGTCGGCGGGATCGGTCTTGATCGGCGGGCCGTCGACCGGACCGCCGCCGCCGGGGGAACCGCCGCCGCCACCCTTGTCGCCGGGGGCCTTGTCGTCGCCGGGGCTCTTGTCGTCGGGACCCTTGCCGTCCGGGCCCTTGCCGTCGGGGCCTTTGCCGTCGCCGCCGGTCGAACCGGGTTCGCCACTGCCCGGACCGCCGAGGCTGCCACCGCCGTGGCTGCCCTGCGAGTCCTTCTTCAGCGCGTCCATCGCGGCCTCGGCCTTTTGCTTGGCCTCGGCCTGAGCCTTCTGCTTGGCCTCTTGCTCGGCCCGCTGCTTGGCCTCTTCCTCGGACTGGTGCTGGTCCTGTCCGCCGCCGGGCCCCGAACCACCCGGGCCCGAACCGCCCGGACCGGAACCAGAGCCGCCGGGGCCGGAGCCGCCGCCGGAGTCGGTCTTGATCGGCGGGCCGTCCACCGGACCGCCGCCGCCGGTCCCGCCGCCAGGACCACCGCCCGAACCCCCGCCGAGCGGACCGCCGCCAGGCGAATCGGACGGGACGTCGAGGTCGGGAACCTTCCCGCCGCCCCCGCCGGACCCGGATCCGCTGCCGGACCCTCCGCCCGAACCGGACCCGCCGCCGGTGCCGCCGCCAGGACCGCCGCCGATGCCGCCGGGGCCACCGCCAGTGCCACCGGGGTGGTCACCCTGCGGCGTGTCCGAGTCGGGCCCGCCGCCAGGACCGCCGCCGGTTCCCCCACCGGGACCGCCGCCGTGACCACCCTGGCCACCGCCGTAACCGTTCCCCTGACCGCCGCCGTAACCGTTGCCGTTGCCGCCGTTGCCCTTGTTGTTGCCGCCAGGACCCTGACCGCCCCCGCCGGGCCCACCGCCACCGGGACCACCGGAACCGCCCGAACCGCCAGCCCCGCCGTCCTTGGCGCCCTCGAACTTGTTCTTGAGCTTGCCCATCTCTTTGTCAAGAGCGTCGTAGGCCTTGTCGACGAGGTCCTTGGCGTCCTTGCAGGCCTTCTCGAACCCCTTGTAGACGGTGTCCCACATGTCGGGGTTGAACTGGTTCATGATCCACTGCTTGGCGAGGTCCTTGCCGTGGCTCTGGATCTCGTCGTCATCGCAGCAGCCCTGGTCGTTGAGGGTGTTGACCAGGTTGGTGCCGAAGTTGTAGTCCATCCAGCCGGCGATCTGGGCCAGGTCGTTGACGCTGCCGTGCTCGCCGATGGCGACCGCGATGACCTTCTGCGCCATCGTGTAGTCGGCCTTGCCGACCTGATCGCGGTACAGCGCGATGACCTGGTCGGCCTTCCCCTTGCACAGGTCGAACAGCGTCTTCGTGGTGTGCAGCGTCGCTTCGCTGGCGTGGTTGAGGTCGTCCCCCAGCTTCGCGGCCTTCTTCTGGATGCTCTCGTTGTACTTGTCCGACGCCGCGTCGGCACCGGCTCCGGTCCAGGTCCCGAACAGGGTGCCCAGTTCGGTGCCGGTTTCGGTCAGCGTCGACTTCACGGTTTCCGAGCCGTGCTTGAAATGCATGGCGTCGTTGACGAAACCCTCGAAGCTGATCCCGCGCTGCTCGTCGAACGGACCGCGGATGTCCTTGTCGAGGTCGAGCTTGCGCGTGTTCCCCTTGCAGTCGTCGGGGATCTTCTCCAGCAGCCCGCCGAAGGTCTCGAACACCCGCAGCGCGGCCGCCGCGGGGTCGAAGAGTTCGTCGGAGGTCTTCGTGCCGGTGGCCGCGGCGTCCTTGCCCTCGCCGGGAGCGGGGGGCTTCTTCTTGCCGAGGTCGTCCTTGCCCTGGTCGACCGCCTTTTTCTTCTCGTCCTGGTTGTAGCTGTTCTGCTGGCCCTTCTGCCGGGCCTCTTCGTAGACCTGCTCGAGCGGCGGGGCGCCGCCCGGCGCCGCGAACGGATCTTTCGGGACGGTGATGAACGTCCGCCCATAGGACTGGATGTACTTCGCGACGTCCTTGCCCTCGTCGCCTTCGGGATGCGGGTGCTCGTGCACCCACGCCCGGAGCAGCCCGTCCTTCAGCTCCGGCGGCACCGCCGAGTTGTCGAGCAGCTTCTTGACATCCGGCCACGTCTTCGGCTGCTGCTTGTCGTCCGCCATCAGAGAATCCCGTCGACGCCGTTGCCGGTCTTGTTAATGGCGCCGGACTGGTTGTCCTCGTTCTTGCCGTAGGCAGATCCGGCGGTGCTGATGTTCGTGCCGAACGATTCGAGGGCCTTGCTGTAGCCGGAGAGCGCCCCCCACAGCTGTTTGGTCCCCTCGAGGTACTTGTCGGCGTGCGCCTGGTGCACCCGGCCGAACTTCTCCTTGGTCAGCTCGGAGTGTTCGAGGTCCGGATTGTCGTCCAGCAGTTTCTCCGCCAGGTCGCCGATCTTCTTCGACGCCTTCGACAACGCTTCGGTTGTCGCGGTGTACCCGCCCCCACCGCTCATTTCAGTGCTTCTCCTCAGCTCGGCTAGCTGCCAGGGCCTCCGCGAGCACAGCCGCCACGGATTCCACGTCGGTGAACCGATCGAGCTCGTCCAGATCGATCGACACGTCGTAGTAGATCTCCAGCGCCGCGAGAAGCCGGATCCGGCCCTTCGAGTCGATGCCGAGCTCCTCCAGCGGAGCGTCGGGCACGACGAGGGCCGGGTCTAGCCGGAAGGTGTCGCTGACGACCTTCGTGACCTCGGCGCAGTGATCACCCACGCACCCCACCGTAACGCGCTTTGGCGGCGGACCGGGCGACCTTCCCGCTGGAAGTGCGCGGAAGTCCGCCAGAAGGGACCAGGTGTACCGCACGGAGCGTGAGATCGTGCTCCCTCGACACCGCTCGCAGCACCGCCCGGGTCACGTCCTTGACCTCGGCTTCCGCGCCGCGGGCCCATTCCGCGACCACCATCGCGCCCTCGCCCTGTTCGTCGGCGACGCCGAACGCGGCGACCCGGTCGCGGCGGATCGCCGGATGCGCCTCGCCCGCCGCCGCCTCGAGGTCCTGCGGATGGAAGTTGCGGCCGTCGACGACGATCAGGTCCTTGAGCCTGCCGGTCACGTAGAGGTCGCCGCGATGGACGACGCCCAGGTCGCCGGTGCGCAGCCAGCCGTCGAGCCCGTCGAGGACGCCGCCGAACGAGTCCGCGTCGCCGCGGCCCCAGTAGCCGGACGCGACGTTCGGGCCGTGCACCCAGATCTCGCCGACCTCGTCCTCGGGCTGCTCGTGTCCGTCGTGGACGATCCGGACGAGCTGCCCGACCGGCCGTCCCACCGACATCACCGGCTGGCCGTCCGGGGTTTCGACGGCGCGGCCCTGGGCCAGGGCTTCCCGGTCGAGCACCGCGCCGCGCGGCCCTTCGTCTCCCGCGCTCGCGACGTAGACCGTGGCCTCTGCCAGCCCGTACGACGGCCGGTGCGCTTCGGGACGGAACCCACGCGGGCCGAAGACCTCGTGGAAACGCTCGACCGTGCGCGGCCGGACGGGCTCGGCGCCGTTGAGCGCGACCCGGACGTCCGAAAGATCGAGGTCGTCCTCCGCTCCGGCGTCGGCCGCCAGGTCGTAGGCGAAATTCGGGGCCGCGGTGAAGACGGCCGGGTAGTCCGACAGCTGGCGCAGCCATCGCCGCGGCCGGTGCACGAACTCCGCTGGGGACATGAACACCGACCGACCGCCGACGTAAACGGGCAGGCACAGCAGCTGGATCAGACCCATGTCGTGGAAGAACGGGATCCAGCCCGCGCAGGTCGTCTGCTCGTCCGAGGCGTAAGCGTGGCTGGCCTGCCAGCACGCCGCGACGATCGCCCGGTGCGGGATCACCGCGCCCGCCGGTTCGCGCGTCGACCCCGACGTGTACTGCAGGTAGGCCGGGCTTTCCGGGCCCACGCGGACCGGGTCGACGCCGGGTCCGGACAGCTCGTCCACCACTACGAGGTCGCCGGGATCGCTGAACTCGCGCACCTTCGCCACGACGGCCGACGACGTCGCCCACACCCGCGCGCCGGAGTCGGCGAGGACGCCGGCGAGCCGGTCGGCCTGCGCGCGGTTGCCGGGCAGCATCAGCGGAACGGCGACCATCCCGGCGGCGAGAGCGCCGAAAAACGCCAGCGGATAAGCGAGTTCCTGCCCGGCGAGGATCGCGACGCGCTCGCCCGGTTCCGCGACCCGGCGCAATTGTCCGGCCACGACCCGGACTTTCGCGGCGAACTCCGCCCACGACAGCGTGTGCTCGACGCCGCGAGTGTGCTCTTGGTGGGTGAACAACGGCCGTTCGTCGTCCGCGCGGGCGAACAGCCGGTCCACGATCGAGACGTGCATGACCTCGTCAGGCACGCTCGCAGACGTCCGGGACACGCAGCGCAACCTACTCGAACTCGCGACCGGCCCGCGAGCCCGGTCGCGGAGAATTCACTCGCGCACCTGGGCGGCCCGGGATTCCAAATAACGCTTCTCCGCGATACTCGCCGTCGCTTTGGCCGCCAGCCGGTAGTTCTCGTACGCGCCAGGCAGATCCCCGGCTTTCTCCAGCAAATGCGCCCGCACCGACAGCAATCGGTGATGCCGCGCCATCCGCTCTTCACCGTCTAATGTGGACAGCAGGGCGAGCCCCGCCCGCGGTCCCTCGGTCTCGGCGAGCGCGATCGCGCGGTTCAACGTGACGACCGGATTGGGCGCGATCCGTTCCAGGATCAGATAAAGCGCGTGCACCTGCCGCCAGTTGGTCTCCTCCGCCGTCGCCGCGTCGGCATGCGTCGCGGCGATGGCCGCCTGCAGCTGATACGGCCCCAATTCCGAACCGCCCAGCGACGCCTTCGCCAGCTCAGTGCCCTCGTCGAGCATGGCGCGATCCCACGTCGAGCGGTCCTGGTCGGCCAACGGGACCAGGTCTCCGGACGCCGTGGTGCGGGCCGCGCGGCGAGCGTGGGTCAGCAGCATCAACGCGAGCAGGCCGGTCACTTCGCTGTCGTCCGGCAGCCGCGCGTGCACCATCCTGGCCAGGCGAATCGCCTCGTACGCCAGGTCGGCGCGATGCAGGTCGCTGCCGGAGGACGCGGTGTAGCCCTCGTTGAAAATCAGGTAAAGCACCTGCAGCACGACGCTCAGCCGTTCCGGGCTTTCCGTACCCGGGAACGAGCTGCCCGCCGCCTTGATCCGCTGTTTGGCACGGCTGATCCGGGCAGCCATCGTGCCCTCCGGTACCAAAAACGCGCTGGCGATCTCGGCCGTGGTCAGCCCGCCGACCGCGCGCAGGGTCAACGCGGTCTGCGACGCCGGCGTCAGCGTCGGATGGCAGCACAGGAACAGCAGGAGCAGCGTGTCGTCGGTGTCCGGCACCTCGGGCGCGGCCTCGACGGCGTTCGCCAGCTCCCGCTCGCGGCGCGCCTGATCGCTGCGCAACTGGTCGATATACCGCCGGGACGCGACCGTCGACAGCCAGCCGCGCGGATTGTTCGGCACGCCTTCGACCGGCCACTGCAGCGAAGCGGCGAGGACGGCCTCCTGGACCGCGTCCTCGCACCCCTCGAACTGGCCGTACCGGCGCACCAGCACGCCGAGGACCTGCGGCACGAGTTCGCGCAGCAGGTCCTCGACGGCGGGAGGATTCACGCGTCCAATTGTCCTTCCGAGAACATCACCTGGCGCACCTCGACCCCGAGCCCCTCGATCGCGGCGTCCGGGATCCGCGCGGCCAGCTCGATCGCGCGCTCCTTGCTCTCGACGTCGAGCAGGTAGTAGCCGCCGAGGAACTCCTTGGACTCGAGGAACGGCCCGTCGGTGACCACCGGCTGCCCGCCGCGCACCGAGACCACCACTGCCTGCGACGGATCGGCCAGCGCCTGGGCCGCGATCAGCTCGCCGGACTTCTTCGTCGACTCCATGAACGCGGTGACGCCGTCGCCGAGGGCTTCCTTCTCCTCGTCGGTCAGCGCGTCGAGAACGGACTGGTTGATGTGCAGGCTGATCAGGAACTTCATCGTCTTGCTCCTCGTGGTTTCGGGGTCTTACGGGGATGGGTCGGAGGCGAGGGCGGGTTCTGGACATCCCTGGCGAAAAACTTTCGCCGGTACCGTCCGGGCATGAACTCGACCTCAGCGTGGACGACTCCGCTCATCGCGCTCGGCGGCGTACTGCTGACTCTGCTCGTGACAGTCTGGATGGACTACCGCAAAGCCCGGCGGGAAACCCGGTTCCAGTGGACCACCGAACTGCTCGCCCTGTACCGCGATTTCCTCGCCGCCGCCAACGACCTGCGCCAAGCCCCGGTCTGGCCGACCCCGCCCGACAGCCCGCGGCAACCCATCGACCCGCTGGTGGAACGGCTCCGCGCGGTCTCGGCGGAAGCCCGGCTGCTGGCCCATCGCGACGTGACCGACCGGATGACGGCGGCAGTCACCACCGCCGAGACGCTGCGCGACACCGTCACCGCCATCCGCACCTCCACCGAACCCGGCCACGGCGGTGCGATCGACCAGCGGAGGCGTCCTGAATACGACGCCTCCCTCGCGTCCTTCTCCGCGGCCACTGAGGACTTTCTCGCCGCCGCTCGCGCGGATATCGACCTGCGCAGCCCGTTCAGCCGCACCAGCGCGGCATCCTGAACCGGCCAGCGTCCGCGCGGATCGGGGAACTATCGTGGGGCGAGATCACGCCGTGCAACCGACAGGGGGGACAACAGCGGATGTCCAGCGGAAATCCCCTTTCGGCGAGCACGGAGAGTAGTTATCCTGGTACAATAGATGAGCCGGGAGCCGGGAGCCGGGAGCCGGGAGCCGGGAGCCGGGAGCCGGGAGCCGGGAGCCGGGAGCCGGGAGCCGGGAGCCGGGAGCCGGAAGCCGGAAGAACTTTCGTCCCCGAGCGGCGAATCGTGTTCGTCGGACACAACCGCAACACCGTCGCCCGTCTGCTGGAGGCCCAGGAACTGCTGCGCGGCGACCCGCGGATCGAGTACCTCTACACGCTCAGCGATTCGTCTCAAGCCCCCGCCGGCACTCTGGAACTGCTCCACGACCGAGGAGTCCCGGACACCGTTTCCTGGACCGCGCTGCCGACCGTCGGTGACTACCACCTGGTCCTGACCGCGAGCGAGAACATCGACTTCGCGGCCACGAAGGGACCGGTGTTGCTCCTGGCGCACGGCTTCGGGTTCAACAAAGAATGGCCCGACGGGCATCTGGCCGGACTGCCTCACCCCGACGCGCTCGCCACCGGTCGCATCCTCATCCTGTTGTCCACTTCAGAGCAGGACCGTCAGCTTCGCGCCGCCTTTCCCGGGGAAGGGCTCCGCACCGAGGTCGTCGGAGACGCCACCCTCGACCAGCTCACCGCCAGCCTGCCGCTGCGGGATCGCTACCGGCGACAGCTAGGCACCGGCAACCGCAGGCTGATCGTCTTCGCGTCGTCCTGGGGCCCGGAAGCGGGCGTAGCCAGACACCCCGGATTGCTCCGCGAACTGCTCGCGCAACTCCCGTGCGACAGCTATCAGCTGTGCCTGGTCCTCCACCCGCGAGTATGGGCCGAGCACGGCCCTCGTCACCTGGAACTCCTGCTCTCCGACGAACTCGACTCGGGCGCGGTGGTGCTCCCGCCTGAAGCGGGCTGGCACGCCGCGCTCGTCGCCGCGGACCTCGTGCTCACCGACCACGGCAGCCTCGGTCTCTACGCCGCCGGGATCGAGAAACCGTTGCTGCTCACCGAACCCGCCAAGGAAACCGTACCGGGCTCACCCGTCGCCGCACTCCATGAACTAGCCCCGCACGTCGACGTCGGAGGAAACCTTCGAGCGCAGGTGGACGCGGCTGTCGAGAACTACGATTCAGTTCGGTACCAGCCGGTCACCGCGCGCCTGTTCGAACATCGCGGCGAGGCGGCGGATCGGATCCAGCGCGTTCTGTACGACCTGCTCGGCCTCGCGCCGCAGCGACCCGCTCCGTTGCTCCGGGCCCCCGATCCGGCACCGTGGAGCCACCGCGAACCCGCCGCTTTCCGCGTCCGTCTCGTTCCCGCCTCCGGCGGCGGAATTTCAGTCGACCGTCGTCCGGCGGCCGCGTTCCCGGCCGAGTCGGACCTGTGGCCGCTCCCGCAAAGCAAGGAAGAGTGGCCGCTCGTAGTCGAGGAGAGCGTGAGCGATCTTCGGTACGCGGAAAAAGCCTCCGTCCTGTGCCGGAGTGAAGCGACCGATGCCGAGTCCGCGTGGGAATGGACGGCCATGATCCTCGATGCCTATCCGGCCCGATTTGCCGTCGCGAGCACGGGCTCCGGCCGGTATGCCGCACAGACCCGAGACGGCTGCCGGGTGCGGCTGACGACGACCGAGGACGTCCACGTCACGATCGCGGCAGCCGCCGCGTTCTCCCGCGTACGAGCGGATTCCTTGTCCGCCAACGAGTTTCCGGTGGAGTTCGGACCGCACCGGTGTCTCCTGCGGATCGAGGTCACCGACCGTCCAGTTCCGCCAGCCGCCGGGTGAATTCGGCGACCCGGTCGCTGCCGAGCCGGGTGTGGATCTCCGCCATCCTCGCCACCGCGGCCCGTTCCGCCTCGCGATCACCGAGCCTGCCGGCCAGTTCCGCGACATCTTCCTGTGTCCACGATTCGTGAAAAAGATGGCCGTTGTCCTGCAGCACCTGCACAGATTCGGCGAACCTCCGACGTGCCGCGTCGTCCTGTCCGCGCGCCGCTTCGAGGCGGCCGAGCGTCCGCAACGCGCGACCGTACATCTTGCTGTCGTGCTGCTTCAGCAGGCCGAGCGAATGGAGAAGGGTCTCCTCGGCAGTCAGAACGTCCCCGAGCGCGAGTTGCGCGCAGCCGATGAAGTAGGTCACCGACGCCGCGCCCCGGCCATCCCCGACGCTGTCGAACAGTTCCAGAGAACGACGAAACGACGCGAGCGCTCGCTCCCAGTCGTCCTGCGTTTCGTGGTAGCGGCCGTCCATCTCCCACACCGATGCGCGAAGACGGACGTCTGTCACCTTGTCCAGCAAGGAAAACGCACTGTCCAATTCGGACCTTGCCCGGTTCGGCCTGCCCAGCTCGACCCACGCGCGCGAGGAAAAGCTGCGTAACCGCGCCTCTGCAGCGGCGTCGCCTGCCAAGGCCGCGGCCTGTGCCCCGACCGCGCTCGTCTCGGTCCAGTCCACGAGGTAACGCCGGTTCGCGTACAGAGCCGTCACGGCCTCTGCCAGCTGCGCGGACAGGTCGTACCACTTGTGCTGCGCAGCCGTGCGGATCGCGGACGCGATCGCTGGCCGTCGATTGTCCAGCCAATCCAGCGCGGCGGGCCGGTCTTTGCCGAACGGGCTTTCGCCGGTCTGGAGCACCTCGGCGTACCGCGGGCTCCGGTACCGGCCGGAGCCGGTCACCGTGAGATCCGCGAACGCCGCGCGCTGGCGAAGAAACTCGGCCAGCCGACGCGCCGCCGCGGTCAACTCCTCGGAGGTGTCCTCGGCCAGTGCGCGGTCCGCGGCATGCCGACGAACCAGGGTGTGGAAACGGAAAACCCCGCCCGGCTCGGCCTGGAGCAGACCGGCTTCGGCGATAACCCCCAGCGCTTGACCGGTTTCCGCGACCGTGCCGGCCAGCACGGCACCAGCGAGATCGAGGTCGAATCCGCCCGAGGGCGCGGCCACCGCACCGAGCAGCCGGTACGCCCTGGCCGCCGGAGCAGGCAGCGCGGCGTAGCCCATCCCGAAGGTCGCGGTGGTCTTGTCGTCCCCGTGCTCGGCGATCGTCTCGGCCAGAGCACCGACGGTGAGGCCAGGACTGCTGAGCAACCGCTGCACCGCGACGCGAAGCGCCACCGGCAGGCCGCCGCATTCCTGGACCAGCCTGCGCAGTCCGGCCTCGTCGGCGGTCGCCTCCGGCCCGCACAGTTCCCGGACCAGGTGCATCGCCGACTCGTCGTCCAGCGGGGGCACCGGCAGGACCTCCGCCCCCTCGAACCGGAGGTCGGTCAGCCGGGCGTTGCTCGTCACGAGAACCGCGCTGCCGGGCGAATTGGGCACGAACGAGAGCACCTGAGCCGGATCGGTGACGTCGTCGAGCACCACCAGCGTCGGCGCGCCCGCCGTCCTCGTGCGAAAAAGCGCGGCGCGGTCGGCCAACCGGGCCGGGATGGCCTCATTCGCGACGCCGAGCGCGAGCAGGCAGGACGTCAACGCGTCGCTCACCGCCTCGGTTCCCTGGCCCGCGGCCCCGTAGTCGATGCAAAGCTCGCCGCCGGGAAACACTCCCCGGTTCTCTTCGACGTAGCGCCGGGCGAGCCACGATTTGCCGACGCCCGGCAACCCGCTGAAGACCGCGATCCGGGTGCCAGGGCCGGCCCCGGAGCCGAGCAAGGCCCGCGCTTTGGCCAGTTCCCCGGCGCGGTTCACGAACCGCTGCGGGGTCGGCGGGACCTGATGCGGAACCTCGACCCCTCCAGGATGCGCACCCAGCACGCCCATTGCCTCCGCGTCCCCCTCACCCGACGAACCCGACGTGACCAAGACCATACGGTACGCGAACAGCCGGTCGGCCGATCTTGTGTGCCTCCCGCTGGCCCTCGACTGCCCCGGCCCCGGCTCCGGGCGCAGGATGAACGGCATGGAGACCGACGCCTGGGCCGCGCTGGCGAGTCCGTTCGTGGAAGGCGCGTACGCGACCGTTAAAGGCCGAGTTCGCACGTACGTCCTGCACCAGCAGCTCTTGGCGCACCTGCCTCCGCCGCCGGCCACGGTGCTCGACGTCGGCGGTGGAGCCGGGCATCAGTCGTTTCCGTTGGCGCGCCTGGGTTACGACATCGTCCTGCTGGATTCGTCCGACGCGATGCTGTCGAAGGCGCAGGAGCGTCTCGCCGCGGAACCGGAGGAGGTTCGCGAGCGAGTCCAGCTGTTACGCAGCCGCGGCGAGGACGCCGTCGCCGCGGTCGCCGGTCAGAAATTCGATGCGGTGCTGTGCCACGGCGTGCTGATGTATGTGGACGATCCCGTGCCGATGATCGACGCGCTCTGCGCCTGCGCGGCACCGGGCGGGATCGTCTCGGTGATGGCGCTCAACGCCGAGACGCTGGCCGTCCTCCCGGCGTTGGAAGGACGGTGGAGCGACGCGCTGACGGCGTTCGACGCGCACAGCGAGCGGGGCGTCCTCGGCGTGGACACTCGCGCCGACACGGTGGCTGGGCTGTCGCAGCTGCTCGTCGGACTGGGGGCTGAACCGCTTGCCTGGTACGGAGTCTGGCTGTTCGCCGACTGGCTGGACCTGGACCCGGAAGAGAGCCGGATCGCTGAAATCGCGGAGGTCGAGCTGGAGGCGGCGCGACGAGATCCGTACCGGCGGCTCAGCCGGGTGTTCCATCTCGTCGCGCGCGCCTGAACTGTCCTATTAGGACGCTTCCCAGAACTCCGTGAGGATTCGCGCGCCCTGGACCGGGTCCTGCGTCATCCACCAGTGCCCGAGACCCTCCAGCACCGCGACTTTCGCCCCGGCCCGTCCGGCCGCGCGGCGGCGCTGTTCGTCCGTCCCGACAAAGTGGTCCTCGGTCGCCAGCACGACGAGCCCCGGACGTTCCGCCGCGCGTTCGAGATCCCGGCCGAACTCCGCGATCGCGGGCTGCGCCGCGGACCGGTAGAGCGGGAGCACCGCGCGGGCCATGTCGTCGTTCATCCCCTCGGCGACCTTGGCGGCCACCGACTCGTGCATTCCGCCCAGCACCAGGCGTTCCGCGCGCTTTTCCACCGGCGCGCCGAACATCGCCGCGACGGCTTCCTCGCCGACGCCCGGTTTCTGCCACCCCTGCGCGAGGTCGTGCCAGACGTAATCCGGGTCGAACGCGCCCGCTGTGTCGCTGACCCAGCTGCGCACCAGCTCCGGGCGGGCCATGACGGCGTTGAGCACGTGCGCGCCGCCCCAGTCGTGGCCGACGAGGTCGACCGGTTCGGGGAATTTCTCCAGCTCGGCGATCAGCCAGTCGCGGTACTCGACGGCGGTCGCGCCGAACCCTTCAGGCCACGGCGCACCGAATCCGGGCGGGGACAAGCACACCGTCGGCCGGTCGCCCAGCTCCGCGAGCAGGCGTTCCCACACCGCGGCCGTTTCGGGGTTGCCGTGGACGAAAACTGCGGTCATCGGACTTCCTCCCTCTCGTCGCTCCCACTCTACGCATACTTGCTTGTCGGCTGGCAAGTATGTTGTAGAGTTTCTTCCCGTGACCACGCGCCGCACTCAACAGGAACGCCGCGACCAGGCGTCGGCCGCTTTGCTCGAAGCCGCCGCCGAGCTGGTCGTCGAGGAGGGCGTGCGCGCCGTGACCTTGGCCCGGGTCGGCGAACGCGCCGGGTACAGCCGCGGCCTGGTCACCCACCACTTCGGCGGCAAACAGGCGTTGCTGGAACAACTCGCCCGTACCACCCAGACCGGCTTCGTCCCCGGTCTGGACTCGCTGCCGCCCGGCCTGGACCGGCTGTTGCGGCTGATCGACGGCTACCTCGCCCAGCTCAGCGAGCCGGACGTGCTCAGCCGGGCTTTCCTGGTGCTGTGGGCGGAATCGATGACCGCGCCGGAGCTGGCCCCGATCTTCCGCGAACGCGACCAGGCCTTCCGCGACGACCTGCGGCAGGAGATCTCCGCAGGCATCGCCGAGGGCACCATCCGCGCCGATGCCGACCCGGAACAACTCGCCGTCGCTATCGTCGGACAGCTCCGCGGCATCGCCCTCCAATGCCTGCTCGACCCGGCCGCGGTGGAGCCCACCGAGCTGTGCCGCTGCGCCGCCGAGGTGTGGAAACGGGCGCTTTCCTAGAGCTGCGACGCGCCACCGTCGACCGCCAGTTCCGCACCGGTGGTGTACGTGGCGTCGAAGGCAAGGAACAGCATCGCCGTCGCGACCTCCTCCGGCGCACCGAAGCGGGACATCGGGTTGTCCGCGGCCATCTGGGCCTTCGTCGGCTCCGCGATCTCCGGCGGCAGCGAACGGTCCAGGATGCCGGTGTCGATCGGCCCCGGACTGACCGCGTTGACCCGGATCTTCCGCGGCAGCAGCTCGGTCGCGAAGCTGCGGGTCATCGAGCGCAACGCCGCCTTCGTCGCCGCGTACCCGCTCATCATCGGTATCCCGCGGACGTTCGCCACCGACGTCGTGAGCACCACCGCACCGCCCTCGTTCAGCAGCGGCGCGAGCTTCTGTACCGCGAAATAAGGCCCTTTGGCATTGATCGCGAACAGCTCGTCGTAATCCTCTTCACCAACCTCCGCGAAGGGAGCCATCTTCGCGATGCCCGCGTTTATGAAGACCGCGTCAACCGTGCCGAACTCTTTCCTGGTTCGATCCGCCAACGCGTCGATCTCCGCGAGCGAGGCGATGTCGCTGCGCACCGCGATGGCACGATCACCCAGCTCAACCGCGGCTTTATCGAGCTGCTCCTGCTTGCGCCCGGTGACGATCACCCGCACACCCTCGCTCACCAACTGCTTCGCCGCGGTTAACCCGAACCCACTGGTTCCCCCGATAATCACCACTCGCTTGCCTTCGTACTTCATTTTCCGAACTCCTTTCCTCCGGTTCCAGTCAAGATCGGTTTCCGTTCGCCGTCCAAGACCCATTTCGCAGGTCGTGATGCCTCCTCCGCAGGACGCGTAACCTGGACTTCGTGACCGACCCGCTCGACCCCAACGCGGATTTCGACCTGCGCCTGGTGCGGTACTTCACCGCCGTCGCCGAACACCGAAACCTCGGCCGGGCCGCCGCCGCGCTGCACGTCGCGCAACCGTCGCTGGGCAGGCAACTCCAGCGCCTGGAGGACCAACTGGGCGTCCACCTGCTGAAACGCACACGGCAAGGCACCCAGCTCACCGCCGCCGGCGAGGCCTTCCTCCCCTACGCACAGGAACTGCTGGCGACCGCCCACCTGGCCCGCCGCACCGCGAAAGCCGCCGCGAGCCCGGATACGGTCACCCTCGGCTACACCGACGACTTCATCGTGACCCCCGTGGTCCGCGAGCTGCGCCAGCGACATCCGGACGCCGAGATCCGCACCCTGCACCTGCGCTGGAACGACACCACCGCACTGCCGGAACACCGCGTCGACGCCCTGGTGTCGCGCCTCCCCTTCCCGTTCCCCACGGACGACCTGCGCGTCACCGTGCTCCGCGACGAACCTCGGGTGCTGGTGGTTTCGACGGAACATCCTTTGGCAGCCAAGGATTCCGTCGGAGTAGCCGATCTCGCAGAGGAACCCGTAGTCCCGTGCACCGGCCCGACAACGACCTGGCGTGAATTCTGGCGCTTGGACGGCGCACCCGTCCCACCGCCGGCGGAAAGCTACGAAGACAAACTGGAACTGGTAGCCGAGGGACAGGCTGTGGCCGTCCTGCCGTTGACCGACTGCCGAATCCGCGCCCGGCCAGACCTGACAACGGTCCCGATCGACGGGATCGCCCCTTGCCAGATCGTGGTAGCCAGCCGAGCCACCGACGAAAACCCGCTGCTGCCGGACGTCCACCGGGCGGCGGTACGGCATTTGTCGGCCTGAACTGCGCGTTCACAACTGTTCTTGAATTACCATAGAAATTGCGTCTAGAGCATTAATGTCTAGTCGTCTTCCGCATTTCGGAGAACGTCACACAGGCAGTGAGTGATCAGCTACTTTGTTAGCTGTCTGCATTTGATGACACCGAACATGGGGAGGGCTTCGCGTGTGGGAGGACGTCGAGTTCTCGGTCTTTCACCCGTGGGATTCCCAGCCCCGCCAGGGCGGGTTCTCGCTGGAGGTCGATGCGGCGAAGGGGATCCTTCAGGATCTGCTGGAGTACCAGGACAGGCTCCTTTCCATGAAGCGCAAAGTCACCGCCCTGTGCGCGATGAAGCCGCCGTCGAAGGACCCGTCGACCACGGCGATGCACGTGGCGATGGTCGGTGACGGCAGCGGAAAGCCGGGCGCGTTCTCCTACGGAGGCGGGCACATCGACCGGCAATTGCGCTACGTCAAGGAGCTCGCCGACCGGATCCAGAAAGCGCTCGCCGCGATCGACCAGAACGAGCAGGGCCAGACCAAGACCATCCAGAACGTCAATCCCGGCGCTCACTCCCCAGGAAAAATCGGATGAACCTGCGCACGACCATCGCGGTGCTCGGCGTCGCTGTCCTCGCCGTCGGCTGCTCCACCCCCAAGGACGGCACCCCGACACCTTCCGCGCCGCCGACACAGACTCTGCCTTACGGCGGCGCGCCAAAGGTCGAAAACCCGCTGCCGGACAACGCGCTCTCCGGCGATCCGTGCCAGGCGCTCACCACCCAGCAACTGACCGACCAACTCGGTTCCGCGGTGCCCGGGAAGCCCGACACCACCCCAGTCCGCGCCTGCGAGTGGACCAGCCCCGGCACCCATGGATTTATCGGCCTGTCCTTCTTCGACAAGAACAACGACGGCCTCAGCAACGTCTACGTGAACGTCCGCCCGCAGATGAAGCGCTTCGAGGTGCTCCAGCCCATCCAAGGTTTCCCCGCCGTCGCCTACAGCACCCAACCCGGCCCGAACTCCCAAACCTGCGACGTCAACGTCGGTGTCACCGACCGACTGTCTTTCGCGGTCGAGGTCACCCCAGGCGCCAGCAAGTTCGGGAACGTCGACCCGTGTCCGCTCGCGGCCGACGTCGCCAACGACGTCCTCACCACGTTGAAGCAGAAAGCCGGCCGGTGACATGAAATTCTGGGAGCCGATCAAGCAGTACCTGGACCAGCACCAGGAACTGACGGTGCCGATCGAGGACATCGTCAAGCAAGTGCAGGCCGCAGAACCCAGCGGCTGGCACGAAGGCGCGACCATGGCTCGCGAACTGGCCACCGAGCAAGAAACGCTGAGCCAAGACCTCTCCGGGACGTTGACGAAACTGGAATCGTGCTGGAGCGGCCAGGGTGCGGACCTGGTCAGCGAACGACTTCGCCAGGTCCGCGCCTCGGCGATCGACGCGCACCAGGCGTTCGCGGCCAACGAAAACACCCATGCCACCGGCATCGCCATGCACGAGAACCTGCGGAATCAGCTGACGCCGATCCCGCCCGCACCCACGGGAAGCCCGACTCCCGCGATGGGGCTGATGAACGCGGACGTCCTCTCCAAACTCATCGAGCATGACAGCGCGCAGCAGAAAAACGTTGATACGTATGAGAAGTTCACTTCGGAAAGCCAGGGAAACACGCAGCAGCTAAAGGTCGACTACGGGAAGATCGGCACCTACGACGGCGGGGATGTGACCATCCAGCAGCACCCCTCCACCGAGGCGAAGCCCCAGCATGGTTCGGTTGCCCCCGAGCGTCATTCGACCGGCGGGACTGGCTCGACGTTCGATCCGGGAACTGCGCACACCAGCGCTTCCACGCACAACTCTTCGACTGCGAATTCCTTGCCTGGCGGGGGAAATGACCACACAAGCACCTCCGGATACACCCCGCCCGCGACCTCCGGCCCGAACGTGGACAACCCGTGGCACGGCGGAACGAGGACCCCGTCGACCCCCGGCTCGGTGAACGAATTCGGCATCACCCCGATCAGCGGCCCCGGAGACGGCCGTCTCGGCGGCATCCCAGAACGCCTCGGCGGCGGCTCCGCCCGCATCGGCAGTGGCCCCGGCCGCACTGGCAGCGACCCCAGCAAACTCGGCGGCCCCGGTCGTCCCGGCAGCGACGGCAATTCCGGCCGCTCCGGCAAACCCGGCGGCGGTTCCGGCCGACTGGGCGGTGAAGCGGGCCCCCGCTCCGGAGCCGGTGCGAGCGAAGGCGCGGCTTCCCGTGCCGGCGCGGAACGTGGTGCCCCCGGCGGAAAAGGCCTGCCCGGCGCGGCGGCGTCCGGAGCACAACGTGGCAAGAACGAAGAAGACGAAGAGCACGAACGCAAGTACGTTCTTGATGTAGACCTCTTCGCTGACGACGGTACCGCCGTAGACCCAGAAACCGGCATGCGCCCGACACCGCCGACTCTCGGGGCGTAGCAAGGCTGTTGCCCCGGTGGATCTCAGCCGACCCGCCGGATCACCTCACGACGGTCGATGGAACGCGATAAGGGCCGGACCTGGTCACCACGGCCGCGATAAAGGCCGGACCCGGTCACCACGGTACCGTTGAAGGCTGGACCCGGTCGCCACGGCACCGTCGGTCATCGACCACACTCGCGCGCCGATTTCGGCTTCGCCCAGCGCCTGGCCCGCAACAGAAGCAGAACCAAGACCCGGTCCCGCCTCACCGCCCGTCAGGCGGCGAGGCGGAACTCCCCCTCGAGCGGAACTCCCCTCAAACATCGCTTCCCTCAAGCGACGCCCGACGAAGGCTGGCTGGCCCAGCGAACGTTGCCCCTCCGGCAACGTCCTTCCAGCGAAGGCTGGCTGACCCAGCAGACATCGCCCTCCAACAACGTCCTCAAAGCGAAGACTGACTGGCCCAGCAAACGTCGCCCTCCGACAACGTCCTCCAAGCGAAGGCTCGCTAACCCAGCAAACCTCCCCTCCAGCAACGTCTTCAAGCGAAGCCTGACTGGCCCAGCAAACCTCCGCCTCTGACAACGCCCTTCCATCGAAGGCGCCCCCGGCACTGTCCCGCACCGCCGCCCCTCCGGTGCCATCCCTCGAGCGGTCGTCCTTTCAGCAGCGCTGTCCCTCCCAGGCATCCGTCCCCTCAAACGGATGCTCCTCGAACGCCGCCCCCTTACGACCGCCCACACCGCCGCCGAAGCGCCGTCCTCCCAAACGGCCGCCCCTCAGAACGCGCTCCCTCGAAGCATTCGCTCCCCGCGATCGCTCCGCCCAACGCGCTCTCTGAAGCGGTCACCCCCTCAGGCACTGTCGCCTAAGACAATTGCCCCTCCGGCACCGTCCTCGCAGATAGGCACCCCTCAGGGACGCGCTCCCCCGAAGCACCCACCGAAGCGGTCACCGTCCCCGGCGCTGTCCCCTCAAACAGCCACCTCTCCGGCACCGCAACCCCGACAAGCTCAAGCGTCAGCTTCCTCAAGCGGCACGACCCCTCAGAACGTGCCGCTCACAACCACCGCGCCCCGGCAAACCCGAACCGGACCTCAGACCGCGAACGCCGCGGCCTTCCGCGCGATCACCGCGTTCTTCCGCGCCCGGACCGCCCGGTTAGCGCCGGGCAGCCACTGCACCACGAGCACCGCCAGCAGGCTCAGTACCGCGATCGCGTCGAAGGCGTTCAGCAACGCTGGGTTCAGGTCGATCAGGTCACGCAGGCCAAGGCCGATGCCGAAGACCGCGAACACCGTCAACACCACTCGCGCCCAGTTGTGCGCGGCGAGCACCATCGCGGCCGACACCAGCGTCACCAGGCCGATGACCAGCCAGATCGCCGCGCGGCTGTTGAACGACGCCATGGCGATTCCGGTCAGGTCGTTGGCCGTGAGCAGACCGCTGGAGGCCAGTTCGCGGCCCTCGGTCTGCAGGTACTCCTGCACGGCGGGGCGAATCAAGCCCTCGCCCCGCACCAGCACCATCGCACCCCACAGCAGCCCGCTGAGCGCGCCCAGCAATCCCAGCCCCCCGCCGATGGTCAGGGTGCGGGAACGTCGCGCGCCGGTGGAACTGTACGAACTCACTTCTGTCGAACTCCTTGGATCAGCAATCAAATCAAGCGTCACGGAGTTTCCCGCCGAACGCTTGCGCCGTCCACTGGTTCGCCGATATTATCTACAGATTTTTTGAACTGGCCGCGAGATCAGAAGGGCCGGGTTAGGCTCTTCGTCGTCCGAGAAGTGAATGCAGAAGGCGAGCCCTGCCAGATGTCCGCACCCAGCCCGTTCCGGTCGCCGTCGTTCAACGTGCTCAGCAGGCTCCTGCGCTCGTCACCCGCCCTGCTCGACACCACATTCGACCAGTTGCGCACGCTGATCACGGTCGCGGAAACCGGCACCGCTCTCGCCGCCGCCCGTACGCTCGGCCGCGACCAGTCCAGTGTGCAAAAACAACTCGACACTCTCAACCGCAATTTCTCGGAATTGTGCGGGGAACCATTGTTGCACCGGCAAGGCCGCGGCCGCGACGTTCTTTTTACCGACACCGGGCGCGCCGTCGCGCACCAGGCTCGCCGCACTCTTACCGAATGGCTGGACACTATTCACGAATGCCGCCGCGAACTCGGCGGAACGCTCACCGTCGGGGCGACTCGCTACACCCTCGGCAGCCTGGCCCACGCCGGCGATCTCGTAGCCGAGCAGTTCCGCGCGCGCGACATCGAACTGAACGTGGTGCACGTGCGCACCAAGGACCTGATCGACCGCCTGCTGGCCAAGGACGTGGACCTGGTGTGCGGCAGCGTCGTCACGACCAGCGCGCTCGACTCCGTCGACGTGCTCGAATGGCGGCGCAGCGGCCTCGGCATCCTGACCAATATGGACACTCCGAAGCCCGGCGAGTCCGTGCGCACCAGTGAATTGCCGACGCTGCCGCTCGTCGTGCCCAGCGGCGGCGTGATCAACGACTTTATGCGCGGCTGGTTCGGCTCCGACTACCGCAACCGGCTCGACATCGTAGCCGAGATCGACTCCGCGCAATACGGATTCGAACTGCTCCGTTCGGGTCTGATCCGCGGATGCATGCTCGTCACCCAAGGACTCGGCGAAGCCGCGGGCGAAAACCGCCTGCACGCCGCCTCCGGATTGCGCACAATCAGCCTCGTCGACGACATCGAGCCGAAACTCGAACTGCTCGTCGGCGTGTTCGCCCGGCGCAGCGAACGGTCCTCCTACCCGGACAGCCATCCGCTCAACCTGCTGTGGAACGCGCTGCAACAGGCCGGGGAAGCGTCCTGGCTCGAGGTCGACCGCTGACGCCCGCACCGGGGCGGGATCGGAAGCCAGCCGAGATCGGCACCGGGGCGGGATCGGAAGCCAGCCGAGATCGGCACCGGGCCAGGATCCGCGCCGAACCGGCGCGGGCAGCCAGCCAAGATCCGCACCAAACCGAGACCAGCCCGAACCGAGACAGGCAGCCAGCCGAAATCGGTACCAAGCCAAGATCCGCACCGAACCGGCACCGGCACCGGCAGCCAAGGTCAGCACCAAACCGGGCCCAGCTCGAACCGGCACGGGCAGCCAGCCCGGATCAGCAACGAGCCAAGACCGGCCCGAGCCGAGACGGTCAGCCAGCCGAAATCGGCAGCACCCCAGGATCCACAACGAACCGGCACCGGCCGCCAGCCAAGATCCGCACCAAACCGGGCCCAGTCCGAACCGGCACCGGCAGCCAGCCAGGAGCCACACCCAACCCAGACCGGCCACCAGCCAGCATCACCACCGAACCAAGCCCAGCCACGACCCGAGCTCCGCCACCGGCCAAGAAACCAACTCTCAGCCGACCTCCTCGATCTCCACCCGGTCCGGATAGAACGCGACGTGTCCCTTGATCGCAGCTACCGCGTCGTACGGGGCCTCGTAAACCCACACCGCGTTCTCGCCGTCCGGCACCGCGGCGAGGCTGTAGTACGAAGCGTCGCCCTTGTACGGACAATGCGTTTTGTGCTCGGTGGACGACAGCATCGCCAGATCGACATCCTCCAGCGGGATGTACTGCACCGGCGGATAGCTCGCCTCCCGCAGCACCTGCGCGCGGGTGGTGTCGGCGATCGTCTTCTCGCCTGCCTTGACCACCACCCGCGCGGGGTTGGGCTCAACGGTGATCGGGTGGTCCGGCCCAGGGATCAGCTTGTCGGGCATCGTTCTCCTCCTCCGCGCAACGGAAGCGGTGCGCACTCCCAACACTAGGCCGGACCACCGACAAAAACAGACGTCGGAGTGGTCAGCTCAGCCGATCAGACCCCGGCGACCTGCGAGATCCAGCTGCGGTACCGCGTGATGTTGGTGTAGGCGGTGCTGCTCTGCCGGTCACTGGTCGACGCGACGCCGACCTGCCGGCCGGACGCGAACATCGGGCCGCCCGAGTCGCCGCCCGCGGTGATGCCGTCGCCGTATGTCGCGCAGACCGCGACGCCGCCTTCGTAGTCGCTGCACGACGGCGTCGTCACGCGCACGTTGGCCACCTTCAGGTACCGCGACTGGCAGTTGATCTCCGAGCCACACCGGCTGGTCGCGCCCCAGCCGTACACCTGCACGGTCTGTCCGGCGCGGACGTCGGTCGACGTGCCGAGCGGCGAGTACGTCGCGTTCACCGAGCTGGACAGCCGGACGATGGCCAGGTCAGCGGCACCGGGGTAGCGCGTGATCGCGGCGCCGGTGGCCATCGTGCCGCCGCTGCTCTGGTCGAGGCTGCCGATGCGGAAGGTGTACGTCCCGCTGGAAGCGACGCAGTGCTTCGCGGTGAGGATGTACTGCGGGGCGATGATCGTGGCCGTGCAGTTCTGCTGCCCGTTCACGAACAGCCGCGCCGCCCACGGGGCGTTCGAGGCGTAGCCGCCGCCGATGATCGCCGGGGTCGAGGACGGCCCGCTGGAAGCAGCGGCTTGACCGGCGAATCCGGCTAGGCCAAGCGCGGTAGCGAGCACGAGGAAACAGGTGCGCAAACGCATGGTCTCTCGTTTCTGCGGCGTCGTCGCCGCGGTTCCGGTGGGGACGGGGCCTCGATCATCAGCGCCGCGCCCGCGAACCAGAACCGGCGAAAGTAGCCGGGGAACACCTGTTCTTCTGCGGCCACCGTCGCTACGGACAGTTCCGCGTACTGTTCCTCAGACCCGCGTCCGGCGCAGCCAGTACAGCCCGATCACCGGAAGCACCAGCGGAATGAACAGGTACCCCTGTCCGTACACCGACCACACCGTGGCGTCCGGGAACGCCTGCCGGTCGAAAATGCTCAGGGTGCCGACAGTCAGCACGCCCAGCAGCTCGACCGAGCAGGCGGCGAGCGCGATCCGCCACCACGTCCGGCCGCCGCGCGCGAGTGCGATCGTGGCCAGGATGTAGACCAGCGCGGCGAAGGCCGACAGCAGGTACGCCAGCGGCGCCTCGTGGAATTTCGTACCGATCTGGACGCCCGCCCGCGACGTCGCGGCGAGCGCGAAGATGGCGTACACCGCGACCAGGATCCGGCCGGGACCGGTGGCCGTCTTACGCGCTTGCTCCACTCCACACCTCGTTCAGTCGCAGCACCATCACCGGAATGGCCAGGCAGGCGATGCCGAGCACCACCGTGCTCGACCGGCTCTGCTCGGCAAGCGCCCACGCCGCGCCGACCGGCAGCACGACGAGGCAGCCGATCAGGTAGGCGAGGTAGGTCGCGAGGCTGCCCGGATGGTGCCCGCCGGCAAGCAGCACGATCCCGATCACGAGCTGGGCCACCAGCAGTACCTCGATCACCCCGAGCGCGACGAGCAGCGGGGTGTCCGGCAGCCGTTTGCGCGCCGCCTGGACGAAACTCCACAGCGCCACGAGCAGCGCGGCGCCAGCGACCGCTATCGCGAACCCGACGATCACCCGTTCCTCCTTTTGCCCGCCGGGCTCAACGTACCCGCCTCGTCCGTCGCCCCGGACGGGCGAGGGGCCGACGGCGTGGCCGGGACCACGTTCACCGGAACGGGTTCCTGGCATTCCGTCAATTCCCGAATGCCACGGAAATCCCGCTCGACCGGGCGACGGGGAATCACGCTCAGTTCGCCATTGCCGGTTTTATCCGCGCCCCGCCCGGGTCCGCCGAACGCTGAATTGGCGGATTGGCGCGACGCCCAAGCTGTGCGGGAATGGTTTCCGTCGCCGGAGCACCGGAGAAGCGCACACGCGGAGGGACCCATTTTATGAACGTCCGGCACGAGGCATTCTGTCTCGTCGACCCGTGGTTCTTCGACCGCCGACGGGAAATATCCCCCGACGACCTCGCCGACGCTCCCTATAGTCCACTGTGGACAATAGAGGAGACCGAGCACTGGCGCTACCTCCGCCCGCCCGGCACCGCGCTGCCGGAACAAGGCTGGACCGTAGAGATTTCCGCCGCCCCCGGCAACGCCGACCGGGTACTGGACCGCGTCCGCGAGTACTGCCGGACCCGCGGCCTGCACCACCGGCACCTGCGTTCCCGGTCGATTTTCCTAGATCAGAATGCCGAATATCCGACAACCGGAGGAACCGGCGCGCTCGCGACTATTTATCCGCCGGACAATAACACCCTGGACCAGATCCTCGACGATCTTTCCGAACTCCTCACCGGCGAGCCCGGACCGGATATCGACGGCGCGCTCCGCTGCGGAGAATGCCCGATTCACGTGCATTACGGCGGATTCACCAAACTGTGGACCGAGTACGGCGGCGCCCGCGTGCCCGCCCTGCGCCGACCGAGCAGCGCGCTCGAACCGGAGCACCAGGGCCCGGGCTTCTCCGTGCCCGGCTGGGTCCGGATTCCCGACTGCGTCGCGGAGTACACCGACGCGCCGGTGCCGCCGCATCCGGTCGCCGAAGTCCTCCGCCAAGCCCACGGAACCGCTGTCTACCTGGCCGAACGCGGCGGCGAGCAGGTGGTCGTCGAGGAGGCCTGGCCCTACACCGGGCTCGACGGCAATGGCGTCGACGCGGTCGCGCGACTGGAGCACAAGTACGACCTCTTCCAGCGGCTCGCCGGAATCTCCGGCATCCCGAAGGTCCACGCGTACCTCGCCGGACAACGCCACTACCTCGTGCGGGAGTACCGGCCCGGCATGGCGCTGGACGCCTGGCTCGCCCGCCACTACCCGCTCACCCGCCGCGACTGCCCGGAAAGCGACCTCGCCGCCTACCGCAAACAGGCGCTGTCCGTACTGGCGCAAGTCGACCGCATCATCGCCGAAGCCGGCGAGCGCGGCGTCGTATTCGAAAACCCGCACAACATCCTCGTCGACAGCACCGGCACGGTGTCGCTGATCGGTTTCGACCGCGACGAAACGGCGCTGGGACTGCGCCTCTTCCTGCCGCTCGCCCCGCTCTATCACCTGGTGCCCGAACGCCTCCGCTGGGCCGCTGAGCTCACTCAACGCCGATTCTCGCTGCCGTCCGGATATGCCGACAGCATCGCGCCGCACACCGAACCCGCGCACACCGAACTCGACGAGCCCCGTCCGGACTGGACCTTGGTACGCAAGCAGATTTCCGAAGCACTGCTCGCGTGCGCGACCCCGGACCGGCAGGATCGCCTGTTCCCCGGCGACATCGAGCAGTTCCGCGTCGGCGGCGCGACCTTCGGCACCGGCGCGGCGGGCGTCCTGCACTCGCTGCACGTCGCGGGCGTCGGCCGCTTCCCCGAACACGAGCAGTGGCTGCTCGACGCGGTCGAAGGAGAACAGCCCAGCCGCGCGGGTTTCTACGACGGCAGCCACGGAATCGCTTACGTGCTGGAGGAATTCGGCTACCGGAAGGCCGCGGGCAATCTGCTCGCCGCCTCGCGTGCGCTGGTGGACCAGACCGTCGGCCACGACCTGGCGAGCGGGCTGGCCGGCATCGGCCTGACCCGGCTGCACTTCGCCGCGACCCGCGGGGACAACGAGTTCGGCAGACAGGCGCTGAACATCGGCATCCGGCTGGCCGAGGCGCTGGACACCGCCGAACCGCCGGGCGCGACGGCGCAGGCCGGGCTGTTGTACGGCTGGTCCGGCCCGGCGTTGCTGTTCCTGCGGCTCTACGAACGCACTGGCGAACCGGCCTGGCTGTCGTTCGCCGATCAGGCGCTCGAACGCGATCTGGAGGAATGCGTCCCCGCGCTGGACGGATCGCTGCCGGTCCGCGACGGCAACCGGGGTTCGCGGCGAGGAGCGGGCATCGGCAGCGCCGGAATCCTGATCGTCACTGAACAACTGGCGCGCTACCGCCTCGACGCGAAGGCCGCGCGCAGCCTGCCCGCGCTGCGCGTCGCGTGCCGCGGGGAGTTCGCGCTCCATCCCGGGCTGCTGAACGGCCGCTGCGGGCTCGCCGCCGGGCTGGCGTTCAGCAGCACCCCGGACCGGCGCACCCAGGACGCGATCGACCGCCACCTGACCCGGCTTTCGTGGTACGCGGTCCCGTTCCGCGGCGGCCTTGCCTTCCCGGGCACTCGCCTGCTACGACTGTCCGCCGACGTCGCCACCGGCGGCGCCGGGGTCCTGCGCACCCTCTCCGCGCTCCACGACGGCACCGAACTGCTCCCGTTCCTCGGGCCGACCCCGCGGATCGCCCATTAGTCCACAATGGACATAGGTTGTCGACATGTCACTTAGTCGGCAGTTCCACCACGCGGAACCCTGACTGAGTGTCCGGACACTTTTTGAATCACTCATTCAGCCCAGCCCGTTGGTCCGAAATCCGCAGTCAAGGCCGGGGCCTCGGAAAACGCCGGGGGAACTCGGCGCTACCGTCGGTAACCGCCGTCAAGACGGCGTTCGGCTGCTCGTTCAGCGGAACCACGAGGCCCCCGTTCGTGATAGAAACCGGGGCTGTTCCGTTCGGTGGGCCTACGAAGGGTGTATCCGAGATTTCCGTGACGAGGACCACTCGCACCCACTGGCGTGTCCGCTTCCCCGGCCGTGTCCGCACTCTCGCCGAGGGTGACCCAGGAGTTCGTGAATCATCGTGGAGAACAAGGACGATCCCGGCAAGGCGTACGACAAGTCGATCCGGAAGAGGCTGACCCGGACTGTCCTGATCCCGAGCATCACCCTGCTCGTGCTGTGGGCGGTGCTGGCGACGGCCTTCTTCATCAACGGCTTGTACGTGCGGCTCGTCGCGGGCTCGGTGCGTGACGTTTCGATCCCCGCGCTCACCGCGCTGTCGTCGCTGCAGCAAGAACGCCAGCTCGCCCTGCAGTACCTCGACAGCCCCAGTTCCGGCCCGCAGCAGCTCCAGCAACAGGAGCAGGACAGCGACGGCAAGCTGAAGGGCCTGCAGGAAGCCTTCGCCGCCACCATTTCCAGCGCGCCGGACGAGATCGCCAGCAAGGTCACCGCGCTGAAGGCGCAGCTCGACCAGCTGCCGGTGCTGCGTTCGCAGGTCAACTTCCGCAGCATCAACCGCGCACAGGTCAACGCCTACTACAACGGCGTCCTCGACTCCGCGGCGACGCTGTTCGACACGCAGGCGCGCATCGTCCCCGACGCGACCGCGGTGCAGGGCGCGATCTCGGCGACCTCGCTTTTCCGGGCGGGCGACCTGATGTCGCGCGAGACGTCGCTGGTCTCGGCGGCGTTCTCCGGCAACAACTTCGTGCCAGACGACTTCGTCCAGTTCTCCCAGCTGGTCGGCTATTACCGCACGCAGCTGGCGCAGATCTCGCCGTTCCTCGAACCGGCGGTGCGCCAGCACTACCAGCAGCTTTCGACGAGCGACGCGTGGAAACGGCTCAACGCGGCCGAGGACTCGCTGATCAAGCACGGTCCGTGGACCAGCAGCGACCAGAGCACCGTGCCGGTCTCGGCGGGCGATTGGCACGCGCTGACCGCGCAGGTCGCCCAAGGTCTGAACCAGCTCACCATCGAACAGGCGGACCAGGTTTCCGCCGCCGCGATCGACTCCGGGAACGCGCAGCTGCGCAACGCCATCATCGGCAGCATCGTGGCCCTGCTCGCCTCGCTGGCCGCGATCATCGTCGCGGTGCGGGTGTCGCGTTCGCTCGTCGACCGGACCCTGATGACGCGTCTGGAGCGGCTGCGCAGCGACTCGCTCGACCTCGCGCGCAACCGCCTGCCGAACATCGTCGGCAGGCTCAAGAGCGGCGACCCGGTGGACATCGAGGCCGAGCTGCCGAAGCTGGACCACGGTCGCGACGAGATCGGCCAAGTGGCCGAGGCGTTCAACACCGCGCAGCTCACCGCGGTCAACGCGGCGGCGAGCGAGGCGAAGGCGCGCAGCGGTGTGCACAACGTGTTCCTCGGCATCGCGCACCGCAACCAGGTGCTGGTGCACCGGCAGCTGCAGATCTTGGACGAAATGGAAAGCCGCGAAGAGAACTCGACTCAGCTGGCGTCGCTGTTCCAGCTGGACCACCTCGCCGCCCGCGCCCGGCGGACCACGGAGAACCTGATCATCCTCGGCGGCAAGCAGCCCGGACGGCGCTGGCGCAAACCGGTTTCGCTGATGGAGGTGCTGCGCGCGGCCGTCTCGGAAACCGAGCAGTACTCCCGGGTACAGGTCGAGCAGGTGCCGGACGTCGCGATCGTCGGCACCGCGGTCGCGGACACCATTCACCTCGTCGCCGAGCTGGTCGACAACGCGACTTCGTTCTCCCCGCCCGGTTCGCAGGTCGAGGTGACCAGCCGGATGGTCGCGCGCGGCGTCGTGGTCGACGTGTCCGACCAGGGGCTGGGCATGAAGGAGGGCGTGCGCGAGTGGGCTAACGCGATGATGGCCGACGCTCCCGAATTCGACGCGATGGCGCTGCGCGCGGACTCCAGCCTCGGCCTGTTCGTGGTCGCGCGGCTGGCTTCCCGCCTCGGCATCACGGTTACCTTCGACCCGTCGCGCTATGGCGGCACCCGGGCGACCGTGCTGATCCCGTCGAACCACCTGGCCGACGCGAACGCGCCCGAAGCTGACGAGCCCCCGGTGCTCGCTCCGGTCGGTGCGCCCGCGCAGGAAAGCGCCCAGCGACCGGTCCCGGAGGCGCCGCAGCCGACGCCGCGGCCGTACCCCGCGCGCCCGCTTCCGACGCCGAGCCCGCGTACTCCGGAGCCGTATCCCCCGTCCGCGGGCCAGATCCCGGACGTCCCGGCCGCACCGCGCGCGTCCGCCGAACCGGACCTCAGCGGGCTGCAGGGCGACGACCGGCCCCGGCTCCCGCGCCGGCAGCCGCAGCAGAACCTCGTCGCCCAGCTGCACGACGACCCGGACGCCGCCGCCGAAGCTGACGTCACCAACGCGGGCGAGACCACCGCGCGGACGCTGATGGCGTTCCACAAGGGCACCCGCCGGGCGCGAGGCGGGCAAAATGACTCATAACGACCGAACACCTCACGACACCGAAAGTCAGGGTCTGTCCGCATGAACGAGTACGGGAACTCCACCCCTGATCTCAATTGGCTGCTCGACGACGTCGTCAACCGCGTCGTCGGCGCGCAGAACGCCATCGTGCTGTCCGCCGACGGCCTGCTGCTCGGCAAGTCGTCCGGGATGAGCAAGGACGACTCGGACCAGCTCTCGGCCATCGCGTCCAGCCTGCAGAGCCTCGCCAAAGGGGTGAGCAGGCAGTTCAATCGCGGGCCGGTGCTGCAGAACATGATCGAGATGGAGCGCGGGTACCTCTTCGTCTCGGCCGCCGGGCAGGGCGCGTGCCTCGCCGTGCTCGCCGGCGCGGACATCGACGTCGAAATGATCGCCTACGAGATGAACCGGCTGGTCAAACGCGTCGGCGACTATCTGGCCTCGGCGCCGCGCGAGGCCGCGAACCTGTTGCGGGAGGCGACATGAGCGACGACGGCTGGTACGACGAGGCCGCCGGGCCGCTGGTCCGGCCCTACACGATCACCAGCGGACGGACCCCGTCCGAACACCAGCTCGACCTCTCCACCCAGGTGATGACCCTGCAGCAGGGATCGGACCCGGTCGGGCTCGGCCCGGAGCACCTGGCGATCACGCAGCTGTGCCGCAGACCCTTGTCGGTGGCCGAGATCGCGGTGTACGTGAAGCTGCCGCTCGGCGTCGTGCGCGTGCTGTGCGGGGACCTGATC
Organism: Amycolatopsis sp. NPDC114484; assembly: GCF_055633755.1. Lineage (NCBI taxonomy): Bacteria > Bacillati > Actinomycetota > Actinomycetes > Pseudonocardiales > Pseudonocardiaceae > Amycolatopsis > Amycolatopsis sp. NPDC114484. The sequence continues at coordinate 938,022 of NZ_JBVKDQ010000001.1, read as the reverse complement.
GACCGCGGCCTCGTCATCACCCGCGCCCCGTCCCGTCAGCCGGCCCAGGCGCCGGACCACGAAACTCTCCAGGCGGTTCTCGATGGCCTCATCAAGCTCTGAAGACGCCGCGGCGTCGGTGCCGACCCCGGTCAAGATCATCGTCGCGGGCGGGTTCGGCGCCGGGAAGACCACCATGGTCGCCTCGGTCAGCGAAATCCCGCCGCTGTCCACCGAGGAGGTGCTGACCGAGGCGAGCACCGGCGTCGACGACCTTTCCGGCGTGGAGCAGAAGAAGACCACCACGGTCGCGCTCGACTTCGGCCGGATCACCATCTCGCCGCGGCACGTGCTCTACCTGTTCGGCACCCCTGGCCAGGAACGGTTCTGGTTCATGTGGGACGACCTGGCGCGCGGCGCGATCGGCACCGTCGTGCTGGTCGACACGCGCCGGCTGGAGACCAGCTTCGCGGCGGTCGATTTCTTCGAGCGGCGGAAGATCCCGTTCGTCGTCGCGGTGAACTGCTTCGACAACGCGCCGCGCTACACCCCCGACGAGATCCGCGAGGCGCTCGTGGTGCCCGACGGCGTGCCGATCGTGATGTGCGACGCGCGGCAGCGGGATTCGAGCAAGATCGCGCTGATCCGGCTGGTGAAGCACGCGATGACGGTGGTTCCGCAACCCGCCTGAGGCGGGCCGTGCAGACCAGCGAGGGGGTTCCCGGCGCGGGGAGCCCCCTCGTTCGCTTTCCGTGGTCCTTAGTGGACCGGGGCCATCCGGAGATTGAAGTGCCGCAGGATCTTCGGCGCTTCGACGATCCGGTACCCCGGCACCTGCTCCGGGTTTTTCGCGATTTCGCCGAGGATTTCGGCCACGTAGTCGTAGTGGCCCTGGGTGTACACGCGCCGCGGCAGCGCCATCCGCACGAGTTCGAACGGGGCCGGGGTGACCAGCTCGTTCTGCTCGTCGAGCGTGCCGAGGTAGAGCGAACCCAGCTCCACACAACGGATCCCGCCCGCCAGGTACAGCTCGCACGCCAGCGAGTGGCCCGGGAACCTCGACGCGGTCAGATGCGGCAGCAGGCGGCCGGCGTTGAGGTAGAGCGCGTGAATACCCGGCGGCTGCACGATGTCCACACCGGCCTCGTTGGCCTGCTTCGCGAGCCGGGCCGCCTCGCCCGCACGCGCGGCGAGGTAGTGCGGGTCAACGACTTCCTGCAGACCCTTGGCGACGCGGTCCAGGTCGTGCGCCGCGAGCCCGCCGTAGGTGCGGAAGCCCTCGGTCGCGATCAGGTTGGTTTCGCAGCGCTGCGCCAGTTCCGGGTCGGTCAGGCCGATGAACGCGCCCATCGGCGAGATGCCGTCCTTCTTCAGGCTCGCGACACAGCCGTCGACCAGGCTGAACGCCTCTCGCGCGACCTCGCGCGGCGTCTTGTCCGCGTAGCCCGCCTCGCGCTGGATGACCAGCCACGCGTTCTCCGCGAACCGTGCGGCGTCAAGGAAAACCGGCACGCCGTGCGTCCGCGCGAGCTTCGCCGCCGCGGCCAGGTTGGCCATCGAAACCGGCTGTCCGCCGCCGCCGTTGTTGGTGATGGTGAGCAGCACCTGGCCGACTCGGTTGCCGTCCGGGCCGCTGAGCAGGCGTTCGAGGGCGTCGAGGTCGATGTTGCCCTTGAACGGTTCGAGGCTGTCGAGGTCGCCGAACTCCGCGCAGGGCAGGTCGATCGCCTCCGCGCCGAGCAGTTCGACGTTCGCGCGGGTGGTGTCGAAATGCGTGTTGCTGACCGAGATCCGACCGCTCTCCAGCACGCTGGAGAACAGCACCCGCTCGGCCGCGCGGCCTTGGTGCACCGGCAGGAGGTGCGGGTATCCGGTGAGGTCGCTCAGCGCGTCACGGAAGCGGTAGAACGAATCCGACCCGGCGTACGAACGGTCCGCGGCGGCCGCGGCGGCCTCCTGCGCGGTCGAGACCGCACCGGTGCCGGAGTCGGTGAGCAGGTCGATGCTGACCTTGTTCGCGGGCAGGTTGAAGGCGTTGTAGCCCGCTGCGGCGAGCGCCTGTTCCCGTTCGGCACGGGTGGTGACCGGGATTTCGGCGACTACTTGGGCGCGGTACGGCGGGAAGGTCCGCATCAGGGTATTTCCTCCAGTTGTGGGTGACAGCCGAAAACTACCGCGTCAGGTGATCCGGCCGAGCACCGGACGTTTTCTCGGAGGTGCTACCGCATAAGCCTCAGAGGACAGGTAGACGGTGATTCCGGAGCCGAACTCACCCATTCTCAACGACACGTGCGCGATCAGTCCGACGCCATCGCGCAGTGGCCGCTCCGAAACCGCTGCCAGCGCTTTGTCCAGTTGTGTCGGGTCGAAGTCGTACTGCGCGAGAATGGCGTGCACCCGGGCCCGGGCGATCTCGTCGTCCGGCACGTAGCTTCGAATAGGCAGGTAAAGACTGTAGTTTCCCGGAGTCCCGCCCATCCCTTCGACAAATGAATAACTGGAAACCAGCGGGCGACCTTCGAAGGGACCTTTTCCGCCGCCAAGCACGGCGAGGAATTCCCGGATCAGCATCGGGTCCGCGCCGGGCACCAGCTCGGCCGCGCGCACCGCGTCCTCGGCCTCGGCGGCGTCGTGCGAGACGTACACCTTGACCCGGGACAGCGGGTCGTCGTCGAGGTCGAGCGCGAAGAAGGTGAAGTTGTCGCTCTCGCCGCGGCGCAGCGCGTGCTCGACGACCGGATCGAACGCTTCGCCGAGATTCAGCCGCCGGAACCCCTCGCTGACCAGGGAGTCCGCCATGGTTGGGCCACTGATCTGCGGGTTCAGGTAGACCTTGATTTTCGGCGCGGAGCCGTTGCGGAAGATCAGCGAGTACCACAGCGTGAACGGCCCGCGCCGCTCCTCGTGCGGGAGGAAGAGGTCGGCCACCGCGTCGAGCCGGTCGGTGACCAGGCCGTACTCGCCCGCCACCTGAGCGAGGAACTCGCGCGGGTCCGGAGCCCCCACAGGCTCGCCGAGAACCCTTACCACACATTCGCCATTGGCGTCGAATGCGACCGAGAATTCAACGGGCGTGGTGTCGTCCGCCACATTGCACGGGAACTGCGCCGGAGCGTCGACGGTCAATTCACCGGACTCGCCGAGCAACAACCGGAGAAGGTCCAGGTGACGGCGTTCTTCGGGATCGAATCCCACTGCCTGGCACAGCCGGTCGAGTTGACCACCGGCATGGGTGTACATCGACGACTCGACCATCGGCACACTCGCTCCGACCATGGCGCTGTATTCACCGTTTCATTCGTGCGTTCGGCCCCGCGAAGCATCCGCTGTTCGGCGGAGCGGGCGTTCACGGACCGCCGAGAAGATTAATCCCCGGAATGCCGATCACGATACCTCTGACGGAGCGACAACACCGTGCGAAAACCGTGCCTGAGTGTGCTGATCAACACCGGAATTCACCTGAATTCCGCATCGACAGAACCGGATTCTGCAGCTACTCGGGCCCGCCATGTGGCCTAGCCCACTGCGGTACGCGGACGGTGTCCCGTGCACTCGATGCGAGCGCTCCGTGCCGAAAATTGTCGGTGGCGGGTGAGACGCTCGTCTCATGACCCAGAGTCCAAAGCATCTGTCCAAAGTCGCCGAGAGCGACCGCCCGCCGATCCCCCGCGTCGCCGACGAACGCGAGACCCTGCTCGCCTACCTGGAGTGGCATCGGGAAACCCTCGAACTGAAGTGCTCCGGCCTGAGCCAGGAAGCAGCGTCGGCGCGCGCGGTGCCGCCGTCCACAATGTCGCTGCACGGCCTGGTCCGGCACCTGGCGGGCGTCGAACGATGGTGGTTCCGCATCCAGTTCGCCGGCGAGGACGTCCCGCTGCTGCACTACTCGGACGACGACCCGGACCAGGACTTCGACCGGCTGGACGGGGATTTCGGCGAGGCACTGGCTTTGTGGCGCACGGAGTGCGACCGGAGCCGGGAGATCGTGGCGGCCGCGTCCTCTCTGGACGCACAGGGGATCGGGAAGACCACGGGAGAGCCGTTCTCGCTGCGGTGGATGCTGCTGTCGATGATCGCGGAGTACGCCCGCCACAACGGACACGCGGACCTGCTGAGGGAGGTGACGGACGGTGCTACGGGGCGGTGAGGTGTGCGGGTGTCGGGTTGGGATCGAGTCCTCATGGGAGGTGATGCGGCATGGCCACGGTTTGTTCGTAGGTGCTTCGGCGACCGTCGCCGAGCGTGCTTTCGCTGACGGCTTCGGCTGAGGCGCGCCGTCGACATCCAGCGGTCTCCGCGCGCCAGTCGCCTACGACCGTTCCTGCGCACCCGTCGCCAACGACCGTTCCCGTACGCCCGTAGCCAACGACCGTTCCTGCGCGCCTTGTCACCAACGACCGTTCCCCTGCGCGCGTAGCCAACGACCGTTCCTGCGCGCCTTGTCACCAACGACAGCGCCATCAGAACTGGTCAGCGAAGCTCGTGTCCAGTCAGGTCGACGCCACTCACGCCGCCAACGGTCAGCGACTGCCCCAAGCCATCCGGCGTGCGATGCTGGGCGGCATGATCGCCGATCCTGACTCCGGCCTGCTCTCACCGGTGCGCGCCGGGACCCCGGCCGAAGCGGTGACTGGTGACCGGGCGTTCGCCGCCGCCATGTTGGCAGCGGAGGCGGCACTCGCGCGGGCGCAGGCGCGGCTTGGCACGGTGCCGTCCGAGGCGGCCGAGCGGATCAGCACTGCCGCGCGGTTGTTGGGCGAGGGCGAACTCGACGTCGTCCAGTTGGCCCGCGACGCCCGGGCGACCGGAAACCCGGTGGTCAGCCTGGTGCGCACGCTGTCCGCTGCGGCACCGGATGTCGCCGACTACGTGCACCGCGGCTCGACCAGCCAGGACATCGTCGACACGGCGATGATGCTCGTCGCGCGCGACGCTCTGCGGTTGATCAGCGCGGACCTCACGGCGATCGCGGACGCCCTCGCCGTGTTGGCGCGCGCCCACCGCGACACAGTCATGCCCGGACGCACCCTCACCGCCCACGCTGTCCCGACGACTTTCGGGCTGAAGGCGGCGGTCTGGCGGCAGGGAGTCCAGGAGTCCGCCCGCCGGATCGCTGAACTGCGGCTGCCGGTGTCGCTCGGCGGCGCGGCCGGAACGTTGGCGGCGTACGTCCAGTACGGCGACGGCACCGACGACTACGCGGAACGGTTAGTCGCTGCCTTCGCCGAGGAAACCGGTTTGACCGCACCGATTCTGCCGTGGCACGCGGACCGCGCACCGGTGGCCGAACTGGCTTCGGCATTGGCTGGCGTGACGACCGCGTTGGGCAAAATCGCCGTCGATGTTCAGGTGCTGGCCCGTACCGAAATCGGCGAAGTGACCGAGGCGACCGGCGGCGGGTCTTCGGCGATGCCGCACAAGCAGAACCCCGTGCGGTCGGCGTTGATCCGGTCGGCCGCGTTACAGGTGCCGGTGCTGGCGGCGGGAGTCACGCAATCCGGGTTGGCGGAGGACGAACGCTCGGCTGGCGTCTGGCAGGCCGAATGGCAACTGTTGCGCGAATGTCTGCGGTTGACCGGCGGAGCCACCCATACGGCCGTGGATCTGGTGCGGGGATTGAACATTCACGCGGACCGAATGCAGCATAATCTCGCGCTGACCAACGGGTTGATCGTTTCGGAACGGCTGTCGGCGGCTCTCGCGCCGATCCTGGGCAAGGCGCGCGCGAAAGACTTGCTGGGCACCGCTTCCCGGCGCGCGATCGAGGAAAACCGTCCGCTGGCAGAGATCCTGGCGGACACACCGGAGATTACGGCCGCCGTCGATGCCGCGACGCTAGCCGATCTCGGAGACCCGGCGCAGTACGTCGGCGCAGCGGGCCGAATGGTGGACCGGGCGTTGGAGAACCCCGCCGGGTGAAGCACAAGCTGGCGGGCCGGGCGCTGGACAACCCCGCCGAGCAAGCGCAAGCGGGACGACTGGGGGCCAGGCGCTGAAAACCCCGCGGAATAAGCACAAGCGGGACCGCCGCCGGAGGAAACCACACCCCGGCAAGCGATCCCGCTGCGCGCTTACTCCACTGTGGACCGGCTAGTGGGCCAAGCCATGTCCGCCGGCCTCGGGTCGGCGCGGCGGCGCGGCCGTGTCGACCTCGACGGGTTCCTCGTCCTCGGGAAGCAGCACCCCGTGGCGCGCCGGGAGAACCGCGGTCAGCAGACCCAGTACCGCGATGCCGAGGTGCAGCCAGTTGTCGGCGTCGGCGAGGTTGAGCGGGTTGCCGAGGCCGGACACCGGGTTGACGGCAATCGTCCCGGCGAGCATCAGGCCCCACACGAACAGCGCGCCGTAGCCGATGAAGAGCAGCCAGCCGAACGTCCGCGCGCGGCCGGAACCCAGCGCCAGCAGCAGGCCGATCACGCCGGTCACCACGTGGACGACGTTGTTCAGCGGATTGGCGGAGAACCGCCACAAAGTGACACCGTGTCCGGTGAAATCCCCGAACCCGGACTTCACGAGCCCGATGATGCCGTAGGCGAGAAACAGGACTCCGAGCAGAATGGCCAGCACCTGAGCGGGCTGCACCCCTTCCACCCGGACGCGGGCTCGATGCGCACGAACCATGACTCCAGTCCTTCCCATACCGAAGGTGACGGTGGGTCAACTCTGAAGGGATCCCCCGCCCCAACCGGCCCGAAACCCGAATTCGGCCGCCCGAACCCGCCCACCGGGCAATAAAGCCGGGCTGCCGGGGTTGATGGGACTGCTGAGCCAACGGGTGACCGAGTGAGGCACCCGGGAGAACCGGCACTCAGACGAGCGCGGCGACCAGCAAAGCGAAGGCGGCGATGAGCACCGCGACCCGCACGTAGTGGTAGCGGTCCCAGCGATTCATCTGCTCCTTCCAGTCCGCGGGCCGGTTCTCCGGAGTCCACGTCTTGCCCTGGTTGTTGATCGGGACGAGCAGCAGAATCGACATCACCACACTCACGACCAGCAGCCCGGCCCCGATCACGACCAGCCCGGTGCCAGGGCGATCCCACGCGGCGACCGCCCAGATCGCGCTCAGCACGAGCGACCCGATGTACCAGAACGGCATGATCGCGCCGAGCATCCGGCCCCCGTGGGCGCGGCCGAGCTGATTGCTGTCGTCGGGAAGCCCGCTGAGGATCGGGTTGATGACGAAGGCGACGGAGAACTCCACCCCCACCATCACGCCGACGACCACGACGGTGCAGACCACGAGTGCGCTGAGCATGATGACCTTCCTAAGATCTAGCGGTGCTAGCCGATGAGTCGATGCTAGTACTACTGCCGCTCGGTTGCCTAGCAGTGCTAGACTGCCAGGCATGTCGGTACACGAACGCAAGCAGCGCGAACAGGCGGAACGCGAGCGCCTCATCGTGGCGACGGCCCGAGAGCTCGCCGAGCAGCAGGGCTGGGACGCCGTCACCACCCGCAGGCTCGCCGAGCGCATCGAGTACAGCCAGCCCGTCCTCTACAGCCATTTCCGCGGCAAGCGCGAGATCATCGGCGCCGTCGCCCTCGACGGAGCCGCCGAGCTGGCCGGGGTGGTGCGGGCCGCGGCGAGTACCGGAGACGGCCCCCGCGCCCGGGTCACCGCCCTCGCGCTCGCGTACCTCGATTTCGCCGAGCAGCACCCGGCGGTCTACGACGCTATTTTCCAACTGGACGGCGGCCTCGCGTTCGCCCAGGACGACACCCCGGAACCGTTGAAGGACGCCTTCGCCGCGCTGCTCGAAACCCTCGGCGAGGTCGCCGGCGAAGGCGTCCACCCGGCTCTGTTCACCGAGCTGTTCTGGGCGTCCCTGCACGGGATCGCGACCCTGACGCGCGCGGGACGGCAGCCGCGGGAGTTCGCCGAGCAGCGGGTCGAACTGCTCGTGGAACGGCTCGCCGTGGTCTGATCCACTGCCTGATCCACCGGCCGGAAGCAGGACGGACCACCCCTGCTTGCCCGCAGCCCGCCCGACCGTCACGCGTACTGGCCGGTACCGAGACCCATCCCACAAAACGGCCCCATTCGGCGAACCCTGATCAGGCGATCGGGGAAGTCGGGGCATGCGCAGGGCGAATACGTTCCTCTTGGCCGGCTTGCTTCTCGGTGCGGTCATCGCGTTTCTGGTCACCGAGGCCCAGCCGTACCGGCAGGTGGTCACCGCCGCCGGGCCGGCGGATGGGTCCGGCGTCATCTCCCCGGCGACCGACTCGAGCGCCGCCGGCTCGGGCGACCCCGACCCCAGTCCCCGCCCGAAGCCGAGCACCGGCAGTGCCGCGCCGCAGCAAGGCCCCGACCTCAAGACCGAACTTCCCGCGCTCGTCCCGCAAGGGCACGTCAGCGTGGTCGTCTACGACCGCACCACCGGCACGACCCCGGTTTCCCTCGACCCGCACCGGCACTACACGTCCGCGTCCCTCGTGAAGCTCATGATCGCCTTCGACGCGCTCGATCGCGGCACCAGCCCGGCCACCGTGCGGGAAATGCTGTCCCGCAGCGACGACGACACCGCCAACCGGCTGTGGGTCGCGGGCGGCGAGACGCGCATTGTCCGGGACGCGGTGGCCGAGATGGGCCTCGCCGAAACCACGCCGCCCGAAAACCCGGGACGCTGGGGCGACACGGAAATCACCGCCGCCGACCTCACGCGCGTGTACCGCTACTTGCTGGACCAGGCACCGGCCCAGCAGCGCGAGACGATTCTGCGGGCACTGCGCGACGCCACCGAAAACGGAGCCGACGGATTCCGGCAGTACTTCGGCATCCCGGACGCGCTCGGCGATGGTTCCTGGGCCGTCAAACAAGGCTGGTCCTGTTGCAACCCCGGGCGCATCCTGCACACCTCAGGATTGGTCAAGGACAACCGGTACATCGTCACGGTCCTCACCGAGAATCCCCGCTCGGTCGGCTACGACACCGCCGAAGCCCAGGTCACCGAAGTGGTCAAGCACCTTCCCGGGATCCGCTGAGCGTCACTGCTCCACCGCGGTCAGCCCGCCCCGCGCGCCCGTGCTCGGCAACGGCCACGGCTTCACGCCGCCAGTGACGTCGGCCCGCGGCCCCGGCGCCGACGGTCCCGGGATCCGCTGCCCGATCCACGTCAGGACGTCCGGCAGCTGCGCTTTGAACGTGTTCATGTTGTGCCCCGCGTCCGGGATCCGCCACGTCGTGAACTGCACCGGCGCCTGCGCGGCGGCGCGCATCTGGTCGACCGCGCGGCTTTCGTTCTGCTCCTTCTCCCCGGAGATGGCGAGGAGCTCCAGCGGGGCCGGGTGCAGCCGGACGTTGATCTTGACGTTGTTCGCGTCCTCGATGTCCTTGCGGCCGCGGAAAAGATTTTCGGTCTCACCGTCCACTTGCGCCTTTTCGTATCCGCTCACGCTCGCCGCCTGCGCGTACCACTGCGGATGCCGCGTCACGAGGTTCAGCGCGCAATAACCGCCGGACGACCAGCCCGCGATAGTCCACGCCCGCCGGTCCGGGTTGACGCCGAGGCGCTGGATCGCCCATTCGCGGACGTCCGCCGACAGATAGGTGTCGTTGGGGCTTCCGTTGACCTCGTCAACACATTCGGTGTCGTGGCCGATTTTCGGCGTTCCGGTCGGGTCCGGGATCAACACGATCACCGGCGGCAGCAGATGCTTCGCGATCGCCGCGTCAAGCTGCTCGGGCAAGTGGTACCCGATCGGGGCGGTGGTGACCTCCGGGCCGGACGGGTAGTTCGGGATCCACGTGATCGCCGGGAAGCGCATCGACTTGTACGGGTGCTGGAAGTATTGCGGCGGAAGGTAAACCGTGACGTCGCGGGTGAGGCCGGTGCGCCGTCCGGTCACCGTCACGTGCGCGATGGTCCCCTTGCCGACCCGCGCGTGCGCCACCCCGAGGTCGCGCGCGCGGCCGAGGTCGACGCCGTTGTCCCCGCCCTCGATGTCGATGCCCTCGGCGGCGAACGCGCCGGTTCCGAGCAGCGAGCCGAGCGTCGGGAAGAATCCGCCGATCATATTGCCGGTCAGGCCAAGGGTGACGATTACGAGACACAGCGCGACTAGCACGGTGGCACTGCGGCCGATTTGCTTGCGCTTGCGCCATTTGTCCCAAAACCACGGGACCGAGACGACCGCGACGAAGGCGAGCACGCCGATCACCGTGAGCGTGACGGGTGAATCCAACCTGATTTGGCTCAGGTGCACGGGAACCTCCAGGACCGATCGCGCGCCCGGAAGGCGGGACCCGCTGCTCTAGATACGTTTGAGGGGCCATTCTCGTTGTGATCACGTGACGTCGATCACGCCAGAATGGCCCCGTCAAACTCAGCAGAACCTCAGGATTGCCCGTTAGTCCCTGATTAGTTGCCGAATGCGCCACGCAACACCGTGATCGCCTGCGTGATCGCCGCTTCCGCCGCGTGCGTTTCACGAAGCGCGTTCACCATCACGAAGTCGTGGATCACGCCCTGGTACCGCACCGCCGTCACCGGCACACCCGCCTGACGCAGCTTCGCGGCGTACGCCTCGCCTTCGTCGCGAAGCACGTCCGCCTCACCGGTGATCACGAGCGCCGGCGGCAGTCCGGCGAGCTGCTCCACAGTGGCGCGAAGCGGCGAAGCGGTGATCTCGGCGCGCTGCGCCTCATCGGTCGTGTACTGGTCCCAGAACCACTTCATGCCTTCGCGGCTGAGGAAGTAGCCGTCGGCGAACTTCGTGTAGGACTCGGTGTCGAAGGAAGCGTCGGTGACCGGGTAGAACAGGACCTGCTGCAGGAACTTCACATCCCCGCGCTCCTTCGCCATCAGCGTCAGCGCCGCGGTCATGTTTCCGCCGACCGAGTCGCCCGCGATCGCGATTCGCGTGGTGTCGAGCCCCTTCTCCGCGCCGCTGCGGACAACCCACTTCACGGCGGCGTAGTTCTCTTCGATCGCGACGGGGTACCGAACCTCCGGCGAACGGCTGTATTCCGGGAAAACAACTGCCGCGCCGGTTCCGGCGGCGAGTTCGCGAACGAGCCGCTCGTGGGTGTGGAAGTCGCCGAAGACCCAGCCGGCACCGTGAAGGTAGACAAGCACCGGCAGCGGCCCGGTGACGCCCTGCGGCTTGACGATCCGGATCTCGACGTCGCCGTTCGGTCCACCTGGGACGGTCAGCTTCTCGATGTCGGCGGGCGCGAGTTCGACGTCGCCGTCCTGCACACCGTCGACGGCCTTGCGGCCTTCGGCGGGCGGGAGCTGGAAGAGGTACGGCGGCTGGTCGGTGGCCTCGGCGAAGGCCTGGGCGGCCGGTTCGAGGGCGAGGTTCTGCGGGTTCGCGGTCATGGCTTCCTCCGATAGCTGCGTCGTGCGGACTGCACAGAACATAGCTCCACAACTTAGTTGTGCACAACTAGATGATACACAATGAGATCTAGAGCACTTGAGTTGCCCTTCCCGCCCCGGCGAGAGAGGATGGAGAGCTGGGAAGAAGAAATCCGCGGGAGGCTACCGATGACCAGCCCAGACACCGGAGAAACCGGCTCGCTGCTGCTCGACGACCAGCTGTGTTTCGGCCTGTACTCGGCCTCCCGGGCAGTCACCGCGCTCTACCGCGCGCTGCTCGAACCGCTCGACCTGACCTACCCGCAGTACCTGGTGATGCTCGCGCTGTGGCAGCAGGACGAGCAGCAGGTCAAGGAACTCGGCTCCGCGCTGAACCTCGACTCCGGAACGCTGTCCCCGCTGCTGAAGCGACTGGAGAAGGCCGGGCTGATCAAGCGCGAACGCCAATCCGACGACGAGCGCTCGGTCCGCATCCGGCTTACCGACGAGGGAACCGCGTTGCGCGCCAAGGCAGAACGGATCCCGCCGCACGTCGGAGCGGCGATGAACCTGGACAACGCCGAACTGGGCCGGATGCGCGCCGCGATGGATCAGCTGACGGCTTCGGTCAACGCCTACCGGGAGTCCTACCGGCCGAGCTGAACCGGACGCCATGGTTAGCATGAGCGCCAGGGCGAGCGTGAGGACGGCGATGAGCACACAGGACGAAGCACTGCGCGCGGTGGAAGCCAGTCTGGACCGGCCGTCGGCGGCCCGCGTCTACGACTACTTCATCGGCGGCACCACCAACTACGCGATCGACCGGATCTTCGCCGAGAAGGTGCGCGAACGGCTGCCGCTGATGGGCGACTACTGCCGCACCAGCAGGCAGTTCCTCGGCCGCGCGGTGCGACAGAGCGTGCGCGAGGGCATCCGGCAGTTCGTCGACATCGGCTCCGGCCTTCCCACCGCGGGCAACGTGCACGAGGTGGCCGACGACGAGCGCCCGGAACACGACACTTCCGTGCTGTACCTGGACAACGAGCCGGTGGCGCTCGCGCACTCGCAGGTGCTGCTCGCCGACACCGCGGACGAGGACCGGCACCAGGCGATGGCCGCCGATCTGCTGCAGCCCGCCGAATTGTGGGACCGGGTCGCCGATTCGCACGTGATCGACATCCGGGAGCCGGTGGCGCTGATCGTCAACGCGGTGCTGCACTTCATCAAGGACGACCAGGACCCGGACGGCATCCTCGCGTTCTACCGCAAGCAGCTCGCGCCGGGCTCGTTGCTCATTCTTTCCCAGATGACCAACGAAAACCCGGTGGACGACAACGAACGCCAGGCGCTCGTCGACATCATCAAGTACTACGAGTCGACCACCAACCCGGGCATCCTGCGCACGAAGGCGGAGTTCGAACGGTTCTTCGGCGGCTGGCCGCTGCTCGAACCGGGCCTGGTGTACGCGCCGGCCTGGCATCCGGACGCCGACACGGTGTTCGCGAAGGCGCCGTCGGAGTCGCGGGTGATCGGCGGCGTGGCCCGCAAACCGCAGGCCTGACAGGGGTTTTCCCACCCGGCCTCCACCCTCGGGTGGAGGCGCGGGACGGCTCGGCCCGGCACTGTTGGCGCTGTGCCGAACACCTTCGACAACATCCTGATCGGCCTGGTCGTCCTGACCTGGCTGATGTGGCGACAACTTCAAGTCCGCCGCGCCGACCGTCCGCCGGTGGTACTGCTCGTCATCAGCGTGCTCGGCGTCGCCTCCCTCGGCGTCGCCATCGCGAAGACCGTGCCGACGACCGCGGCGATCCTGTTGCTCACCGGAAGCTTCGTGGTCGCCGGCGGCTTCGGCGTGGCCCGCGGGTACACCATGCGAATCTGGCGCGCCGACGGAACCCTGTGGCGGCAAGGGAATTGGCGAACCGCCGTGCTATGGCTCATTTCCTTCGGCGTCCACTTAGGACTTGACTTCACCATCGACGCGGCCAACGAAACGAAGGGCCTCGGCGGCGCGTCAATCCTGTTGTATCTCGCAGTTTCCCTTGTCACCCAACGACTAACGGTCCGCAGCCGCGCTCACGACGCTTTGCGCAGGACGTCCAACGCCGCGTAGACCGCGTCCCGACCCAGCTCCACCGCACGCCGCAACACCGCCGGATCCCGTTCCAGCAAAACCACATCCGGCGCACCGTCCGGTGGCCGGACAATAGCCAGCCGCGGATCTTCCCGCAGCTGGCGTTCGTCCTCCAGATCCCGGTCGTACTGCGTGCGCCAAGCGTCGACGGTGCCCGGCGCGTGGCGACGGAGAAACCGCGGCACGACCACGTCCTGCACGCGCGGCGGCCGCACCGGAGGTTCGTCCTCGCGCCGGGTCCGCAACACCAGCACGTCCGTCGCGCCTTGGGCCAACGCAGTGCGGAACGGCAGCGGCTCGGCGATCCCCGCGTCCACGAACCGCCGCCCACCCATCGCGATCGGCGGCCCGGCCAGCACCGGCATGCACGACGACGCCGCGAGCGCCGTTTTGATCCCGTCCACGTCCTCGATGAACGGATGCAGATCGGTCGACTCGCCGGTGTCGGCGTCGGTGGCGAGCGGGTGGAAGCCGACCGGACTCGCCAGGATCGCCGGGAAATCCATCGGTTCGAGCACCGAGTACACCTGATGCACGAGAAACTCGAGATCGACCACCGCCCGGCCGCGCAGGGCGTGCAGCGGATTGATGATCCGCCGCATCACCGCCGGGTTCCACCAGGTCCGCACGCCGGTCCGCGACCGCCCGCACAACAGCCAGGCCGCGTTGAGCGCACCGGCTGAAGCTCCGTAGACGTCGTCGAACGCCAGCGTGGCCCCGAGTTCGTCAAGCGCGAGCGCCATGCCGCTCGAATACGTGCCACGACTGCTGCCGCCCTCCACAGCGAGCGCGAGCCGGCGGCCATCCGTCCGCCGCCCCTGCACACTGCCCTCGGCGATTCGCTCGGCAAGCAGTTCCAGAACCGGATCCACCCCTCCATCTTGATCCTCTTCGGTGCGCGGATCGACCCGTTTTGCCCCCTCTGCGGGTGACCTGGCTCCCGCCACACCTTGATCACGAAGCTCGGCTAAGTTGTCACCATCTGCAGGCAATCTGCTACTGTCCGTGTTGTCCGGTTGGAAGCGGGGAGGCTTTCATGGCTGATGACGGCGTCGAACGCGTCAGACATCTGCCTGCGAACATGCAGGGTCCGTTGGTGCCCGGATACACCTATGTGCGGGACAAAACTCCCGAACAGTTGGCGAAAGAAGCCGCCGACGCACAGGCGAAGGCCAACGAGGGCATGCCCAGCGGCAGCGGCGGGTACCGGCTGACCCCGGAGCTGCTCAAGGAGATCGTCACCGAGATCGACGACATCCTCGAGTGGATCCAGCTCGATCCTCGGCAGCAGGCTCGCGCCCTGACTTCTTTCATGCCGATGGGTGATGAAGTCGCCAGCATCGCTTATGTGCAGGACGCCAACGCGGCGGGCCGGTCGTACAATAACTATCTCAACAGCGTAGTCGCCGAACTTCAACGCCAGAAGGACGCCTTTCAACAGGCCCTGGATACTTACCAAAAGCAAGAGCACCAGGCAGCCGACCACTTGAAAGGCGTCAACCCTCGCGATGAATAGCCGTTACGCCGCCACATTCGCGTTCGCCGCAGTCCTGCTCAGCGGTTGCTCCGGCGAGCCTGGCAACGCGACCCCCGCAACCCCGCCACCGCCCAGCTCTGCGGGGACCCAATTCGGTGCGCCATCGGTGCTGACACCGCTCGACGCGACGTCGCTGGAAAAAGACCCCTGCGCCGCAATGAATGCGGACCAGGTCACAAGCCTGGGCGCTCCGTTTAAGAGCACAGTCCCTCAACCCGAGGGCGCCACCGGACCGACTTGCGGCTGGCGCTTCGCTACCGACGACGGACCGTCATCGGTAGGCGGAACCGTGGTAACCAAAGATCCGAGCCACAGCGGTCTTAGCGGTATCTACGGCCAGCAGAAGGCCGGCGCATTAACCAAGTTCGAACCCTTCACTGTGGCCGGCTACCCAGGCGTCATCTACGACCCGGCGAGCAATTCCCCAGTAGGGCTATGCACGATGACCATCGGACTGCGCAACGACCTCACCTACGTCATCAACGTCAACCTCGACACTCTCAAGAAGCCCTTTGCCGACAGCTGCGAAGTCGGCAAGAAGGTCGCCGGATACGTAATCCAATACCTCCAGAAGGGAGGGCACTGATGCCGGACGGCTACACCGGCGCGGACGTCTACACCCGGATGCATCGCTACGGCGGCAACACAGCCTCCCTCGATTCCGGCCAGCAGGCGGCCGAAGCGCTCAAATCCGCGCACGAGGAACTCGTGACCAGGATCGCCCGGCTGCAAGGCAAAATGGACGCCTCCTGGGAGGGCGACGCAGCCGGCAAGGCCAAGGCTGGGCTGACCCCGCTGCTGGAAACCTCTCAGTAGGCATCGGAGGACCTCGGCCGCAGCGCCCAGTCCCTCACCGCGCAGAACAGCGGCTTTCACGGGACGCTCAACAAGCTCACCCCGATGGACGCCAACCGTCCTGACACCAATGACCTGGCGAGCTACAGCCCGTTCGGCGCAAGCGATTCGGAAAAAGCGGCAGCGCGGTGGGACGACTCGGACAAGAACAACAAAGAAGCCTACGGGACTTACGTCGCCACCACGGACGGAAACCGCAATTCGTCGGCTAAGGATTATCCGGTTTTGAATGCCGCGCCGGCCGGGATCGCGGTCGGCTCGGCCCCAATCAGCGGCGGAACGTCCGGCCCTCCCGGCTGGACTGGCGGAACCGGAGGGCCTGGCGGAACCGGCCGCACTGGCGGAACCCGCGGAACCGGCGGGTACACCGGAGACTTCCACGGCGGCGAATATTCGCCCAGCACCGGCGTCCCCAGTCCGGTCAGCAGTTCCGCACCGCCGCACGGCAGCGGCTCCTCCCACTTTTCGGGCGGCAGCAGCTTCCCGGCGGAGCACACCGCAGCACCGGACTCCACCACCACGGCTGGATACACCCCCAAAGCGCCGGTCAGCGACGCGCCGGGGTTCGGGTCTGGACGGCTGCCGGCTTTCGGCCCGAACACCAGCGGGACGGATCCGGCGAGCGGCGGCGGTTTCGCTCTCCCTCCAGGCGGATTCGGCGCTCTGGGAGGCAGCGGGGGGAGCAGTCTCGGCGGACAGATCGGCAACGGAGGAAGCGCGGGCGCGCGCATCGGAGCCGGTGGCAGCGGGCAGCCACTCGGCACTGGCGCGGGGACAGGGGCCGGAACCCCGGCGGGCGGCCAGAGCGCGGCGCGTCCCGGTGCTGCCGCCGGCGGGGCGGATGCCAAGGGATCGCCAGGCAGGGGCGGCATGGGTGCCGGCGCCGGAAAGGGCAAAGACACCGAGGACGAAGAGCACCGACGGAAAGTCACCTACCTCGACGAGGACGTCGACGAGTTGTTCGGCGGCTATCCCGACGGCATGCGCCCGACCCCGCCCACCATCGGAGCCTGACCTTGCTCCGAGGCCCTTTGCGGTTTTCCCGCGCCGGTTATCAGAACCTGGTCCGCCGCCTTGACCGTTCTGACCCGCACCCGACCCTGATCGGCGGCGAGAAATGGTACCCGCCGGACGAGCAACTCCAGCAGGACGCGAAAGCGGACTCCGAACTGGCCGACACCGGCTGGCCCGCCCGCGACTTCGCCGAGGTCATCGGGCTCCTGCAACGACCCTCGGTCGACCGCTACTGCTGGGCTCGCATCAACGGCCGCGACGTGACCCTTCAGGCCGCGGCCGTAGGACGAGACGCGATCCTCACGATCGCCGATCACGACACGATCACCCTCTTCCCCAGCTCCGCGGAATCCGCTGCCCGTGATCTCGCTTCCGCGCTTCCGGGCACTCCTCCGGTGCCGAACCTGCATTCGCTGTCCTGCTCGGAGGCGGACTACAGCGCGGTGCTCGCCGGAAATCCTCCGCCGACCCGCACCAGCAGTGCCCGCGACGCGCGTCGCGCCGTCGAGTGGATGCAGTCCCCGCGAATCCACGTAGGACGGTTGTACGTCGCGATCCGCCGCGGCACCGAACGTGTCCGCAACGAACACCCGCCCTACTGGATCGACACCGAACAAGGCCGGTTCACCGCGACGGTCACCGACAGCTGGCTCACCATCAGCCCGGCCGGCACCGACGACCTCACCCGGATGCTGCACGCCATCGAAGCCAGTCTGCGCACCTGACCCAGCCGCCGGACGCTCCGGATGGACGAACAATCGTGACCTGGCTTGCACTCAGTTGCACTGCACCTAGTTGCATATGACACTGTCCGGCATGGCACTGGAGCACGCGATCCTCGTCTCGCTGTCGGAACGCTCCGGCTCGGGATACGAGCTGGCGCGCCGGTTCGAGAAGTCCATCGGGCTGTTCTGGAGCGCCTCCCACCAGCAGATTTACCGCGTTCTGAAGCGGATGGAAGAGGCCGGTCAAGTCGCCGTCGACGTGGTGCCCCAGGACGGTAGGCCGGACAAGAAGGTCTACACCGTCAGCGGACCGGGTCGCGTCGAATTGCGGCGCTGGCTTGCCGAACCGTCGCCGCAGGCTGGGCCGCAGGAGTTGGCGGTGAAGCTGCGCGGGGCGTCGTTCGGTGACGCCAAAGAGGTCGCCGCCGAGATCACCCGGCATCGCGACGCGCATGCCGAGCGGCTTGGGTTGTACCGGCAGATCGAGAAGCGTGACTTTTCCGCCCCGGACCGGCTCCGCGGCCGCTCGCTGCACCAGTACCTCGTGCTGCGCGGCGGAATCCGGGTCGAAGAAGGCCAGGTCGAGTGGCTGGAAGAAATCCTGACCGCGTTGCGGGCCGACGAGAAGGACTGACGATGACCGAGTACCCGAACCTGTTGTCCCCGCTCGATCTCGGCTTCACGACGCTGCGCAACCGCGTCCTGATGGGTTCGATGCACACCGGCTTGGAAGACCGCGCGTCTCGCTTCCCGCAGCTGGCCGAGTACTACGCCGAACGCGCGCGCGGTGGCGTCGGCCTGATCGTCACCGGCGGGTTCGCGCCGAACCGCACTGGCTGGCTGTTGCCGTTGGCCTCGAAGCTGTCCACGCCCGCCGAGGCGAAGAATCATCAGCTGCTCACCGGTGCGGTGCACGCCGAGGGCGGCAAGATCGCGCTGCAGATCCTGCACGCCGGCCGCTATGCCTACCACCCGCTGAGCGTTTCCGCGTCGAGCCGCAAAGCGCCGATCAACCCGTTCCGCCCGCGCGCGCTCACGGCGTACGGCGTGCACCGCACCATCCGCGCGTTCGCCGATTGCGCCGCGCTGGCCCGCGACGCCGGGTACGACGGCGTCGAGATCATGGGCTCCGAGGGCTACCTGATCAACCAGTTCCTCGCCGAACGCACCAACCGGCGCACCGACGCCTGGGGCGGCACCGCGGAGAAGCGCCGCCGGTTCGCGGTCGAGATCGTCCGGCGCACCAGGGAAAAAGTCGGGCCGGACTTCATCATCATCTACCGGCTGTCCATGCTCGACCTCGTCGAAGGCGGACAGAGCTGGGACGACGTCGTCGCGCTGGCCCGCGACGTCGAGGCGGCCGGGGCCACGATCATCAACACCGGCATCGGCTGGCACGAGGCGCGTGTGCCGACGATCGTCACGTCCGTTCCGCGCGGCGCGTTCACCTGGGTCACCGGCAAGCTGAAGCCGCACGTTTCGGTGCCGGTGGTGACCTCCAACCGGATCAACCTGCCGCACGTCGCGGAACAGGCGCTCGCCGACGGCGACGCGGACCTGGTCTCGATGGCCCGGCCGCTGCTCGCCGACCCGGACTGGATCCGCAAGGCCGAAACCGGCCGGGCGGACGAGATCAACACCTGCATCGCGTGCAACCAGGCCTGCCTCGACCACGCGTTCAGCCGGAAACCGGTGTCCTGCATGGTGAATCCGCGGGCCGGACACGAAACGACCCTGAACCTGCTGCCGACCCGGAAGGTCAAACGCGTCGCCGTCGTCGGGGCCGGACCGGCCGGGCTCGCCACCGCGACCGCGCTCGGCGAACGCGGCCACGACGTCGAACTGTTCGAGGCCGACGACGAGATCGGCGGCCAGTTCGGGATCGCGCGGCGGATTCCGGGCAAGGAGGAGTTCGCCGAGACCATCCGGTACTACACCCGCCGACTGGAGGTCACCGGCGTGAAGGTGCGCCTCGGCACCCGGGTGACCGCCGCGGACCTGACCGGCTTCGACGAGGTCGTGCTGGCCACCGGCGTCACGCCGCGGGTACCGGCGCTGCCCGGGATCGACCATCCGAAGGTGCTGTCCTACGTCGACGTCGTGCGGCACGGCAAACCGGTCGGCGAGCGGGTCGCGGTGATCGGCGCGGGCGGCATCGGCGTGGACGTCAGCGAATTCCTCACGCACAGCTCGTCGCCCGCGTTGGATCGCGACGCCTGGATGGCCGAATGGGGCGTCACCGACCCCGCGCTCGCGCCCGGCGGACTGGCGAAGCCGAAGCCGGAACCGTCGCCGCGACAGGTCTACCTGCTGCAGCGCAAGAAGTCGCCGATCGGGGCCGGGCTCGGCAAGACGTCCGGCTGGGTGCATCGGGCGGCCTTGCGCGCCAAGGGCGTTGAAAAGATCAGCGGGGTTTCCTACGACCGGATCGACGACGCCGGTCTGCACGTCACGGTCGACGGGAAACCGCGGCTGCTGGAGGTCGACACCGTGGTGGTCTGCGCAGGCCAGGAATCCGTGCGGGAGCTCGCCGGCGCGCTCGGCGAGGTGCCGGTGCATCTCGTCGGCGGGGCCGACGAGGCACGGGAACTCGACGCCAAACGGGCCATCGACCAGGGCACCCGGCTGGCCGCCGTCCTGTAGCCGCTTGCGCGCACTGGCAGGATGGCCCCGTGCGAGACGTATGCGTAATCGGGCTCGGGCTCATCGGCGGTTCCCTGCTGCGAGCCGCCGCGGCGAGCGGCAGGACCGTATGGGGAACCACCGTGTCCGAAGTGGACGCTGACGCGGCGAGCCGCGGCGGCTACGACGTCACCACCGACGCCGAAGCCGCACTACAGCGCGCTGCGGCCGCGGACGCGATCGTGGTCATCGCGGTGCCGCTGCCCGCGGTGGAGAACCTGCTGCGGCAGGTCGCGCAACACGCGTCGCACTGCATCCTCACCGACGTGGTCAGCGTGAAGGGCCCGATGCTCGACGCGGTCCGCCGCCGCGCGCCGTACACGCGCTACGTCGGCGGACACCCGATGGCGGGCACGTCGCACTCCGGCTGGCTGGCCGGCGACACGATGCTCTTCCGCGACGCGGCCTGGGTCGTCGGCGTCGAAGAGGAAACCGACCTCACGGCGTGGGCCGAGGTCACCCGGCTCGTACTCGACGTCGGCGCGCACGCCATCCCGCTGCCCGCTGATTCGCACGACGAGACGGTCGCCCGGATCTCGCACCTGCCGCACCTGTTCGCCGCGATCCTCGCCTCGGTCGGCGCGCAGGGCGGCCCGCTCGCGATGACGTTGGCCGCCGGCTCGTTCCGCGACGGCACCCGCGTCGCCGGTTCGTCGCCGGACCTGGTGCGCGCCATGACCGAAGGCAACCGCGACGCCCTGCTCCCGATTGTCGACGACGCACTCGGCCGGCTTGGCGCCGCTCGCGGTTCGCTCGCCTCCACCGGCGGCCTCGCCGCGACCATCAACGCAGGTCACGAGGGTGCTTTGGCATTGGAAGCGGCGCGCGACGCGGCACTGTCCGGCGTCCGCATCGACCTCACCGCCGCCGACGCCCGCGAAGGACTCGTGGCACTCGGCGAACGCGGCGGCCGGATCACCGGACTGGACGGAGCGGTCGCACTCGGCGAAGTGTCTTGACTTGCCTGGTACGCCTGGTGTGTGACGATTGAAGCCTCTCAATCCCAACCCCGGGGAGGCATTCGATGGGCATCAACTTCGACGAGCTCAAGAACAAGGCGACCGAGGCGCTGCGCGAGAACAGCGGCAAGCTCGAGCAGGGTCTCGAGAAGGCGGCTGAATTCGCGAAGTCCAAGGTCAGCGGCCACGACTCGCAGATCGACGGCGGCGTCGACAAAGCCAAGGACCTGCTCGGCAAGGTCACCGGCAAGAACGAAGAGGGCGGCGAGAAGCCCGAAGACGGCCCGAAGCCCGAGGGCGGCCAGCCCGGCGGACAGCAGTAACCCTCCGCCTCCAGGTTGGGCCCAGTTGCGCTGGCGCGACTTTCGTTCCCGCGAAAGTCCGCGAGGGCCACCCTGAGGGAATCTGATTCCCTGAAGGTTCCCCTCACGGACCTCTAGGGTGCAGGCTCAGGTGCGCCGGTGGTACGGCAGGAACCGGCGCACCAGCCGCAGCGGCGACCGTTCCACCAGGTCCGGGCCGCGCACCGCGTCGAAGGTCGACCCGAGCTGGTCCACCACCCCGGCGAGACGCGGGTTGTCCGGCATCGGCACCGAATCCGGGTCCCGCTGTTCGCGGACCGCGGAAGCCAGCTCCGCCAACGCGTCCGTGAGCAACTCGATGTCCGCGGGAGACGGGGCGGGCGCGCCCTCCCCGATCGTCACGCCGACCTCGGTCACCGCGTCGGTCACCCGTTCCAGCCCCGCGATCACCGGCCACCACGCCACCGCCTGCCGTCCGGCCGGCGACGGCTCTACGATCACCTGCTGAAACGCCGTCCGCAGGTCCGCGAGCGCGCGGTAGGCCCCACGCCGGGCCCGCGACCGGGCGAGCCGCGATTCGCTGGTCGAGTTCAGCACCATCGCGGTCTGGACGTACTTGGCGACCGTGTCGAAACTGTCCGCCAGCCGTCCGCCGACGGTCGGCCGCCGCGAACCCGGCCACAGCAGATAGCCGACGACGAGCACGATCACACAGCCGATCACGGTGTCGACCAGCCGCGCCAGCACGACCGTCCAGCTGCCGGTGTTCGCGAGGTCCATCTGCAGGATGATCAGCGGCGTCACGAACGTGCCGAGCATCCCGTAGTTGCGCACCTTCCCCACCGCGGCCCCGCCGGCGAACACCGCGATCAGCGCCACCAGCACCCAGCCGCGGGCACCGAAGGCGAGCACCACCGCGCCGATCCCGACCCCCGCGACCGTCCCCATCCCGCGCAGCACCGCGCGGCCGAACACCGACCCGAAGTCCGGTTTCAGCACCACGCCGACGGTGAGCGTGATCCAGTACGACCGTTCGAACGGCACCATCAGCGCCACCACTTCGGCCACCGCGACGCACACGGTGAGCCGCAGCGTCGCCAGCCAGGTCAGCGGTCCGGAAAGCCCGCTCGCCCACTCGCGCACACGGCGCAGGAGCGAGACCTTCTTACGGCGCTTGCGGTCGTCGAGCTTCCCGATCCGCGCAAGCCCGGCGTAAAGCGCGCTGACCACCGCGTCGGCGTTCTCGTCCGCCAGCTCAGGTGCGGGCGGCAGCGGCTGGCTCGCCAGCACGGACGCCGCCACGCGGGTCAGATAGTCGATCACCTCGTCCGGGGCGCGCTGTCCGGCGTTGACCATCGCGACCGATGCCTCGACCGCGGGCGTCGCCGCGGACAGCCGGTTCAGCAGCCGTCGATACGCAGCGTCTCGGCCGGACAGCCAGGAACGCGCGACCAGCAACCGGTCGTAGGCCGTGCTCATCGCAGTGGTCAGCTGATGGCGCGCGACTCGCGAAGTCGGTTCGTCTTCAGCCGACAGCATCGCCGCGAGTTCGATGTAGACCTGCGCGACCGCGGTGCGTTCGGGGCTCGTCGCGCGGAGCGTCCAGGTGCCGAGCGCGACCAGCAGCCCCCAGCCAGCGCCCGCGCAGAAGAGGCCGAAAAGCACTTCGGTGCGTACGCCGGTCGCGTGCTGCGCGGTGCCGAGCACGCAGAAGACGAACATCTGCAGCCCGGCCACTGACGCGTTGCTGCCCGCCGCGCTGATGAGCGCGGAAACCGCCGCCACGATCACGATCGCTGGGATCGACCAGGCGGGCATACCGCCAGTCAGCAGCCCGAGAAGGTACCCGACCGCAGCGGCGAACGTCGCCCCGCCAAGCCGGCGCGCGCGGTAGCGGTAGGCCCCGGCCGCCTCGGACAGCACGGTCGGCAGCGCGCCGGTGGAGATCAGCGCACCCACCGCGATGTCACCCGCCGCGTACGCGACCGCCAGCGGAGTCGCCAACGCGACCACCGCGCGAGCGACCATGTTCCACGGAATGGGAACAGGTTTGGAACGCAGAAGCTGCGTCAGCCAGTGCGGCGCGGCGAAGTCGGGGCGGCTCACCGGACCATCTTGACCTACCGGGGCCGTCCGGGATTGATTTGTCGCTCGGTCAACAACGTGTTCGAGGAGGTTTCATGCCGGGTCGCAGGTACTCGTTCGAGGTGAACCGGGTGAGCGCCACACCGCCACCAGCGCTGTTCCGGCTGGAAAGCGACGGGGCGCTCTGGTCGACGTGGGCGCGCCCGCTCGTGTGGCAGTCCCGCTGGGCGGCGCTCGGCGACGACGGCCGCGTCGGCGCTGTCCGGGAAGTCGGATTGTGGCCGGTTCTGCTGCGCGAGCGGACGCTGGAATACGTACCGGATCGACGGCACGTCTACACATTCGACGGTTTCAGCCCGGTCCACGACTATCGTGCGGAGGTGGCGTTCACCCCGAACGCCGACGGCGGCACGGACCTCAGGTGGTCGGGGTCGTTCGCCGAACGCATCCCCGGAACGGGGCCCGTCGCCCTCGCGCTGTTGCGCAGCGTGATCGGATTTTTGGCCACACAGTTGGCCAAAGCGGGCAATCGTGCTGCCTGACGGGGGTGCGTTGCACCACAACGATCAACTCAGACCGGAGTACAGACGTCATCCCCTCGGGTGACCCCGAGGGAAAGGAAGCGGCATGGCGAAGCGGTGGCTGGCGGCGGCATTCGCCGGTCTGCTCGTGCTGTCGGCGTGCTCCGGTCCTGATTCGAGTCAACCCCCGGAACAGGCGAACCCCGCGCCGGGGGCCGCGAAGCCGGGTCCGCCGCCCGGGCCGTACCCGTTCGGCACCGTGCAGCAGAAGGCGCCGGCGATCCAGGACGGCAAGGTCGGCGTGGTCCGCCGCATCCAGACCGACAAACCGTACGTCTTCATCACCATGGACGACGGCGCGGTGAAGGATCCCTCCGCGCAGGGCCTGATCCAGCAGTCCGGCGGGCATCCGGTGCTGTTCCTGAACAACCGGTACGTGAAGGGCCACGAGGCGTACTTCAAGGCCATCCTCGACTCGACCGGCGCGGTGCTCGGCGACCACACGGTCAACCACCCGAACCTCAAGGGCAAACCGCTGGACTTCCAGAAAAAGGAAATCTGCGACGACGCCGACGACTTCCAGAAGTCGCTCGGCGTGCGCCCGACCCTGTTCCGCCCGCCGTTCGGCAACTACGACCAGAACACGCTGAAGGCCGCCGCGGAGTGCGGGATGCGCGCGAGTGTCCTGTGGACCGCCTCGGTCAACGACGGCGTCGTCCAGTTCCAGTCCGGCGACAAGCTCCGCCCGGGCGACATCGTGCTGATGCACTTCCGCAAGACGTTCAAGGAAGACTACGAGGCGTTCATCGCCCAGGCCAAGAAGGACGGCTTGACGCCGGTTCCGCTGGCCGACTTCCTGGGCTGAGCACCGCACGTCTCGTGAGCGGCAACCCCGTTCTCACCGGGACCAGCACTCACGACGAGACCCGCCGCACCACAACGGCCCGCGTGGCGGCGATGCCGGTTCTCACCGGTATCGCCGCTTGCTAGGCCCGCATCAACGCGGCACCCGCACTCCCGACATCGCGCGCCCAGCCAGCCTGTCGCCCGCCGCCTTCGCCCGCCGTTGCCGCCCGGTGCCGCTGCCCTCCGCCGCGGCCTTCGCCACGGCTTTCGCCCCGCCGCTGCCGCCACACACCACTGCCGCCCGATGCTGCGGCCTTCTCCCGCCGCTGTCTTCGGGCACCGCCGCACTCCGCCGCCATCGTCAGGCACCGCCGCACGCCGCTGTCATCTTCGGGCACCGCCGCACTCCGCCGCCGCCTCCGGCCACCCGCCGCACTCCGCCGCCTTTGGGCATCCGCCGCACTCCGCCACCATCTTCGGGCGTTCAGCCAGCCCCGAGGCACACGAACGGCCGCCGCATCGGGTCCACCGCCACCGCTTCGGCCAGTGCCAGCGCGGGGGAAGTCCCCTCCGCCAGCCGCCGGTGCAGGTCTGCCATCGTGTCCGCCGCCGCTCGGTCGCCGACTCGGGCGACCGCGCCGATGACCGTGCGCGAACCGCTCGCCAGCAGCGTCCCGGCGAAGCCCAGCGCTTCCTCGCCCGGCCGGATGTGGCTCATCGCCAGCTCGCAGGCAGCCAGCACCACCCGCTCCGGCGGGTTCGCGAGCCGGGTCGTTTCGTGCGCGAACAGCGGGCCGTCCACCAGTTCCACGCGGGAGAACAACGCATTCGCCGGCTCGTGCGCGCCGTGCGCGACCAGGTGTGCCAAGCGGGTGCCGTCCAGCGCGGTCAGGACCGTGGCGCTCGTCGCGTCGTCGCCCTCGACCAGCTTCGCGTCCGGGTAAACCGAGCGCAGTTTGCTCACCTCGCCGACCGCGCCCGGCACGCCGGGACCGCCCGCGAGCAGCACCGGCCCGTCCTCGGCCGGACGTTTCGCGGTGATCCACGCGGTCGCCGACGGAGCGATCGACACCGGATGCCCGCGCAGCGACGGCAACGCGCCCCACGGCATCGCGTACAACTGCCCGATCGGGACGATCACCAGCTCGCGATCGTCGAGAGTTTTGACCAGCGACGCGGAAATCAGCGCGTCGAGCTTCTCCGCCCGGCGGCGCGCGGACGCGGACACCGTCTCCGCCATGATCGGCGAGAGATGGTCCGGCGCGAGCGCGTCGAGGTCGGCGTGCAACTGGGTCGCGGTCTCCACGATGTCGTCCAACGGCCCCAGTTTGAGCAGCCGGAACGTCCCGCGGTCGACGACCACCGAGTACAGCTGATTGTTGTACGGCACCAAACTCACCAGCACTCGATCGCCGAGCGCGGCGACGACCTCGTCCGGCGTCGCGACCGGACGCGGGCGGCCCCACTGGCTCGTGTACCAGCCGAGCCTGCTCGCCTCGCGCTGCAGCTGGCTGTACCGCTGCTCCAGCGCCTTCACCGGCTCGCCCTCCAGCCGGGCGCGCTGAATGGTGCGCTGGACGTGCCGCATTTCGTTGATGTGCTTGGCCAGCACCGGATCCTCGATCACCGGCAGCGGTTCGTACCGGTAAACCTGGGCCCGGGTGCGTTCCAGCCACGCGAACATCCGCCGCGCGCCCGCCGCGTTCCGCCGCGCGCGCCGCAGCACGAGCCGCATCGCCAGCCTGCCGAGTTCCTCGCCGTGCACGGCCGTGCCGCACAACAGATCGAGCCCGCCCATCCGGTCGCGGATCGTGCCGAGTTCGCGCAGTCCGGCGCGGGCCTGCGCGAGCGCGGCGCGCGGCCGGTCCTCGGCGACGGCCAGCTCCGCCCGGCACAACCGGAACAGCATCCGATGGTCGACCGGCGACGTCGCGCGCGGTGCGGGAACATGCTTGAGAACGAGCGAGGCTTCGGCGATTTCCTTGCGGCGGATCAACAAACGCACTGCGAAGAGCCGCGCGACCGCCGCCTCGTCGCGCAGTCCGAGCGCGGCCAGCCGTTCGGCGATGGAGACGAGTTCAGCGGGCAACCGCGAGGTAGACCGGCCTTCGCGGGCCGACAGCACCTGCTGCGCTTCCGCGCGAAACCGGGCGAGACCGGCGATCTCGGCCCACGTCCGGTTGCCACGGCGGAGAAATCGGCGGCGCGCGTCCGACGCGGACTTTCGCGCCAACGCGAAATCGCCTTCCAGCAACGCGGCCGCGGCGCGCGCGACCTCGGCTTCCGCGATGTGCTGGCCGGATCCGTTGGCGCGCAACTCCGGCAGCGCTTCGTCGAGGTGTTTGCCCGCCTCGTCGGCGAGGCCCGCGGTGAGCAGCGCGCGGGCCTGGTCGAGCCGGATCAGCGGGATCGACCCGGGCGATTCGGTGACGAGGATCCGCGCGGCCTGTTCGTAGCTGGACAACGCTTGCGGAACGTCGCCGACGAGCTGCGCGTGGTCGCCGAGGTTTTGCCGGATCTTGCCTTCGAGCAGGGTGTGCCCGTTCTCGCGGGCGAAGCCGAGCGCGCGCTCCAGGTCGGCTTGCGCGGCGTTCGGATGGTTCAGCGCCATCCGCACGAGCGCGCGGTTCAAGAGCATGACGACCAGCGTCCGGCGGCCGTCGTCGAACTCGGCCTCGATTCCGGGGATGACGGCGTCGTACACCGAAAGCGATTCGCTGAACCGGCCGCCGCGCATCAGCACCACCGCGCGTTGGCCGGTGACCAACAAGCCCAGTTCGCGGGCGACCTTGCTCTCCGGGAGCTGGTCGCGAAGCTGGCGCGCGGTCTCCAGGTGCACGAGACCGGCGTCGGTGGAGGAGACCTCGGCTTCGGCCGCGCCGAGGCTCACCAGGACGCGGACCTGCAGTTCCCGGTGCTCAGGCAGTGGTTCGGCGACGCGCGCCAGCCGCGTGAGAGCGCTGCGGAACAACCGCACCGCGATGCCGGGCCGCTGGTCGGACGCGGCGGCCCGGCCGCGCGCGTACAGATCGGACGCCGCCGCGATCGTACGATCATGGACGGGCGCGGACACGGACTCTATGGGAGCACACCTCCGCCACTCTCCATAACGCCCGTCCGGGTTTCTCAGAGCACAACGGTCGGTGTCACCACGGTGCGGCGGTGCGCGCCGGCGCCGAGGTGCACGAGGATCTGCGTGGTTCCGCAGGGGACGCGTTCGAGCACGAACCGGCCGCCCTCGTCGGTCGCCGTCGCGAACGTGCCGTGATCGGCGACCCGGACCTCCACGTCGTACTCGCCCGCGGGCGCGAGCCAGCCGTCGATCCGGTGCACCTTCCCGATTTTGGTCAGGTTGATCATCACGGTCAGGTCGCTGACGGTGAACGTGATCGTGCCGGTCGCCGTGCTGCGCACGCCCACGAGTTCGTCCAGTCGCTCCCAGCGCGCGACCTCGACGTCGAGGTTCTCGAGCTCGAGCGCGAACTGGACCCGCTGCACCAGATCGTCCGGCGGAGGGTCGACCTCGTCGAGGAACCGGCCGATGTCGGCCAGGATGGCCTCGTCGTCCGGAATCGCTTGGCCGTGTCCCGGCCTGCCGATGTTGTCGCTCACCGGGCACCCCCTTCTCCTGCGAGCAGATCGCGCATCGAGTCGAGGCAGCGGCCCCTGGTGGGCCCCACGCTGCCGCGCGGCATCTGCATAGCCTCGGCGACCGCGCGGTATTCGGCGCGGCCGGCGAGGACGGTCAGCCGCAGCAGCTCCTGGCAGCGTGCGGGCAGGCGGAGGAAGGCGCGCCAGACCCGGCGGTCCCGGTCGGCGCGGACGGCTTCCTCCTCAGGCGCGGGATGATCGCTTTCCAGCGTCGCGGCGACCTCGTCGGACAGCGGCACGGGCTGGGTGCGCCTGCCGTAGGGACGGGTCGCCTCGCGGCGAGTCGTGGTGATCAGCCAAGCGGCGAGCGCGCGGGGGTCGCGCTGCTTCGCGAGCTGGCTGAACAGAGCGAGCCACACGGTCTGGACCACGTCCTCGGCCAGCTGCCGGTCGAGCCCGTTGGCGCGCGCGACGTGCCACACGAGCGGCGTCAGCTCGTCGACAAGTTTCGCCATAGCGCGCCGATCGCCGTCCCGCGCCGCTTCCATGCAAGCGGCGTGCAGGTCGGCGCCGGTCAGGCCTTCCCAGGGCGGGTCTACCTCGGTGGTGTGCACGTCGGTCACCGTAGCTGCCTCACTCCGGAGGTGGGCCGACCCAGGCGAGCAAGTCACCGGTCGTGTCGGCACGGCCGGGCTCGTCGCGGGTCGCCTCTCCGGTCGGGTACCGGATCGATCGTGAATTGTGCGCGCTCTTTCGGTGGGTCCGGTGATGCGGATGGTGTGCGGGGGCACGGTGTGTGCCCCGTGGGTGGGCTCTTTGTTGAGGAGCGAACAACTGGCTCTGGGATACATCGATCTCTGACTTTTTTCGGGTGAGTTTTTTTCGGAGCCGGTTGGGGGCGGCTTTGGGGCGTTTTCGGTACTGCGGTTTACGTGGCGGTCGCCGGAGGGCGGCGAGGTTTGCGCAGGTCCCGCAGGTTCTTCCGGGCACTGGCGACTCTGACGAGGTGCCGGGGCACGACCGGCCGGGCTCCCCCTCCGGCACGGCCGCGCCCCGACAGCTCCGTCGGACCCGATGAGTCCCCCAACGACCCATCGCGCCCCGCCGACCCAGTGCGGTCGAACGGATCCCTCCCCGGATTCCGCCCGTCCGCGCCGGACCGGAAGCTGCCAGCCGATTCACCAGTCCCGTCGGCCCGGCCCGCCGGATCGACCCCTCCCCGGATCCATCCCGCTGGCCAGCCCAAGCCGACCTGACAGTCCCTGCTCACCACCTTGCCGACCGAGTTGATCCCTCCCCCGGATCCACCCGGCCGAGCCAGTCAGGTCAGCTCGCAAGCCTGGCCTGGCTGGGCGGATTCCTCCCCGAACCCGCCCGGCCAGACCAGGCCGCAAGCCAACCGCCGGTCCCGCCGGATCAGCCCGCGGGCCCGCCGACCAACGAATCCCTCCCCGAGATCCGCAGCCGGACAGTCCGCAAACCGATCCGCCAGGCCTGCTGAACCGGCCCGCAAAGCCCGCCAGCCGAACAGATCCCTCCCCTGGACCCATCCCAACCGCGCCAACCCGCAAACCGACCCACCAGTCCCGCCGAACCAGCCCGCGAAACCCGCCAGCCGAACAGATCCCTCCCCCGGACCCGTCCAACCGCGCCAGCCCGCGAGCCGGTCCGCCAAGGACTGGCCGCTCCGTCGCTCCGGTTGGCTCGGCGGCCGGTCGGGTCCCCTCCGAAACCCGTCCGGCCGGGCCGGGTCCCCCAGACCCGGGCCGAGCGGAACCGGACCGGCGGGTGTGGCCAGTCCTTGTCGTCACGTCCATCTCTCACTTCGCACCGGACGCCGGCCTGATCGCCCCCTTGTGCCGATCAGGTCGCCGGTCCAGTGCGGTCGTGCGGGTGCGCACCGGCCAGCGCGAGCTGCTCGCGCGCGCCGACCGGTACTCCCCGCCCCCATGAGGGCCCGCTCCCCTGTCGGGCCCCGCCGGAGGAGAGTTCCTCCCCGAACTCTCTCCGGCCGACGGCGTCCGGCAGCCCCCTCGGCTCCCGGCCACCGCCCGTCTCGCTATTTGGCAGTACCGGTGTCGTCGAGCGGCTCGTGGTTGCCGTCCGGCTGCACTCCCCGGTTCGCCCCAGGCGCGGGGCTCGTCTTGACGGGCGGAACGGTGGTTCCCGGCTGCCGCTCGTCCTTCTGATCCGCAGGCATGTGGCCCTCCCTTTCCTTGGTTCGCCCTATAGGACGCATCCAGGGTGCGCCTAGATACACGGAGAGCCAAAGTTTTTGGGATTTTTGTGAACCTGCCGGTCAGGACAGCCGCGTCACCTCCCCCGGATGCCAACCGTCAGTGACGATCGGTAATCCCTCCGAGAGCGCGGCGGCCCAGGCGCGGTAACCGTCCGGGCCGGGGTGGAAACGGTCGGCGGCGAACATTCCCGGACGGAGCAATCCCGGCACCAACGGGATGTGCGTGACCCCGGGAATCCGGGTCAGCTCGCGGGCTGCCCGATCGAGCGCGACCGACCGCGCGCCGAGCACATCCCGCAGCGGCCGGGGCAGCGACGGGAAACTCGCGAGCGGCGGCACCCCCGCGAGGACGACCGGGACATCGCCGACCCTCCGCCGCACCTCGACGACGATCGCCAGCAGATCCCGCCGGTACCGCGCGGCCGAGTGCAGTTCCAAGGTGTCGTTCACGCCGAGGGCGACGACCACCACGTCCGCCGCCCGGACGCGCGGAACCAGCTCGTCGAGAACCACGCGCGCCGACGCGCCGGTGATGCCCAGCGCGTGCCACCGCACCTCCCGGTCTGGGTACGCGCGGGCCAGCCCCACCGCGAGCTGCCCGGTGAGCGCCTCGGCGTGGGTGAGCGCGCCGACGCCGTCCACCGTCGATTCGCCGAGCACGGTGAGCCGCAGCGGTCGCCCGGAACCGAGAGCGCCCTCGGTCGGCCCGTCGGCCCCGGGAAGCCGCGGAGTCGCCCGACGCACCCGGACAGCCTGCGCGACGAGCACGGGCGCCATCAGGAAGAGGAGGAACAGCCGAAGTACTGCCATGCCTCCGACAGTAACGAGGGGCCACGACAGATCCGGGCCTGCGGAGGGAGTTGTCCACAGGGGAGGTGAGTTGTGGACAACCCTGGGGACAACTTGGGGAAGCAGCTGGGGACATGTCTGCGACGGCAGACAGAATCACCCGCCGCAGAACGCGCATTCGCAGGCGGGCCCGCTGCCAGCAAGCCCAGGTGTCGGCAATCGCATCCACGAGGGCGGCAAACTGGGCTACTCGCTCGCGCACGCGTTCGACAATCCGGGCCTGCTCGTCGGGTGCGTCGTCGGCGACGGCGAGGCGTAGACAGCCGCTCACTGAGCGATCGACACCGTCTTCCCCGCCAAAGACTCGCCCTCGACCGCGTCCAGCAGGTACCGGGCCACGTTCGCCCGCGAAATCTGATAGCTCCCCCGCACATCCGACCCCACCTGGCTGCGCACCCGCGCCCGCGCGGGTTTGTCCGTCAGCCTCGTCGGGCGCACGATCGTCCACCGCACCTCCGGAGCCTCGTGCAGGATCGACTCCATCCGCCGCAGGTCGGCATATCCGTTGCGCAGCACCGCACCCAGCAACGGCTTCAGCAGCAACCGCGAGAACAGGCTGTCTCCCTCGGCAGGTAGGCCGGACGCGCTCACCACCACAAACCGAGTCCGGGAACCACGCAGTGCGGACACCACGGAGCGAGTGCCGTCGGAATTGACCGTCGTCGGCTTGAGGTCCGTGGGGCCAAGGGCCAGGACGACAGCGTCACGGCCGGTCACCGCGTCGGCCAGGCGAGGATCGGTCAGCGAGTGAACCGCGACGTCCAATCGGGGGTGCGCGGGCACGGTCAACCGCGCGGGGTCGCGGACGACGGCGGTCACGTGCCATCCGCGCGCCAGCGCTTCCCGCACCGCCAGACCGCCGATCCGGCCGCTCGCGCCTAGGACGGTGATCTTCATGAGAGGCCTCCAAACCAAGGGGTGAGCAAACACTTACCAGCTAGGGTGAGTGAACACTCACCACACTGAGAAGACCCTCAGGGAGCACGAATGGGAAGCCGCGAGGACATCGTCGCCGCAGCAGCGACGGTCATGCGGGAGCGCGGGTACGCGCACGCCACGACCAAGGCGATCGCGCAGGCCGCGGGTTACTCGGAAGCCTTGCTGTACAAGCACTTCCGCGACAAGACCGCACTCTTCCTGGCAGTACTGAAAGAAGAGCTGCCCGATCTGGTCGCCACAGCGACAAGGCTCACCGAAAACCCCGGAAAGGCAGCACTCGGCGACAATCTCGCTGAGCTGACCACCACAGCACTGGCCTTCTACTGCGCGAGCTTCCCGATCTCCGTCTCGATCTTCTCCTCGCGCGACCTGCTCCGCACCCACCGGGACACCCTCGAAAACGGCCCCGACCTGCCGATCCAGCACGTCGCCGACTACCTAGCCGCAGAGGTCAAGCTAGGCAGGCTGCGCAGCGATCTCGACGTCGAAGCCGCGGCCCGGCTACTGCTCGGCGCGTGTTTCCAAGAAGCGTTCCTCGCGTCGTTCGAGGAACGACCCCCGCGACCAGACCTCGCGCACCAGCTGGCCGCGTCCCTCGAAAAGCTCGGCTAGTCGCGGTTTTTCCGCAGCTCGTGCCAGCGGTCGTACAGGTTGTTGACCTCGACCAGCATGAACGCCAGGAAGTCCCGCATCTCGGCCAGCCGCTTCCCGGCGGGAGTGTCCTCGCCGAGAGCGTCGATGCCTTCGGTGGCCGCGTCGCGCCACATGATCAGGAAGCGGTCGCGCTTGAGGAAGGTCGCGTACCAGAGGTCGTCGTAGAGCCGGTAATGGTCGCGGCGCTCGCCGGGTTCGCGGACCTTCGTCACGAGACCGACCTGGTCCAGATACCGCACCGCGCCGGAGATCGCGGCCGGGCTCACCGACAGCTGCTCCGCCAGCTCGGCGGCCGTCAGCTGCCCCGAGTCGGTCGTCATCAGCGCCGCGAAAACCCGCGCTGACATGCGCTGCATGCCGATCTGGGACATCACCAGGCCCAGACTTTCGACGTAGCGGCGGACGGCGTCCTCGTCACGTTCTGTCTCAGGCGTCGTCATCCGTCCATCCTCTCCCACGCCTTCCCGGAAGATCACTCGGTCCAGACGTTTTCCTAACTTCACAACTTCGTGAAAAGAGTGTAGCTTCCAAACCATGGGAAACGCCATTGCGATCTCCGGCCTGCACAAAGCTTTCGGCCGGGTGAAGGCCCTCGACGGCCTTGATCTTCAGGTTCCCGCGGGGGAAGTGCACGGATTCCTCGGCCCGAACGGCGCCGGGAAGTCCACCACGATCCGGGTGCTGCTCGGACTGCTTCGCGCCGACGCCGGCGAGGCCCGGCTGCTCGGCGGCGATCCGTGGCGCGACGCGGCGAGCCTGCATCACCGGCTCGCCTACGTGCCCGGCGACGTCAACCTCTGGCCCAACCTCTCCGGCGGCGAGGTCATCGACCTGCTCGGCAGGCTGCGCGGCGGGCTCGATCAGAAGCGCCGCAAGGAACTCATCGAGCGCTTCGATCTCGACCCGCGCAAAAAGGGCCGCACGTACTCGAAGGGAAACCGGCAGAAGGTCGCCATCGTCGCCGCGCTCGCGTCCACTGTGGACCTTCTGCTGCTCGACGAACCGACCTCGGGCCTCGACCCGTTGATGGAGGCCACCTTCCAGGAAATCATCCAGGAGGAGCGCGCGCAGGGCCGCACCGTCCTGCTGTCCAGCCACATCCTCGCCGAGGTAGAAGCCTTGTGCGACAAGGTAAGCATCATCCGGAACGGCCGCACCGTCGAATCCGGCACACTCGCCGAACTGCGCCATCTCACCCGCACCTCGATCTCCGCGGAGCTGTGCGGACCGCCCAACGGCCTGGCCAAGCTCTCCGACGTGCACGACCTCAAGGTCGACGGCAACCGCGTCCGCTTCGACGTGGAAACCCGCTCGCTCGAAGACGCGCTGCGCCAGATGACCCAGATCGGCGTGCGCAGCCTGGAAAGCAGGCCGCCGACGCTCGAGGAACTCTTCCTGCGCCACTACGCGGACGAACTCGAGGCGGGGAAATGACCGGCACGCTCACCGGCACCGGACCGCTGATCCGGCTGGCACTGCGCCGCGACCGGATCGTCCTGCCGATCTGGATCGTCCTGCTCAGCCTCATTCCGGCAGCCACGATCAGCAGCTACGACCAGTTCTATCCGACCGCCGCGAGCCGGGCCGGGCTCGTCGCGTCGGCCGCCGCGAACCCGTCGTTCGCGCTGCTCTACGGCCCGGCGTTCAACCTCGGCACGGCAGGCGGGTTCATCGCCTGGCGGATGGGCGGGTTCCTGGCGCTGCTGACCGGCCTGATGGCGGTCTTCACGCTCACCCGGCACACCCGCGCGGAAGAGGACACCGGCCGCGCCGAACTGCTCGCGTCCACTGTGGTCGGTCGGTACGCACCGCTCACCGCCGCGCTCGCGGTGACCGGCGGGACGAGCGTGCTGATCGGGGCGCTGCAAGCAATCACGCTGGCTTCGAAGGTTCCCGCGGCGGGTTCTGTCGCGCTCGGCGCGAGCACTGCGCTCGCCGGTCTGGTCTTCACCGGCGTCGCCGCGGTGGCCGCGCAACTCGGCGAGTACTCGCGCACCGCGAACGGCATCGGCACGGCCGTGCTCGGCGTCGCGTTTCTGTTGCGTGGCGCGGGTGATTCGACCACCGACGCGCACTGGCTCTCGTGGCTGTCACCGCTCGGCTGGGCTCAGCAGATCCGGCCGTTCGCCGAAGAACGTTGGTGGGTACTGATGTTGCCCGTCGCGACCACGCTTGTGCTGTTCGTCGTGGCCTACGTGCTGCTGCCGCGTCGCGACGTCGGCGTCGGCCTGCTTCCGCCGCGACTCGGGCCGAGCGAGGCCGCACCATCGCTCCGATCGCCGTTCTCGCTGGCCTGGCGGCTGCAGCGGGGTCCGTTGCTCGGCTGGCTGGTCGGGCTCGCGGTCGGCGGTGCGTTGTTCGGGACGATCGCGCAGGGCATTTCCGGCCTGGTCGGCGGCACCGAGCAGAGCAGGCAGATCTTCGAACGGCTCGGCGGATCGCACGGGTTGGTCGACGCTTTCCTGGCGACGATGGTGAGCCTGTTCGCGATGCTCGCCTCGCTCTACGGCGTGCAGGCGACGCTGCGGATGCGCACCGAGGAAACGGCGATCCGGCTCGAACCGCTGCTGGCCACGCGGGTCGGACGGCTGCGCTGGGCCGCGAGCCACCTCGTGTTCGCGTTCGCCGGCAGCGCGTTGCTCGTGCTCGTCGGCGGCGTGCTGCTCGGGCTGTCGAACGGGCTGCGCAGCGGTGACGTCGGGGGCTCGGTCGGGAACATGGTCGCGGCCGTCGCGGTGCAGGTGCCCGCGGCGTGGGTGATCGTCGCGGTGGCCGCGCTGATCTTCGGGCTGCTGCCGAAGCTGGCGACCGCCGCCTGGGGCGTGGCGGCGCTGGCGTTGCTGATCAGCATGTTCGGACCGGTCGTCAACGCGCCGCAGGTGCTGCTGGACGTCTCGCCGTTCCAGCATCCGCCGAAGGTGCCCGGCGAGGTGTTCACCGCGCTGCCGCTCGTGGTGCTGCTGGCGGTCTCGGCGGTCGTGCTGGCGGCGGGCCTGGCCGGCTGGCGGCGGCGCGACGTCGGCTGACCTCAGCGTTCGTCGCGGAAGAACCCGGTGGTCGGGCCCAGCGTGGTCGGCGGGGGTGCCGACGGGCTCGAGACCGTCGGGGTGACCGACACCGTGGCCGTGGTCGTGCGCGGCGGCGGGGCCGGGGGTGCCGGCGGGCGATAGGTCACGGTGATCGGCGGCAGAGGGAGGCCGGTCACCGTGACTGTCGCCTGTTGCACGGGCGGCGGGGTGGGCGGCGACTCTCCGGCCGGACGCGGAGTGCGACCGGCGACCAGCAGCGCGGCGACGAGCAGTCCGCCTGCCAGCCCAGCGAGACCGGTCACGACAACATAACCCCAGGTGGGAGCGGTGTCCGACATCCGGCACCTCCTCGCCGCACGGTCACTCGGCTACGAGGGTTTCGTCGCGTTGATCATAGGCGTCGTTACGCACTGTGCAACTTGATATATACGGGCTCAACTTATGTAACACTGGCCGTATGAGGGGGATTCTTCGCACGCCGGACTTCCGGCGGCTCTGGCTCGCCGACGGCCTCAGCAGTGTTTTTGGCACCGGCTCCGCCGTCGCGGGCGGGATCGCCTTCAAGCCGGTGTCTGGACGGATCGGCGCGCCCGGCTGGGGCCGGTCACACCGATCCGTCCAGACACCGGCGCGATCCCGCGCTTGGGTCAGGTCAGAGATGCGCTGACGCTGGGCCATTTGTACGTCGTCGTGTTGCTGGTTGTACGTCGTCGTGCTGCTGGCCGGCGTGTTCACCGTCTTCTTCAACGTCGCGCACCAGACCTACCTGCCGAGTCTCGTCGAACGCGGCGAACTGCCCGAGGCGAACGCCCGGCTGCAGACGAACCTGTCCGTCGCCGCGATCGCCGGGGCCGGCCTCGGCGGGATGATCGTGCAGTTCATCGGGGGCGCGGGCGCGATGGCCGTCGACGCGCTGACCTACCTGTGGTCCGCCGCCTGGCTGCGCCGCATTCGCACGCCGGAGGTGCGGCCCGAGCCCGCTGAGCGGAACCTCCGCCGCGAAATCGGCGAGGGACTGCGGACGGTGCTGCGCAATCCGCTCCTGCGGGCGATCGCCATGCACGGTGCCGCGTCGAGCCTGTTCCAGTCGATGTTCATGGCGGTGTCGACGGTGTTCATGGTCCGCGACCTGCACGTCGCACCGTTCATGATCGGCTTGCTCGGCACGGTCTCGCTGCTCGGAGCACTGCTCGCGAGCGGAGTCGCGCGACGGCTCGGCGCTCGCTTCGGTGCCGCGCGGGCGTTGTATTTCGGTGCCGCCGTGTACAGCGTTTCGTTCCTGCTCAACGCTTTCGCGACCCAAGGCTGGGGTCTCGCCTGGTGGGGAGCGGGCGGTTTCGGGTCGAGTTTCGGGATCATCGTGCTCGGCGTGTTCGAGACCAGCTTCCGGCAGGCGGTCACCCCGCACGAACTGTTGGGCCGGTTCTCGTCGGTGTCGCAGACGGTCATTTCCGGCGTCGCCCCGATCGGCAGTCTGCTCGGCGGCTTGATCGCGGAACTCACCACAACCCGGGTCACGCTGTATGTGTGCGGCATCGGAATCCTTGCTGCATCGGTGATTCTCATTGCTTCGCCGCTTCGCAAGATGCGTGATCTGCCACTAGCCGAGGAAACGGTCAAGGAGGATTAGCGGGACCGCAAGCGCGGCTAGGACAGCTCCGATGAGGCTGACCCACATGAGAGCAGTGCCTTGAGTGAGCACGGCTGCCGCCAGGACGGGAGTCGCGCTGATGCCCAGCTGGAAAGCCGACACCGTGGTCGCCCCGGCGAGCGTCGGAGCGTCGGCCGCGATGGCGAAGACCCGGCCGTAGATCGCGGGATTCAGCACGAAAGCAGCGATTCCGAGCAGGAACACCGCGGGAAGCACCGCCCACGAACTGTGGATCGCGAGGACCATGACGACCGAAAGCGCCACGATCGCCACGGCTCCGGCGAGGAGCGCGGTGTGGGGTCGCTGGTCGGAGATGCGTCCGCCGATGGACAGGCCAACGAAAGCGCCGATTCCGAAGAGCGCGAGGACCGCCGGGATCCACACCGTCGGGACGCCGGTGATCTCGGCGAGCATGGCCGAGAGGTAGTTGAACGTGATCATGTACGCCGCCGTCGTCAGGATCGTGCTCCCGTAAATGCCCCAGAGCCGCGGTTTGCGGATCGTGGCAAGCTCGCGCGACACGCTTGGCCGAGCCATCGACCGGGTCGCCGCGGGGATTCCGAGCGAGCAGCCGACGATTCCGGCGAGCGTCAGTGCGACCACGGCCCAGAATCCGCCACGCCACTGGGTGAAGTGGCTAAGCAAGGTGCCCGCTGGTCCGCCGGCGACCATGGCCACGCTCAGGCCGCTGACCACGACCCCGGAGGCGCGGGCGTTGCGGTCCGGGGTGACCAGGCTGATCGCGGTCACAGAAGCGACGGCGAAGAAACCGGCGTAGGCGACACCCGAGACCACCCGGCTGACCAGCAAGACCTGGTAGCCGCCCAGCAGCCCGGCGGCGACGCTGACCGCGAACACTCCTTGCGTCGCCAGCAGCGCGGTGCGTCGGGGCCACCGCAGGCTGAGCACGGCGAACGGCGGGCCCCCGAGGACGACACCGAGCGCGAACGCGGTGATGAGAAATCCGGCTGAGGACAGCGAAACCTGCAGATCGTCGGCCACCGCAGGCAGCACACCCGCCAGAAGGAACTCCGCGCTGCCCATCGCGAACAGACTGAAGGCAAGCAGATAGACGCCGACCGGCAGCCGGCCGCTGCTCGGGTCGACGAGGCGCACGCCGTCGGTTGTGGTGCGGGTTCTCGGATCCATGGGGATCACCTCCACGACCAGGATCGGAAGGCTCGACCGGAAGCGGCAAGAAACGTTGCTGTTTCCGGGACGCATTGGTTGACTGCGCCACATGAACGACCACCCCGCCGTCGACGGCGTGCTCGAGCAGATCGCGCCCCGGCTGCGGCGCGCCCGGGACGACCGGGGCGTCAGCCTCGCCGACCTGTCGCGGTCCACCGGCATCTCGACCAGCACGCTGTCCCGGCTGGAATCCGGGCAGCGCAAGCCGAGCCTCGAACTGCTGTTGCCGATCACCGCGGCGCTGGGCATCCCGTTCGACGAGATCGTCGCCGCGCCCCGGATCGTCGACCCGCGCGTACCCCAGCAGGCCGCCAAGCGGGACGGGCGCGTGCTGATCCCGCTGTCCCGGCACCAGGGAGAACTCCGCGCCTACAAACAGATCATCCCGGCGCGCGACGAAGAGCCCCACCCGCGTACCCACGACGGGCACGAATGGCTCTACGTGCTTCGCGGACGTCTACGCGTACGCCTGAGCGAGCACGACTTCATCATGGGGCCCGGCGAAGCAGCCGAGTTCGACTGCCACATCCCGCATTGGTTCGGTGCCGCCGGCAAGGGCGACGTCGAAATCCTCAGCCTCTTCAACAAGTCCGGCGAACGCATCCACCTGCGCGTCGGCCGTCGCTAGACCTTGCGCAGACCGTCGAGCAGTACGCGCACGAGATGCCGACTGTCCGGCGTAAAGCGCTCCACTGCCAGCGCGCCGACGATGAGCGCGCGCAGGTCTTCGCCGTCGATGTCGGCGCGTACAGCGCCGACGGCTTGCGCGCGTTCCAGAAGCGCAGTGAGGTTCACGCGAAAGCGCTCCGCCGCTTCGGCCTTGTACGCGGAACCGCTTGTCTCACCAAGCGCTTCGCAGATCGCGCGGTTACGCGACGCCTGTTCGATGACGCGCGTGAAGTAGTCGTAGAACGCTTCGCCTGGCACGTCGGAGTCGATCAACTCCTGCGCCTCGACGCCGTACTGCTCCAGCCGCTCCACCACGACGGCCTGGAAGAGCGCTTCCTTACTGGGAAAGTGCCGGTAGACAGTGCCCGCGCCGACGCCGGCCAGCCGCGCGATGTCGTCGAGCGGCACAGAGAGCCCGTCGACGGCGAAGGCCGCTTCGGCGGCAGCCAGCACGCGGGCGCGGTTCCGGCGCGCGTCCGCGCGGAGCGCAGGCTTCTCCACCTGGCCATCTCC
This sequence comes from Amycolatopsis sp. NPDC114484, assembly GCF_055633755.1. NCBI lineage: Bacteria > Bacillati > Actinomycetota > Actinomycetes > Pseudonocardiales > Pseudonocardiaceae > Amycolatopsis > Amycolatopsis sp. NPDC114484. Next base: position 897,752 of record NZ_JBVKDQ010000001.1, on the reverse strand, counting down.
TCTGCTCTCAAAGTGGTGCGGTCGTCCGATTCTTCCCCGGAACGATCGCCGCCGCTTCTGACCGTGTCCCAGATCTCCAGGCCGTCGTTGACAACCGGAGTGGAAACTCCGTATCTTCGCAAGCGGGTCACCCGTTCCGATTATCCCTCTGCCTTCCCGAATGAGGTTTCTGATGCCCCGCACCGTGTCCGAAGTGGCCGAGATCGTCGCGAACGCGCTGAGCGCCTTCGACGCCGCACCGTTCGCCGACGTCCTCGCCGAGGACGCCGTCTACGAAATCCCGTTCACCGGCCACCGCTCGGTCGGCCGGGACGCCGTACTGGCCACGCTCGGAGCCGGCAGCGCCGTCGCGGCTCGGATCGGCCTGGAGAAAGTCGAGGTCACCACTACGGAAACCGCGGACGGATTCGCCGTCGAACTCGTCGCCGAGGGACGGAATCCGCACACCGGGCACAGCTATCGGATCCCGTCGTCCGCCGGACTGCTGACCGTGCGGGACAGCGAGATCACCCGGTACCGCGACTTCCCGAACAACGGCGCGGCAACCACGTTGATGGGGACCAAAGAGGTCTTCCAGCGCTTCCTCGACGCGGCTGTCGACAACCGCTGGGACGACCTCGCCGACCTGTACTCCGACGACGTCGTGATCGAAATCCCGTTCGCGCCGGCCGGGGTGCCGAAGGTGACGCGCGACCGGGAGGAGTTGCGCAAACGCTTTCACGAGGCAGGACAGCGGCGGCGGATCACCAAGGCGGACCGGGTCGTCGTGCACCAAACGAGCGATCCGGAGGTGCTGGTCGCGGAGTACGACCTGCACGGGGCGTACGAGGGCAAGCCGTACGTGTCGACGTACGCGATGGTGCTGACGGTGCGGGACGGGCGGATCGTGCACTCCCGGGACTACTCGGGTGCGCCTAGGTTCGAGGAGTAGTTCCGCGGAGGTCGTGGTCCGTGCCGGGGGCGCGTCTTCAGCATCGTGGCGTCACCGGGCGCGGACGGTGACGGAACCACCTGAGCTGTCGAAGCCGCGCGCTTGGGGAGCGGTATCGGCGTGCTACTGCGTCGCGGTCTGCGAAGCCGGGGGTGTGAACAAATGCTCCACCGTAGCCACCGTCCAGTCCCACACTCCCGGCACCAGCAGCACCCCCACCAGTGCGAACACCGGGAACACCAGCCGCGTCTCCACCTTCTTCCCGGTGTGCAGCCGCAGTGGTTTGGGCGGGCGGAGTTCGTACCAGGTCTCCCCCGCGATCGGCAGCGGGAACAGGAACGGGCAGCCCGACTCGGTCAGCGAATCGCCGAGGCAATGGACGAAACAGCCAGCCGCGACGGCCACCCCGAGCCAGCCGGAGATGTCCGCCAGCTGGGCTACCCGGTCGTCCGGCGCGGTGAGGTACCACCAGACCACCGCTCCGGCATACGGCAGCAACAACCAGTCGCCAAGGGCGGCGACGGCGAGCAACAGCCCGAACAACAGCACGCCCAGCACGGCCCAAGCTCCGCCGGCGCTACAGCCAGCGGAGGTGGCCGCGCCGAGGGCGACGGCGAACAGCAGGGTGTGCGAGAGGTGCCGGTGCGTACCGGTCACCTTTTCGTCGCGCGGGCCCTTCGTCAGGGCGTATACAGCCGCAGACACCCGGCGCAGCAGCCAGGACAGCGCGCCGGTCAGCCAGCCGAACAGGCGGGTCGCGCTGGCGCTGGGATGGTCCAGGTCCGGCAGCAGCGCGAACCCGGCCGTGGTGGCCGCGAAGACCACCGCCTGGTGCACCGTGCCGACTCCGACCGCGGGCGCGAGGGCAAGGCCCGCGCACCAGCCGGTCAGGGCGTGCGTGCGCCCCATCATGATGGTCGTCCCCCAGGTCGCGAGCCATTTACTGATCCGGCCAAAAGCAGGCCGACCCCCGCACGGCACGTAACCGTTGCTACGAAGCCATGAGGCCGTGACTGTGGTCGGATTAGCAAACGATCGGCACGGTCAGCCCGCGCGACCGTATCGGGAGATCAGGCCGGGGGTTCCTCCGACACGCTCAGGTGTTCGGCCACGCCGGTGAGCTCGATCACCCGGCTGACCGCCGGGCTCGGCACGACCTCGAGTTCGACGTCGGCTTCCCCGGCCTGCCGCTGGGCGTGCAGGACGACGTTCAGCGCCGAAGAGTCGAAGAAGGTCACCCCGGTGAGGTCGGCCACCACGCGACGGGAATTCTTGTCCGCGATCAATCCGGCAAGAGCTTCCTGCAGCTGCGGGCTGGTGAGCAGATCGAGCTCACCCGTGACCACTACCCTCGGCTCGCCGGCCGCGGTGTCCAGCGTGATGCCGAATCCGGGCGGAGTGGCGTTCTGGTCGGCTGCGGGCATGCAGTTTCTCCTCGTCAGGCGCTGCTCCTGCGCCGGTACGCGCCTGTTGTCTCAAGAGGCAACCGTGTCACGGTCCCAAGCATTTGGAGACCCAACCCTAACCCAGGGGGTGACCGCTGCCGCGTCGGCACATGGCTACACCTTCACGCATGGGCTACCGGCGAACGCACAGCACCCCGCGCGCCGCAGGTGGGCGCGCGGGTGGTGGGGATCGGTCAGCTCAGGCGGACACTGTCTTGCGCTTCGCGCGCCGTTCGCGCATGAACAGCTCGCGGCGCTCGATCTCGCCGAGCCCGCCCCAGATTCCGTACGGCTCTTCGACGGTCATCGCGTGCTTGCGGCACTGCGCCAGCACCGGGCAGGTCTGGCAGATCGCCTTGGCCCGGGACTCGCGGCGCTCGCGCGCGGAGCCGCGCTCATTGTCGGTATGGAAGAACAGGCTGCTGTCCGCTCCGCGGCACGAGCCTTGAAGCTGCCACTCCCACTCCTCGGCCACCACGTTCGGCAGTCGGCTCACGTCAGCCATGTCGTCCCCACCTTTCCCGGGATCAGCACACTCGACCGCTACATGCCCGCCGGTCGCGGCGGTCAAACGCGGGTTTGGTTTGCTCACCCCCCGGGCATGTGGCAGATCGGGCACGAAAGACTGGCGTGGCACGCCGGAGAGAGGACAGCACGTGGAGGAGAACGCCCCGCTCGAGCGCGAGGACGCACAGCTCATCGAGGTGCGGACGGCGGCTATCCCGCACGTGGTGCCCACTCTTCGCACCATCGTGGCCGACATCGCCATGCGCCAGGACTTCGACCTGGACGCGGTCGAGGATCTGCGGATGGCCGTGGACGAGGCCTGTTCGATGCTGTTGCCCTCGGCCGCCGACGGCAAGCTGACCTGCGTGTTCTCCTGGCTGGAGGGCCGGATCGAGGTCACTGTGTCGGTCGTCTCGGACCGCGCCGACCACGGCGACGAGACGGGTCTGTCCTGGCAGCTGCTGACCGCGCTCGCGACCTCCGCGCGGCGCACCGTGACCCCGGCGAACGGCCGGTACCTCTCCCGGGTGCAACTGGTCCGGGAGAGTGAGGCGGCCAGCTCGTGACGAACCCCGCCGGCGGCGACAAGCCCACCGACGCGGCAGCACTGTTCCACGAGCTGACCGAGCTGCCCGAGCATTCGCCCCGCCGCGAGGAGATCCGGGACCGGCTGGTGCGCGAGCATCTCGAACTGGCGCGCAACCTCGCCCGGAAATTCCGCAACCGCGACGAGGCGATGGACGACCTCGTGCAGATCGCCACCGTCGGGCTGATCCACGCGGTGGACCGCTACGACCCCGCGCAGGGCACCGATTTCCTGGCCTTCGCGGTGCCGACGATCTCCGGTGAACTGCGCCACCACTTCCGCGACAACAGCTGGTCGGTCCGGGTGCCGAGGCGGCTCAAGGAACTCAACGCGACGATCTCGGCCGCGCGCGAGGAGCTGACCGTGCGGCTGTCCCGCGCTCCGAAGCCCAGTGAGATCGCGCGCCATCTCGGCGTGCCGATCGAGGACGTCTACGAGGGCCTGCGGGCCGGACAGGGCCGGTACGGGGCGTCGCTGGACAACCTGCTGGAGAACTCCGCGCACACGCGCTTCGGGGCGCCGGACGCGAACCTCGGCCAAGCCGAACTGCGCGAGGCGCTGCGGCCGATGCTGGACAGTCTTCCCGAGCGCGAGCGCAAGATCGTGGCGTTGCGGTTCGGGTCCGGGATGAGCCAGTCGGACATCGCGCGCCGCGTCGGGGTTTCCCAGATGCAGGTGTCCCGGCTGCTCGCGGCGACGCTCAAAAAGCTCCGTACCGGACTGGCCGAGACTGACATCACCGAGGGCACCTGATTCGCTTTCGGCCGAGTTGGGTAAACACCACATGCGAGCACAGCGGTCGGGAGGTGCGGAAGCCATGACGACGTCGAGGATGCCAACCAGGAGCACCGAGGCGGCCGCCGCCACCGTGCGCCTGGAGCTCCCGGACGACGTCACCGCGCCCGCCATCGCGCGAGCCCAGGTTCGCGCCGCGCTCGCCCAGCTCGACGTTCCCGCCCAGGTGCGCGACGACGTACTGCTGGCGACCTCCGAGCTGGTCACCAACGCCTTCGAGCACGGCGACCGGCCGGACCGGCTCGAGCTCCTGCTCGAACACGGCGAGCTGATGGTCCGGGTCTTCGACGCCTCTTCCGCCATTCCGCTGCTGAAGGAACCGGTCGCTCCGTCCGCGGCGCGCAGCCGGGGGCTTCAGCTGGTGCGCGCGCTGTCCCGGCGCTGGGGCTATGCCCCGGCCGACGACGGGAAGTGCGTCTGGGCGGCGTTCGGCCTCGGCTGACGACGCCCGCCCGCGATGAGCACGGCCGCGCCGAGTGCTCCCAGTCCGACGCCGAGCCAGCCCGCGATCAGCCGCGGCCGTTCGGCCACCGCGCAGCCTTCCTCGCCGCGCGCCTCGGCGATCAGCCAGCCCTCCGGAGCGCTGAGCGCCGTGCCGCAATCGATCCGGACGCTCGTGGTGTCCGTCGGCGGATCGCCCTCGCCGAACGTATTCGCCGGCAGTCCCAGCATCTGGTCGCTGCGCGTTCCGTAGATCGTCCGGACGTCGGTGGGGTTTCCGTTGCCGTCGAGGTAATAAAGGGCAGTCACCGGCAGCAGGAGGAACACGATCCCGGCGAGGAGGGCCGCCGCGCTGACGAGTCCGATCCACCGCGCCGGACGCCGGGCGAGAACCCTGCGCGGTTCGCCGGGGATGCCTGGTCCGCCGGGACGGGTCCCCGGCTCGGCCACGGCGTCGGCGGCGCACGTTGCCGAGGTCGCCGGAACAGACCCGCAGCGCACCGGTGGCAGTGGGGCGGGGCGGCGCTGTCCGGTTTTGTCTCGTTCGCTCCCGTTGCCGGTGCCTTACGCTCGCCGGATGCTGGACGCAATCGGGGTGACTGGGGACGAGGAGCGGGTCTACCGGCTCCTCGTCGGGATGTTCGACGCCGGACCGCGTCAGGTGGCCGAGCAGCTGGGCCTCAGCCCGGCGCAGGTGTCGGCGATCCTGCGTTCGCTGCACGCCAAGGGGCTGGTCAGCCTGGTCGCCGGGGAGGAGCCGCGCTACGCCCCGTCGCCGCCGGACGTCGCCTTCGGGCCGTTGCTGATGCGCGGGCAGGAATCGCTGGAGTGGGCGCGCACCGCGGTGAGCCGGATGGCCGAGGAGTACCGCGGCGGCGCGCGACGGCGGGACGCGACGCAGCTGGTCGAGGTGATCACCGGCAGCGCGGCGATCCGGCAGCAGCTGACGAACATCCAGGTCGGCGCCCGGCACGAACTGCTGTGGTTCTGCCGGGCCGGGCACATCGCGATGGCCTCGGGCGAGAACGCCGACGAGTACGACGCGCTCGCTCGCGGCGTGCGGTACCGGGTCGTCTACGAACGGGCGATGCTGGAAGAGCCCGGCATGATCGAGAACGTCGCGCACGGGATCCGGCACGGCGAGGAGGCCCGGTCGTCGACCGTCGTGCCGGTGCGGCTGGCGATCGCCGACGGCACCATCGCGTTGTGCCCGCTGGTGCAGAATCTCGACGGCTCCGGCGAACCGACCGCCGCGCTGATCCGCGACAGCAGTCTGCTGGCCGCGCTGATCGCGTTGTTCGAGAGCTACTGGGAACGCGCGTGGCCGTTGCGCGCGGACGGGACCCCGCAGGACGCCCCTGGCGGTGCCGGACCGGACCGGGATGAACTGCATCTGCTGTCGCTGCTGGTCGCGGGGGTCACCGACAAGGCGATCGCGACCCGGCTCGCGGTGAGCCAGCGAACCGTGCAGCGGCGGATCCACGACCTGATGACCCGGATGAACGTACAGACCCGGATGCAGCTGGCGTGGGAGGTCAGCAGGCAGGGCTGGCTCGACGAGCCCGCGGCAGCCGGATAACCGCGAGGGGTTATCCGGCTGCCTCTTTCTCAGGAGAGCCCGTAGGCTCGGATTACCGTCTGCTGCACCGCGTTCCCGTCGGCGTCGGACCCGTGCACGCGCAGGGCGACGAAGCCGTTGGTCCGGTCCAGCCGCGGATGGTCGACCACGGCGCGGAACCGGCCGTCGCCGATGCTGTCCATCCGCTTGACGTTCGTCCACGTGCGACCGTCGTCATAGGACACCTCGACAGTCAGCTGCGGATTCTTCGGAGCTGCCATGCCGTCCTGGTTGCGGATGGTGAACTCGACCGGCAGCGAACGCCCGGCGCGCGCCTTCTGCGTCAGGTCGGTCTGCACGCCGTAATCCACCTGCAGCAACGGAAGCAGGTCCGTTTTGCCTTCGGCGGGCCGCTTCGACCCGAAGGTCCACGACGTTTCGGTGTGCGTGCCGTACGCCCAGTCTGGAGTGGACTTGGTCAGCGCGAGGTCGAGCCGGTACTTCGCCGGGTCCGCCGAGGCCGGGAACTTGCCCCACGCCGCCGGGCCTTCCTTGACGAGGTTGCCGTCCTGGTAAAGCTTCGCGCTCACCTGGTCCGGCTGATCATCGCCCAATTCCGCTTCGGAGAACGCGTAGTGCGAGGTCTCCGGGTCGGCGAACTCCGGGATGCGGAAGGCGAAATTGTCGCCGGTGCGCGACGTTTCCAGTCCCGCTCCGCGCGGGATCGCCGGGCGGACCACTGGCGCGTACCAGTTTTCCGTCGACCGTTGTCCGGGCTTGAGCGTATGCGGCTGTTCGATCATGCCGACCGCGAGCGGCTGGAACGTGTCCCAGCTGAGCTTGTTGTTCACGCGGTGCTGCCAGATCGTCTCGTCGGTCGAAACGATCTCCTCGCGAGCCGTGCCGGTGCGCGCGTACCGCTGATACTGGTTGATCGCGGTCTTTTCCCATGGCCGCCAACCGAAGCGCTGTTCGGAAAGCCACTCGTCCTTGCCGGTCGCGTGGTAATTCGCGGTGACAGTCGCGCTGTTGCGGTCGCTGACCTGATGGACGATCTTCTGCGGAATCTGGTCGTGCGTCACCTGCATGATGTCGTACAGGTACGGGCTCACCGGCGTGCCCTGCAGGAACATGCTGGTGAAACCGGATTTGGCCCGGTCGGCCAGCTTCATGCCCTGTTCGTTCGTGGCCAGCACGGCGGGAATCGGCAGGCGATTGCCGCGCGGCTGCCAGTGCCCGTACGTGTGCTCGCCGGGAAGGCTGACGACCATCACCATCGCGGCGCCCGCGGCAGCGGCCTGTTTGGCCGCGGTACCCGGGTCGGTGCCGTCCTTCGCGGGGGTCACCAACGCGATTTTCCCGTGTGCCTTGGCATATTGCTCCGGTTTATCGGCCTCGACCGGTACGACGCCGAGCCACTTGAACCCGGAAATCGCCGGGGACGACGCGTGGTAGAACAGTTCGGTCTTGATTCCCAGCCACGGCAACGTGGTCGCGGTCAGCATCGGCGCGGTGAGCTGCCACCGGGTGCCGAATTCGAACGTCCCGTTCTTCACCTTCTCCGTCGGCGTCACGTAGATGTGCCGCACGCCGGGGAATTCCATGACGTAGTTCGAGATCTTGCGCGACCCGAATTCGCGGTGCGCGTAACTGCTGATGATGTTTTCCAGCGTCGACGGCCGCGGCGTCTTGATCTCCACCGGCACCGCGCTCCGCGCGTCCATTACCAGGTTCAGGTCCTTGGTGAGGGTGAACTCGGGTTTGAGGACGATCGCGAGCTCCTCGTCCGGGGCCCGTCCGGTGTGGAACATCGCGCGGGCGTAGTAGGTGCCCTCCGGGAGTTCGGTGACGAACGGGTGGTCGCTGACCATGTCCCCGACGATGTCGTATCGCATGTCGTCCCCGAAGAGCTGGAGATCCATCGGGTACGCCTTGCCGTCACGGCCGATGCCGCTGATGGTCACCTTGTGCTTCGGCGGTTCCTTCACCAGTCCGACCGTCGTGTGCACCGCGCCGACGAGAACGCTGCCGGTGTAGTTGCCCGGCACCAGCGCGGCCGAGTCGACGGTGATCGCGACTGTCGCGGTTCCGTTCGCCGGAACCTCCACAGTGGACTTTTCGAGCTTGACCGCGTCACCCGGCGTGGCACCGTCACCGCGGCGCAGGTCGAGCTTCGGCGTGAGGGTGACCGGCGCGGAAGTCGTGTTGGCGTAAGTGATTTCCTTGCGCACCGGACCGCTGTCCTTGGTGACCGGACCGAGGTTGAGCGTGCCGGTCGCGAAGACTCCGGGATGCACCGCCGCGGCGGCGACGTCCACTCGGCCGCCACCCTGCTGGAAGGCGTTAAGCCCGGCAGAAGGTTTCGACGTACTGGCCAAGCCGTCCTTGAGCTGCTGCGCTGTCCACTGTGGATACCGCTGCGACAGGATCGCCGCCGCGCCAGCGACATGCGGAGTCGCCATCGACGTGCCGGACGCCGCGGTGTAGTACTGGTCCACCACTTCACCGAGCGAGGTGCCGGCCGCGCGCGCCGCGACGATTCCCACGCCAGGCGCGGTGATGTCCGGCTTCACGGCCTGGTCGCCCTGCCGCGGGCCCATGCTGGAGAACGGGGCCAGTTCGTCCTTGCGGTCCACCGCGCCGACGGTCAGCGCGGAATCCGCGGTGCCCGGCGTACCGATGGTCGACGCGCCTTCCTGGCCGTCGTTGCCCGCGGCGACCACGAACAGCGCGCCGGTACGGGCGGTGAGTTCGTTGAGGCCGACGCTGAGGTCGTCCGTGCCGTCGGTCGCCCCGCCGCCGAGGCTCATGTTGATCACCTTGGCGCCGGAGTTCGCGGCCCACTCCATCCCTTGCAGGACTTCGGAAGACGAGGCCGTGCCGTCGTCGCCGAGCACCTTGCCGACGTACAGCTTCGCGCCCGGCGCCGCGCCCTTGCGCGTGCCGCCCGCGGCCGCGCCGCTGCCCGCGATGGTCGCCGCGACGTGCGTGCCGTGGCCGAACCGGTCGACGACGTCCGGGCTGGTCGAGAAGTTGGCCGACTTCGCGACCTTGCCCGCGAGGTCCGGGTGGTTGGGGTCGTAGCCGGTGTCGAGCACGGCCACGGCGACGCCGGATCCGTCGAACCCGGCCGCCCACGCCTCCGGCGCCCCGATCTGCGGAACGCTGCGGTCGAGCGACGCGCGCACCTTGCGGTCCAGCGTGATCCGTTCCACCGCACCGGAAGCCGCGCGCGGACCGGTGAAGGACTGCCAGAACTCGCCCGCGCGCTTCTTGTCTTCACGCACCGCGCGGCCGTTCACGCTGGGCAGTTCGGCGCCCTGCGTGGTGGCGGCGAACGCCGGCGCGGAAGCGATCGAGACGCCCTTGGCGTAGTGCGCGATCATCGGCACCGTCGGGCTCGACTCGTCGGCGTACCCCTGCGCGATCAGGTCGGTGACGTTGAACAGGGCTTTGTCGAGGCGCTTGTCCGCCACGAGCGACACGGCGTCGGCCGGGATGACCTGCAGCTTGCCGTCCACTTCGGACTGGGTGAAGCGGATGTTCTCCCGCCCCTTGCCCGGTCGGACCGTCGCGATCTGCCTGCCGCCTTGGACGCCTTCGACTTGCACGACGTCACCGGTGAGCAAGGTGACCGTGTGCCGCTCACCGGGACCAGGCGCCGGTGAACCGCTCGCAGGCTCGGCCGCCGCGGGCGCCGCGTGGCCGAATGCCGCGACCAGTGCGCCCGTGCAGCCGAGAGTGATGGCTCGTGATCTCCACGTCATCGCACAAGATTCGGGGCGAGCAGGGGTTCACGTCACTAGCTCGCGCTGTCGCGGTTGTGACATGTCGCAACTGGGACAGCGCCTGGTTAGCCAGCCACTGTCGCGTAATAGGCCATTAGGCGGTCAGCCAGTCCGTCCGGACGGCTCAACAGCGCGAGGTGGGAACCGGCCATCTCGTCCGCGTCGGTCCCCAGCCGTTCGCGCGCGACCCGGCGCAGCAGGTCGGCGGAGAAGAACCGGTCGTCGCGGAAGAGCAGGACTTTCGTTGGCACGTCCGGCAGCCGCTCGCCCGGCCAGGCCAGGCTGTACTCCGCGCTGTTCTGATCCCGGCCGCGCCGCTCGTTCTCCTCCGCGAGCTCGGCCGGAAGGTCCGCCATGAACTGCTCAGTGGTGCTCAGGCCCTCGGCCGACTCGAAGCCGACGTTGCCCCACCACTCCCCCGGAGCCTCGCCCGGCGCGGGCACCATCCCGGCGACGAACACGAGCAGCCGCGCGTTGACCCGTTCCGCCACGAGCGGCGCGGTGAACCCGCCGTAGGAATGGCCGACCACGACGACGTCCCGCGCATCGCCGATCGCCGAGACGACGGTGTCGGTGAAGTCGGCGAACGTGGCCTGCGGGTTCTCGATCGGCAGGTCCGGGGCCACGACCTCATGCCCGGACGCCTTGAGCCGCTCGGCGACCAGATGCCAGTCCCAGCCGCTGCCGCCGCCCCCGTGGATCAGTGCGAAAATCGCCATGACGCCCAGCTTGTCACGCTGGGCAGCGCTTCAGCATGTCCTGCAGCGCGTTCTTCTCCATGTCGGTGATCGTGAGCCCGTAGTAGTGCTTCACGGTGACCCAGTCGGTCGCGTACGTGCACCAGAACGACACCAGCGGCGGCTTCCACTCGTCCGGAGCCTTGTCGCTCTTCTGCCGGTTCACGCTGGCCGTCACGGCGAACAGCTGCGGCCGGGTGAGGTCGTTCGCGAACTGCTCGCGCTTCTCCTGCGTCCAGTCGCGCGCGCCGCTCACCCATGCCTGGCCGAGCGGGACCATGTGGTCGATGTCGAGCTGGGTCGCCTTGGTCCAGGTCTGGCCGTCGTACACGCTGAGCCAGGTACCCGACGTCGGCTTGCAGTCGCTGCCCGCCTTGACGTCCTTGCCCGCGCGCTTGAGGACGGCCTCGCGGGTATCGCAGCTGTCGCCCTGGCTGTCCCAGTGCTTGAACTTGTCGCGCGAATAACCGGTCATAGTGCCGCGGGTGCCGATCTTCAGCTCCGACAGCTGCTTCGTCGCGTCCGCGGCGGACGCCGGTGCGGCTTCGGACTTGGTGTCGCCGACTTCGCGCTGGCCGTACCAAAACCCGACGACAGCGATGAGCAGCACGACCGCGAGCAGCACGGTGCGCTTGGTGGGGAACGGCCGGGCCATGGTGCGCGGGATCCTCTCGGGCGGGGAGTTCGGGGAGCCGGAGTATGCCTGTCGGCGGGCCGGTAATCGCGCAGACACTCTCGGCAGCGCTCGAGCCGTGGCAAGGACCACGTCGGACCAGTTGTTGCCCGGCAACGAAAAAGCCCAGATCAGCGGGGGTGGATAACGCTCGCGAAGGTGTCACGTCCGCGCCGGGCGAAACGACTGTCTAGGTGGGGAGCCGGAAAGGAGCGGGTGCGAGATGCCCGGGCGGCTGCGGAAGTGGAACACACGCGTCGATGACTACCTGCGCCGGAAGGCGGCGGAGGGCGGCAACGTCGTCGCGATGACGCGCGTGGCTGCTGACCTGCGCGAACGCGGCGATTCGGCGGAGGCTGAGGAGTGGTATCGCCGGGCCGCCTCGGGTGGTGACCGGATCGCGATGACCGCGCTGGCCCACCTGCTGGCCGAGCGCGGCTCCGAGGACGAAGCCGCCCGCTGGTATCACGAAGCCGCGCAGGCCGGCGAGCCGCACGGGATGCTCGGATACGCCCGGACCTGCGAAACCCAGGGACACCTCAACGACGCCGAGCACTGGTACGCCGCCGCGTTCCAAGCCGGCGCGAGGGAGGCGGCCGGACTGCTCGGCCACCTGCTCGTCGAAGACGGCCGGTACTCCGACGCGGAAGGCTGGTGCCGCAGCGCCGCGGAAGACGGCGACGCGACGGCGATGCTGGACCTCGGCGTCGTCCTGCGAGAACTCGGCGCACCCGAGGAGATGGCGCACTGGTGGCGCGCCGCCGTGGACGCGGGCGAACTTTCCGCGACCTGCCTGCTGGGCCGGGAAGCGGAACGGGCCAGCCGGGAAGGCGACGCCGAGCGGTGGTTCCGTCGCGGTGCGAAGGGCGGCCACGTCGAGGCGAAGGTGCGGCTGGGGCTGCTGCTGCATCGCCGGGGCGACCTCGAAGAGGCGGAGAACTGGTACCTCGAAGCCGCCGAGGCGGGCGACGCGGCGGCGATGACCAACCTCGGCGTCCTCGCCCGCAACCGCCGCGACGACGGCGAGGCCGCGGCCTGGTACCGCAAGGCCGCCGAGCACGGCAGCATCCCCGCACTCACCAACCTCGGACATCTCGCCGAATCCCGCAGCGAACTGGCACAGGCCGAACGCTGCTTCCGGGTCGCCGCGGAGACCGGCGACGTGCAGGGAATGCTGAGCCTGACCCGGATGCTGCGCGCTCGCGGCGCGACCGCCGAGGCCGACCACTGGCAGGCGCTCGCTGCCGACCGTCCACAGTAGACACGGGTTTCTCGGGGTCGATCTCCGGGATCTTCCCGGATGTTCCCCGGCATCGGCGCGGCTAGCGTCGATCGAGTGTTCAGACGCGTGCTTCTCGCCATCCTCGCCGGTATCGCGGTGTTTCTGGTGCCGTGGACCGTCTACCTCGGACTGACCCTGCCCGAGCACTTCGACACGAGCCAGTGGCGGGTCGCCTGGGTCGGTTTCGACATCGTCCTGCTGCTGTGTTTCGCCGCGTCCGTGCTGCTCGGGATGCGCCGCAGCCGCGCCGCGGTGCCGATGCTGGCCGCGACCGCGGCGCTGCTGTGCTGCGACGCCTGGTTCGACGTCGTCCTCGACTGGGGCGGTTCCGATCAGTGGGCGAGCCTCGGCACCGCACTGCTCGCGGAACTGCCGATCGCCGTGTTCCTGATGCTGCGGGCCCGCGCGCTGCTCGCCGGCAACGCACGGCCGCGTCCGCTGACCATGCGCGACATCACCGTGCACACGAACCCGAACTACCAGCGGCTGCTCCGGCTTCTGCCCGCCACTTCGGCCGAGCTGCGCGCGCAGATCCCCTCCATCGACGTTCCGGCCGCGCTGCTGACCCTCACCCACGCCGGATACACCCGCCGCGCCCGCGACGGCCGCTGGCACCCGATCCCGCAGAGCACGAACGAAGCGAAGCCGGAGGACTTCCCCGAGGAGGACCGTCCCAAGCTCGCCGCCTACCTGGACGCGAAGTACGACCGCGAGGTGCGGCTGATGGCCTGGGCCGCCGAGCGACGCGACACCTTCGACGGCTGGACCGCCGGGAGCCGCGCCGGGATGCGGCTGAGCTTCAAGGACTTGAAGGAGTTCGAAGCGGAGTACCTGGAACTGGTGCACCGCTACGCCGCCCGCCAATCCGGCCCGGCCGACGGACGCCAGCTGGCCGTGCGGTTCTACGCGTTCCCGGAACCGGAACCCGCTGAGCTGGCGTAGGTTTCCGGGCATGATCCATCACGTGCAGGTCGCCTGCCTAGCGGGCGCGGAGGACGCCGAACGCGCCTTCTACACCGGCGTGCTCGGCTGGCCGGAACTGCCGAAACCGCCGCTGCTGGCCGCACGCGGCGGTTGCTGGTTCCGGGTTCCCGGCGTCGGCGGCCCGGACGGCGAACTGCACGTCGGCGTCGAGGCGGAGTTCCGTCCGGCGCTCAAGGCGCACCCGGCTTTCGTGATCGACGTGGACGCCATGGACGCCACCGCCGCCGCGATCGAAGCCTCCGGACAGTCCGTGACCTGGGCCGATCCGGCGGAAATCCCCGGCAGGCGGCGCTTCCACACCTTCGACCCGGTCGGCAACCGGCTGGAGTTCCTCGCCGGCTGAGCCGCTTACAGTGTGGGGATGGGCCAGGAGGCGGAAGAAGCCGAGCAGCGGATCACGCGACGCTTACGTGAGCTTCGCCTGGAACGCGGGCTCACGCTGGAGAAGGTCGCCGCCGCCGCGGACATCACCCCTGGATACCTGTCCCGTGTCGAGAGCGGACAGCGCGTGCCCAGCCTCGGCACGCTCGTAGTACTCGCGCGGGTGCTGGACGTCAGCGTCGCCGATCTTGCTGCTTCCGAGGAACGCAGGTCGCCCATCGTCCGGCGCGAAGACGCCATCACGTACGGCACCGGCGGCGCGTCCCTGACCCATCTGTCCCCTCCGTCGTCTGGCGTTGAGGCGACTCTGGTGACCCTGCGCGACAAATCCGTCCCGCCCCGCCCGACCCAGCACCGCGGCGAGGAGTGGCTGCACGTGGTCAGCGGCCAGCTCGAACTGACCCTGAACGGCGAAACCCACCTGCTCGCGGCCGGTGACTCGGCACAGTTCCCCGGCACCACCGAACACACCCTGCGCGGCGCTCCGGACGCGGAAGTACTCGTCGTCATCGCTTGACACTCGTTGTGCCTCAGAGGCACCCTGATTGCCAGACAGGCAACAGTGGGAGATGCTGATGACCGACGCCCCGGTAGCCGAGCTCGACCTCGACACCCTGCCCGAGCAGCTGGATTCCGTCGCCGCCGAACGCGCGCAGCGCAAACGCCAGCTCGCCGTCGCCTTCCGCCTGTTCGCCCGATACGGGTTCGACGAGGGCATCGCCGGGCACCTCACCGCGCGCGATCCCGAGTTCCCGAACCGGTTCTGGGTCAACCCGTACGCGGTCCACTTCTCCCGGATCAAGGTCAGCGACCTGCTTCTCCTTGACCAGAACGGGAAAGTGGTCGAAGGAACGCGGCGCACGAACAAGGCCGCGTTTGCCATCCACTCGACCATCCACGAGGCACGCGAGGACGTCGTCGCGGTCGCGCACGCACACACGATCCACGGCCGCGCCTGGTCGGCGTTGAATCGCCCGCTGGACCCGATTGTCCAGGAATCCTGTGCCTTCTACGAGAATCACGTGCTTTTCGACGAGTACAAAGGACTGGTCCTGGAGCGCGACGAAGGCGTCCGCATCGCCGCCCGGCTCGGGCCGAAACGCGCCGCGATCCTTCGCCACCACGGATTGCTGACCGTCGGGCGCAGCGTCGCCGAGGCGGCGTGGTGGTTCATCACCATGGAACGCGCCTGCCAGATGCAACTCCTCGCCGAAGCCGCCGGCACGCCTCGCGTCATGACCGCCGAAGAAGCCGCGCTCGCCGCCCGCCATTTCGGCAGCGCGAACATGGCCCGCAACAACTTCCGTTTGCTGGAGGACCTGATCGTCGAACAGGAACCGGACGTGCTGGACTGACCCGGTTCAGTCTCCGACCGCGTCCCGCCCGCGCTTCACGATCAGCGGATCCGGTTCCCCGACCACGTTCGCGTCTTTGCCCTCGTACTCGAACCGCGACAGGAAATAGCGCATCGCGTTGATCCGGGCGCGTTTCTTGTCGTTGCTCTTGATCGTGATCCACGGCGCGAGTTCGCTGTCCGTGCGGAGAAACATCGCTTCCTTGGCCGCGGTGTAGTCGTCCCATTTGTCGAGCGACTGCAAGTCCATCGGGGACAGTTTCCACTGCCGCACCGGGTCGACCTGCCGGATGATGAACCGCGTGCGCTGTTCGGCCTGAGTCACCGAAAACCAGAACTTCGTGACCGTGATCCCGCTCTCCACCAGCATTTCCTCGAACAGCGGCACCTGATGCATGAACTGCTCGTACTGATCCGGCGAACAAAACCCCATCACCTGCTCGACCCCGGCGCGGTTGTACCAGGACCGGTCGAACAACACCATCTCGCCCGCGGTCGGCAAATGCTGGACGTAGCGCTGGAAATACCACTGGTGCGCTTCCCGGTCACTGGGCTTGGCCAGCGCGACCGTACGAGCGTGGCGCGGGTTGAGGTGCTCCATGAACCGTTTGATGGTGCCGCCCTTGCCCGCGGCGTCGCGCCCCTCGAAGAGAATGACGTGCCTGCTGCCGGTCTCGCTGATCGAGTTCTGCAGCTTGAGCAGTTCGACCTGCAGCAGGTATTTCGTCTCGTCGTACTCCTCGCGCGGCATGCGCTCGTCGTACGGATAGTTCTCCCGCCAGGTGTCGACGGCCTTGCCGAACGCGTCGATCAACACGGGATCGTCATCGTGATCCTCGCCGACCGAATGCCCGTCGATCTCGAGCCGATCGATGTACTCCCGCACGTCCCGCAACATGCGGCCGACCTTAAGCAGGGCAGGTGAACGGGAGGTGTCCCGGCCTGGATCACGCGCCGGGCGGCTCGACGACGCGCAGCGCCCACTTCCGCCGGAACGCGCTGATCGCCAGCCACGCCAGCCGGGCGTTGACCGGGAAAAGCTGCCGCGCCGAGGCCAGCGTGTCGAATGACCCCTCGCTGACCGTGTGGCCGCGTTCCAGATCACCGGGTGCGAACGCCGGGCCGAAGACCTCGAGCACCGTCCCGAGGTAATACAGGTATCCCAGGGTTTCGGTCTGCAGCCGCAGCAATGCCGGTGCCGCTTCCGCTGAGATCGGCGGTGCGGCGACCGCGGCGATCAGTGCGGCGGGCTCAGCCGCCGCCTGTGCGTCGAGATGCCGGACGAGAGCGCTGGCCAAGACTTCGTCGTACTCCGCTTTTCCGACGACGGTCAGCAGCGCGAACCGTTTGGCAGCCAGGTCTTCGGCGACCAGCCGCCGCGCGATGTCCGCGAGTTCGGTGCCGCCGGCGAACATGCGCCGGGCGACCCGGATCAGTTCGCGGGGAAGACCTCCGGCCAGACAGTGGCACAGGCTGATGAACGGATCGGGCAAGCCGACCACCCGACTGGACAGCACTTCCCGCGCGTCCGCGAGAGCGAGGTACTCCAGCCGGACGATGGTGTCGAAGGCACTGTCGAAGGCGTCACGGACCGACAGGCCGCGGAGTTCGAACGCGGCCAGCGCGTCCTCCGACACCGAGATCAGGCACAACAGCCCCGCCACGTCTACGGCCGTCAAGGCTTTCATCTCGTTGATGAACTCATGGGCCAGGTCCGGATCGGCGATCTTGTCCAGTTCGTCGATGATGATCACCACCGGAGCGGGCGCGATCTTCGGGAGCGCGCCGAGGCATTCGATAGTCGCCTCGACGAAACGCAGGAACTCGTGCACCACCTCGGGATAGGTCAACGGGTTCCGGGTCGCCTCCCTGGACCCGGAAATCCCCGCCTCGACCATCGGCACGCCGGTCTTGCCCGACCAGCCCGAGGTGTGTTTCTGCTGGAACCTGATCCCGTCGCGAGCCCATTCCGCCCGCTTCCGGAGCGCGAGCAGATCTCCCCTCGCGACCGGCGGCGGCGATGAGTCCCGCAACCGGGCCGCCGGACGTCTCCTCGCCGCGAGGCTGAGCGTGGCGGCCGCGCCGAACAGGCAGGCCAGCGGCCACCACAGGGTGGTCGGCTGAGCCCGCAGGTCGGCCTGGAACACCGCCGAGACAATCGTCCCCACCGCGCCCACCAGCAGCCAGGCCAGCACCGCCGCGAGCACCGGCCAGCTTGGCCGCTCCCACACCCGGCGACGAGGGCGCGTGAGGTCCTCGTCCGCTCCGCGCTGCCGGCAGAATTTGATCACCTCGGCGCACGTCTGACTGTAGAGATGCAGCATGAACTCCCGCGCGTCGTACCGGACCGGCACGCTCTCCATCACCGCGATGTGCCGATAGCCGCCCTCCAGGAATTTGCCCGCGCGGTAAGCGTCGAGGAGCGTCGACTTGCCCGCCCCGCGCGACCCGGCCATTCCGATCACGCCGCCCTCGATCCCGGCCAGCAGCTCGCGCAGCCGGTCCGCGGCCGCCACCGAGGTCCTGACCCGATCGCCCGCGCGCATCTGCCCGAGCGCATGCCGGTCGTAGGCGGGAAGGGTGGTGGTGAAATCCGGGTTGAGGACGTTGGTGAGGTGCGTTTTGACGCGCTGCTCCACCTCTGAGCGCGCAGCGTCTCCCCAGCGTTCTTCCGCGACCGCGACCTCGCTCCGCAACTTCGCCTTCAACCGTTTCCAGCTGCGGCTGTTTTTGCGCCTCTCGTCGCGAGACAGCCATGGCGGGATCAGCCAGGAGCTCAGCGTCAACGGCCCAAAGCCGAGCATGACCAGCAAGGTGACCGCGTCGGCCACGACGTACTTAACCAAGGGCGGCCACGCCGTCGCCGCCACGTCGAGCACGAAGTAGGCCGCGGCGAGAGCGAGGACGGACGCCATCAGTCCGCGAACGAGCACCGTCGACGGCAGCCGTTGCCCCGGATCCTCCGCCTCAAGCACCACGGTGGCCAACGAGAATGCCACGAAAAAGGCCCCCAAGGCCACCACACCCGCGGCGATCCACAGCGCTCCCGACCAGAACCCGCCCATCGCCTCCCGGCTTGAGGACAGCAAACGCCACAGCAACAACAGATAGACGGTCGGGAAGAACGTCACGAACGGCCAGGTCTCCGCGTTGACGACGGCCCGGCCGAGGAGCTTCTTCCCGCTTCGTTCGATCAGCCGTTGCGCCCCCCACACCGCGAACCCCGCGGCGACCAGCAAAACCACCACCGTGAAGAACCACGCCACACCACTGAAAGCCTGCTGGAGCTGCCACCAGAGCAACGGGTAGCCGATGCCGAACCACAACACCAGGCCGAACATCGCGTGCGCCGCGCGCGCCCCAGCCGGCCTGCCCGCCGGATTATCGTGCTCGGCAAGGGTTTTCTCCGCCGCCCAAAGCTCCTCGATCTGCGGGTTGGTCGCCCCGAGCGCCTCGTCGGCGTTCCCGGCCATCCGGTGTTCGACCTCGCCGCTGATCCGTTCGAGATCGCTCTCGGCGGTTTCGGCGAATTGTTTCGCCGAGAACTCCCCGGCCAAGGCCTCATGAGCCAACCCCGCCAAGCGCTCTCGCAAGCGGTTGAGCAGACGGTCGTACTCCGCCTCGCGAAAGGACGCGCTCGGTTCGTTCACGACTGGGCATCTTAATGCGCGAATGCCCTCGGGGACTGTTTAGCGGAAAATCCGCAGGTCCGCGTGCGCCGTCTCGGGTTGCGGCGAAGTCCACTCCGTACTCTTCGCCGCTGATTCCGTTGAACCGCAGTCCTTCCGGGAAAGCCCAGTCCCGATCACGACGAGATACGCGTCGGCCACCTGCTCTGCGCTCAGCCTGTTCCGTGAGGTGTACCGGCCGGGGTGTCGTCGACCATCGCGATCCATCGACGGTACGGTTGCCCCGCGCATAGCTGAAGTCTATTCGGGTCGGCGATATAGTCGGGCAGAACCAGGTCAAGACGCCCGGTTCACCTGGCGGAGGGCTGCGGGGATGACCGACAACGGGCGCGACGAGCCGCCGCAGAATCCCTTCGCCGCAGCCGGTTATCCGCCGCCTCCCGCGAAACCCCGCCGGGCGGGCTGGATCATCGGCGGGGTCGCCGCACTGGTGGTCGTGCTGGGAATCGGGATCGCCGTCGGCGTCGTGGCCGGACAGTCCTCCGAGCGCCCGCCAGAACCGGCCGCCGCGCCCGGGTATTCGATGAACAACGTCGGCAACGCGTGCGATCTCGTCGATCCCGCCCCGCTGCGGAAGTGGTCGCCCACTCCCGCCGGTCCGCCCAAGCACGAGGAAGTCCGTCCGAGCAAGACCAGCTCCGGAAGCCTGAGCTGCCAGCTCCGCTACTCCAGCGGCAATGCCCTGGACTCCGCCGAGGTCCTCCTCGACGTCGAATTCACCGAAGGGACCGCGCCGTCCTCCTACGAGAACTGGAAACGCGGCACCCTCGCCAAAACCGGCGAGGGCAAGGCGTCCGGTCCGATCACCGGAATCGGGACCAAGGGCTTCTGGCACTCCGAGGTATTCGGCGATCTGGTCGCGGACACGCACTACGTCCTTTGTGTACTGGACGGCAACGTCTCGGTCCGCGTCCGGTTGAACTTCAGCCGCGGCCGGGACGTCGCCCAGGTGCACCGCACCGAAGTCCAGCCGATCGCCGAAGCGCAGGCCCGGAAGGCGTTGAACGGACTGAAAGGGAACAAGTGACCGACTCCCCTGGCGGCCAGCACTCCGATCCCGTTGCGGGACAACCGGTTCCGGGATGGACCCAGCACCCCGGCTACCCGCCGCCCCCGAAACCCGGCCCCAAAACAGGTTTGATCGTGGCCGGGGCGATCGGACTGGCGGTGGTCCTCGGCGCCGGAATAGCGATCGGCCTGTCCCTCAGCGGCGGATCCTCCCCTTCCGAAGCCAGACCCGCGCCGACTCCCGCCCCGTCCACCTCGGCGTCCCCCGCCGCACCACCGGGCAAGTACTCGATGAGCGGGATCTCCAACGCCTGCGACCTGCTGGACCCCAAGCCGTTGGCGAAATGGTCCACCACCCCGATCCCGCCGGTGCACCGGGAAGACCAGCCAAGCGGCGGCTACGGCGGCGGCCTGACGTGCAGTCTCCGCTACACCAGCACCTCCAAGACCGACGGCGTCGCCACCAACGAGGCGGGAATCGGCGTCCAGGTCGAGTTCACCTCCGCGGGCCAGCCGCCGGCCTACGACAAGTGGAACACCGGCCCGTCGAAGGGCTGGACCGCCGGCACGACCGCCGGGCTCGGCACGCGCAATTACTGGCGCGCCGGTGCGGTCACGGAGCCCGGACCGGGCGCGAGTTACATCGTCGGGGTTCAGGACAGCAATGTCTCGGCGGAGATCCAGGTCGCGGTCCACCGCGCTCCCGGCGAGGACCCGCTGAAGATGGACGACTTGTCGTCGATCGCGCAATCACAGACCCGCGCTGTGCTGGATCGGCTCAAGAAGGCGTAAAAGCACAACAGGCCGGGAGCTAAAAGCTCCCGGCCTGTTGTTTACTGTCTCGACCAGACAGTGCGCCCGAAGGGATTCGAACCCCTGACCTTCTGATCCGTAGTCAGAAGATTCCCGTCCATACGGTGTCGTGACGTGCGGTTTTGTCGTTCGCAGTCCAGGCCAGGGGCCCCAAATCCCGCCCCGCCCATTCCGTCTGTGAGAAATTGTGAGACGTGGCGACCGAAAGGACCGCATGAGCAACCGCCGCCACTCGGCCACTCGGCCATCGCAGCCGCGCCGTCGCTCCACGCTTGTCGAGCGGCTCAAGCTCCGAACCAAAGTGGCTGAAAGCCTCTGGTGGCTAAGCGACCAGGAACACGCTCCGTGTTCCTAGAGTCGGCAGCACCAGCAAGCCTCAAGGCCGCAACTCCCCAGCACGCTACCCGCCGGGAAGTCGATGATGATCAACGAACCAGCCGTCAGCAACTTCATGACCGCGCATCCTCCGGAAACTGTGTGACTCCACGGTGCCACATCGGCTCAGCACAGTTCCCGCACCTCAAAGCAGCCAACAACCGCTCCAGTTCACGAGAGAAGGCCCAGTGGCGCGCTCAGACGAGGTGAAGAGTGGGGCGTTCGTCAACCTGCCCCAGCAGAAGTCGCAGGCGAGGCACACGCCACTGCAGTTCTCGAGCCAGCCCGGCCAGGGTGAGCATCCGGTGCTCCTCAGCTAACGTGAATGCTTTGGCCAGCAGACTGGGTACTTCGCCGGGGTAGTTGGCAACGGGCTCCTCCGGAAGCAAGCCGACGCTGATTAGCTGATTGAGTTTCTGGTAGGCACGCCGGGCGCTTGCGTCGGAGAGCGCGCCGAGCTCTCGGGAGCGATAGATCAGCGACTTGACTGATACACCCCACTCACGTCCAAGGCGCTCCAGTGCTGCAAAATCTATGCGGGGCGGAAGCAGGTCCTTAACCGATGCCGCTGGGGTGAGTAGCTCGGCGGCGAACTTGTTGGCTTCCTGTTCCTGCATCGGGTCACCAGGCACGCTGTCCCGGTGCAGGAGCAAGTGCCCCAACTCGTGGGCAGCGGTGAAACGGTGCCAGTAAACGTCATTCGCGCGATCGGGCGTCAAAATAACCAATGGTCGGGGGAGTCGGGACGTCGAGAAGGCGTCGATGCGAGGTGTGTCCTCACCGGCGAACGGCACCATCGTGGTTACGATGCCGCGGGTCTCCATCGTGCGGATCAAATGCGGAATGGGACCGATACCCAGCCCCCACCGTTGCCGCAGTAGTCCCGCAGCAGATACAGGATCGCTCGGAATGTCCTGGCACTCGACAATATTGGGATGGTCAGGGTCGTCCTCGCCAGCAACGAACCCGGGAAGGTCTATTGCCGGAAGAGCGATCCGCTTCTCCAGTGCATGAGTGAGTTCCCAGACCTGTTCGACGAATGCCACAGCCTTGGCGCGTTGGAACGACCGAGTCGACCGTAGACTACGAAAATGCGCCGTAGACGCGTCGAGCCGAGCATGCGGTCTACCGGCAGCAAAGAACCCGACGGGAACGTCGAGGATCTCGGACAGAGCGCGCACATGGTCAGGGCGGGGAGGACTGCTCTGGGCCTCCCATTGAGTGACGGCTGGAGCAGACACTCCAACCTGATCAGCCAGCGCAGCCTTGGTCATGCCGGCCAAGCATCGGGCCTGAGTCAGGCGTGCCGGATCGAACACGCCAGCGATCTCTGCGGCACCGAGTGGTCCGTCGCTCTTACCGAACAGGCGTAGCTGTGGACGCTGGTCAGGCATCGCTTCCCGTTTCTGACTGCGGCGTCCCCGTAGGATCAGCGTCCGGTGAGGTCAACGGAGGTCGCACGCCCAAGAGGGGTTCTTCCAACGGTGCCTGATCGAATCGACCTGCGGCAACGTCAGGCCCGACGGGCGTAACCGGCCGCACCCCGAGACCGCCGACGTCGGTGCCATCGTCTGAAGCTCGCAAAGAGATCTCTTCGAGGTGCGTCCAGCGCAGATACCCATCGTCGTCGGCTTTCTCCGCGTCTCCCCAGAACAGCCGCAAAAGCCCTGCATCCGGGTTGCTGGCGTACGCCAGCACTACAACACGGCCGGCTGACGCCATCGACTGCGAGTCACGTCGTTCTTCATCGAGCAGCAAGGTCAGATCGTCTTCGCTCAGTTCGGCATGCTCGAGCGTGAGCTGAGGCTCAGGCGACTCAGGGTTCAAGGCGAGCAGGTTGTTGCGAACCTCGGACAGACGCATCCGCTTGTCCTCGACCCGGGCGCGTGCATCGTCGCCGTAGCGCCACGGGTAGACAATGACGTTGTTCTCACCGATGACGACCAACTCGTAGGACGCCCCCTTGGGCTTCGTTCTGCGGACTCCAGGATGATCGCCGATCGCAGAGACCAGCTCCTCGTGCAGCGCTTTCCAGATCAGGCCATACGCCTCATTGGTGCTGAAGCCCATCTCGACATGGCTGGCCAGGGCACGTTGATGCGCCCGCCTTAGCGCTGCGGGGATCGCATCCAGCAAGACGACAGCCATAGTGCCGAACCGGGCGCACGCCCATGCCGATGGCTTCAACTGCCCCATGCGAACCTCCAGCTGTTCGAGCACGGAACACTTCAGATCCGCGCGACAAGGAGGTTATATCACTTAATTTTCTGACATGTCCAGCGCAGTCGTGGTGCGACCGCGCTGCAAGGGCAGACTCGTGGCCGATCCAGAATCAAGGTCGACATCTCTTACAAGCGCACCGGGCGTGGCCTGCGTCAGACTCGGTTCAATTCCGTGAGGTGTGCAGTCAGCTTTTCGTAGCCCACCGCTTCTTGGGGGATCCGGGTGCCGCTCATCAAGACCTCCTTGGCGAGCACTGCCCGCGGACCAAGCCAAGCAGCTGCTTCGGTCGCCGCGAGCGCGGATATCGGCTCCGTCGGACGCCGGTGCGGCTGCGCGAACAGCAGTTCGTAAAGCGGATGAGCGGGTTCCACCGCAGGGAGGCCCGCGTTCTTCGCGGTGATGCTCGCCGCTGCGGGAATCTGCAGTCCTTTCAGGTCGATGTCGCCGAAGTACACGACTCGGTCGGGCGGGGGTGACAGGAGCGGCACAGAGAGGACCGCCGAAGGAAACTGGCTACCGGTTCCGTAGCCGATGTACCGGGCCGGGCCCCCGGCGGCGGCGCTGAGCCGGGTCACTTCGAGCAATGACGTGTACGTGTGGTGATTTTCCGCGATCAGCAGAGCCGTGCCTCGCGGGTCAGGCGCGCCCGCTACGAACTGTGAGACGAACGGGATGGGCACTTCGTGGCAGCGCAGCATGTCCAGCCTCAGCGCCCCGGATTTGAACAGGCGCGTCGACTGCAGCCGGTCCAGGCGTTTCTCGTCGCCGAACAGTTCCAGCGATCGCTCACGAGTCGGCACGCTCGGGCACAGCATGCCTTTGTCGCGCAGGAAAGTAGCGACGATTTCGAGAAGCCGAAGTTCGTCGTCCCGGGTGGCGATGTGCCCAGCGGCTTCGAGCGCCGCCGGCCAGACCCGCACTTCCCGCACGGCTTGTGCCGCACGCTCGCGAGGCGGACGACGTACCCAGTTCGGCAGTGGTGGTGCCTCGCGCCGGTCGAAGAGCCATGGTGATGCCGGGAACGCCACCAGCTTGGCAGTTGCCAGCTCGTCCAGCGCGGCCCGGATCTCGCTCCTCGCGGTAGGCGCAGTGGCCAGGCTGCGGTCGAAGGAGACCGCGACCGCGTATAACGCGTCTAGCTCGACCTTCTGGAGTGGTGACGCCGCGACGTGTTCGGCAAGCCTCGTGGCCAGCGCGCTCATGGTCATGAGCTGCCTTCCTCACCGGCCTCGTTCTCCTCCAGCACCCTGGCGCTGGTGATGCCATCCTCGGCCGGACCGGGCTGCTCGTCCAGTACGACGTACCTCCTGTTGCGCAGGGATCCGGGCGCGTTGCGCATCCGCAGCACGTTCGGAAACTGGCCGACCGCGCCGAGATCTTCCACGCCCGTCGTGTACACAAGCTGCACCCCGTGTGCGGCCGCCACATCCCGTTGCAGCCGAAGCAGAGCGACGTGGCTAGCCGTCCCCAACGGATTGTCTAGCACGAGTGTTCCGCCGATTGCTGCCTTACCGCGGCCGCGGTTGACCGCGCGCAGACGTGCGAGCGTGCAGTAGAGCGCGACGCACACCGTCAACTTCTCCCCGCCGGAGAACTTGCCGAGGTGAGTCACGTCGACGGGTTCGATCGCGAGATCGCTGTTCGGCTTGAGCACTTTGACCGTGAACCCGCGCGGCGCGACCGCTTCATGCACGCATTTCTTCAGGACAGCCAGGCCCTCTGGTTTGGCTTTCTCAGCCACGATGCGATCGACGACAGCATCAAGCCGGGCGTGCAGATCCTCGTCACTGGACGGGCGCACGAAGCTGATCCTCAGGAAGTGTTCATTCGCCCACCGGCCCAGCGTGCCGGGCAGCCTCGAGTGCCGATGCGCGGACTCGAGGTTCGCGAGCACGTCCTTCACCAGAGCCGCGATTTCGACGACGACGAGACGCTGATCGCGACCGATCGCGGCGAGTTGGCCATCGATCGTCTTGTGACGCAGCCGCATGTCCTCGGCCCGGGAAGCCGCACGTCGGGCGAGCGCTTCGGCGTCGTCGCCGGTCAGCCGATCCCGGATCGCACCCGGCACTTCGGTGAACCGGGTTTCCGCAGCGATTCTGCGGACCTCTGCGACCGCGTCCTCGACCCTGCCCGCCGTCGCGACAGCCTCGGCGTTGGCCGCATTCACCCTTGCCAGAAGCAATGCTAGGTCGGCGTCTGCATCGGCACCGTCGTACGCCGGAACGTCATCGAGCACCTCCGCAGGAGCGGAGGCGTCAGCGAGCCGACCGGCTCGCTGACCGAACACCTGCGCATCCGTGTTTGCCTCGCCCGCGGCACTTTTCGCGGTGTCGGCCTCCCGATTGAGCTGAGTCACTTCCCCGCTCATCTCGGTGGCCCGCTCGGCTTCAGCCGCAGCCCGTTCCCGGGCGTCCTCTTCAGATTCGGGCTCGACCTCGAGCTGAGCGTGCCTCACCCGATCACGAGGAGTCCGTTGTTTGACCTCGTCGCTGGCCTGGGTGAGCTCGCTCTTTGCTTCGCTCAGCGCCTGTTGCTCGTCGTCCGCCTTTTGCCGTGCACCTTTTCGAGCTGCCGCACGGCGTTCCGGGTCCTGGCCATCACCTGTGCTCAGGAGCACCGCCGCGCGGGCCTGGACGTCGTCCGCGTAGTCGGCCAGGGCCTGGGTCGCCTTTTTACCTCGCTCGATGTGCGAGCTCAGCCGTTCGGCCAGCACGGACTGCGACGCGACCGTCTTCCACTGCGCGTCGAGGTCGAGGAAACGGCTTCGCAACAAGGACAACGGATCGTCAGTGCCGGTCTCTTCAGACTTGCGATCGGCATCGAGCAAGGTGATCTCACGACCGTCGCGCTCGTATCGCTGCCAATTCGCCTTGTGACCGCTGGCGCGCTGACGTGCCGTACGTTCAGCTTCTTGGAGCTCCTTCGCACGAGAGGCAGCTTCATCAGCAATGCCGGTGTATACGTCAAAGTCTTTGTCGAGCTGCTCGATCGCCCGCACGAGCCCCGGCAGATCGGCGACCTTCTCCGCGAGTGCGCTGAGCCGTTCGATTCGCTGCGCCAGCTTGGTCAGTTCCGTGCTCAGTTCCTTTTCAGCGATGGCATCCGCTGCTTCTTTGCCGTCCAGCTCCTCGATCTTTGCTCGCAGGATCTGATCGGCCTCGTCGATGCCCTCGATCGCCTCGTCGTACTCGCCGATGGCTGTCTCGAGGGCGTCCAGATGACCCGCAGGGCAATCTTCGAGAAGCAAGTCCAGCGTCGCCAGCAACGCTCTGTCGGTTTTCGCCTGTTCCTGGAGCGAAGCAATCCTGCTGTCCTGGTCCTGCCTGCGTTCTTCACGCTCTGTCCGAGCGCGATCCGCCGCGTCCCGATCGTAGAGTGCGGGCTCGCTGGGGAACACCAGATGCTGCGGTGGTGCCGCAGCCACGGCCCGTCCCAGCTGCGTAACCGTACTCAGCGCGACGTGGGCAACCGCGTGCCACGACTTCGACGCCACTACGGCCCGGGCACGCAGGGCGTCGGCATCCGCGACTACCACGCCTGCCGCGAGTTCCGCGACAGCGGCATTCTCGAGAACGTGGATGCGTTCGGACGCAGTGACGAGGTCGCGCAACGCCTGCCAGCCGGGTGCCGCCGGCACGCCGGCCGCGACGAGCACTTCGACGGCGCGCTGCGCGTCCCGACTTGTGGGCAGAAACTCGTCGGACCGCAACCCCTCCAGCGCCCGGTTGTCTTCGGCGGCATCGACCCGGGTGTCCACGACGGTCGATTCCGAGGCCAGAGCCTCCCTGGTCAGTGCCACTCGCAGGTCCGCAGCTTCCGCCCACAGATCGAGCCGGTCTCCCTGTTCGAGCTGCATCAGCTCGGCAAGCCGGGCGTCCGTCGCCACGTCGTCGGCCCGATCCGCCAGCTCTCGCCAGTCCTTGGCGAGCCGATCACGCTCAGTGCTCTTGGCGGTCCGCTCGATTGCCAGTTTTCGGCGTTGCTCGACGAGCTCGGCACGCTGCGCGGGCCGAGCCGATCGCCGCTGCCGTACCTGTCCGAGGATCCCGTTCTTTTCTCGACGTTCCTGGTTCGACTCCGCCAGGACCGCCCTCGGGTTTGCCTCGGGGTCGGGCAGGTCACCGCGATCCACCGCACCGGCGAGCGCCTCGCGGATTTCGGTCACCCGGCCACGGGCGTTCTCCGCACGCACGTCCGCCTCGGTGGCAAGCCCCCGGTTCTTACGCTCTCGATCGATTTCGGTGCCCTCATCATCCTGCGCGTCCGCAGCAACCGAGACCGCAGTGTCTTCAGCCTCGTGCTCTTCCGCGGCGAGCAGGTCATAGCGGCCTTTGAGAGCTACCGCGGCGGCGTCGCGCGCCGCCCGCAGTGGGGCGGATTCCCTTTCCTCGTCGGCGATCTGTCTCCGCACGAACTCCGCCTGTTGTTCGGCTTCGACGCGGTCAGCGAGGTACCCCACCGCTTCCCAAGCCTGGTCTTCCTTTCTTGCCTCATCCGCAGCGGATGAGGCATTGCCCCAAGCGGCCTTGGCCGTCTCGCGCCGGTAGATGGCTGCGATCCGATTCAGTTCGCTGGCGACGTCATTGGTTTTCGCTCGCTCACGATCTCGCACGACGGCGCGCTGGCGTAGCTTCTCCTCCTCTTGCGCGAACCACACCTTGTCGGCTTCCCGCATCGACGCCACAGTGCGGAACGCACCGGCGAGCCGGGCCGCAGCCAATCGCGCCTCGCCCGCGGCATCGGCCGCATCCGTGGCAAGCTTGTGCCGTTCGGCCAGGCGGTCCAGCCGCCCCGCCAGTTCCGCACAGAACTCGCGATCGACAAGCAGACCCGGCTTGCGCCCGAGCACGTCGACGACCTCCCGCAGGTTGCTCGCGACGAGGTCGGGTTGCGTGCTGTCGACGGTCAGGTCGATAAGGAATTCGATGAATTTACCGGTGGTAGGAAACTCGAACAACCCGGCCACCCCGCCCTCGGAGTGGTTCATTTGCTTCTGGTAGCCGAACAACGCCGGATCGAGGTCCCGCGCGGTAAGGGTTTCTGCCCATTGGCCCCGCTGTTCGGTGATCACGAAGCTGAACGCCTGCGGATTGGTTGCCGCGGTCTCCTTTAACGCGGCTACGAAGTCGGCCATCTTGCGGGTTCGGCCAGTGTCGTCGTGGATGGGCAGGCTGGCATGGTCTAGTACACCCGGGACCGCGAAGAAGGCGTAATACCAGCCCTTGAGCTTGTCTCGTTCCCGGTCCGGGTCGGCTGGCTTGCGTCGATCGGTCCATTCGTAGACAGCACCGGTGATCAACCGCGACGACCCGTCAGCACCGTTCGGGCGGGTCACCCATTCCGCCACGGTGTGGCTCGTGTCGCCGGTCGCCACGTAGTCCTCGAGATGACGTTTCACCGACTTGCCCATGAAGTCTTTACGCAGCGGGAGCAACAGGGCGAAGAAAAGGGACAGCAGGCTCGACTTCCCGCCGCCGTTGCGCAGCCAAAGGATCGAGTCCACCGGGTCGCGCGTGTTCACCGTCGACATGTCCAGCGTCAGATCGGTGAATCGGGCGGCACGATCTCCCACGTTCGCGAGCCGAAAGGCAGACAGCTGGTAGGTCACGAATCCACCGCCGGCACGCGGTCACCCCGTCGCATCGCGGCGAGCAGCTCATACGTCGCGTTTCCGGCCAGCTCCCCGACCTGGATGCGGAATCGTTCCAGCAACTGGAAGGTTTCGGGCCCTCGGTTCGGCGCGAGCCGAGCAAGCCCCTGGTCGGTCATCCAGTTCAGCACGTTCGCCACCCAGTAGGTAGATGAGGCGGCCGAGCGGCGGCCCTTGCCCTTGCCCCGATCCGCCCGGTATCCGGGGGAAAGCCGGTCATAGGTGCGCCATGCTTCGTCGAACGACAGGTCCTCCCGTGTCTCACGATCTGGCTCGCGCTTGAGCCGATCGCAGGCGTCGCGGACGAAACGCTCGATCTCCTCGACCGACACCCAGCGGACGCGGTCGTCGTCGAAGTCGGCCGGGGCCGGAAACGCATAGGCCGCGATAGCGGCGCTGACCAGGCCGACCAGCAGCCGGTCGCTCACCCCGCTCACATTGGGCAGATCCGAGATCCGGTAGGCGAACACGGACTCGCGCCGCACGCCGAGGACGAGCCCTAGTTCCGAAGCGGACAGCACCTGCGCGTCGAGTCCGTCCAAAACACTGTCCACCGCGTTGTGGAACTCCACATCCGTGCGGTAACGACCCAGGAGCGTCCGGTAGTCGGAATCGACGCCCGGCCGCAGCTTCGGCCGCAACGCGCAGCCGATGAGCACCCCAACGTCAGAAAGATCGCGCTGGCCGAGGGTCATGACACCTCCTGATCACGTCCGGCGGTCTTCGACTTGGTCGCAACCCACCGTCCAAGTGTTTCTTCGTCCTCGGCCACGATCAGGTCGTCTCCCGACCAGCCTGCGATCCCGATTCGGGCCCCGTCCGCATCTACGACCGCCGCTGGGCCGAGCACTCGGGCCGCCGCATCCACCGCTGTAGATGCGTCCTGAGTGCTCTCCGGCGCGTAGTTCCATAGCACTGCAAGCACGACGAGCCGCTCGACAGCGGCGCGGTCCAGCCCGGCAGGCAGGTCTGCGGCGCGAACGGCGAGCAACAGATCGGACAAACGTGCGGGCAGCAGAACCGAATCGACCACGTGAGCGGCGGCCGCCAGGATCTCCGGCGGAGTAGCGGGCGGATCCGGGTCACCGAGTTCTTCATCATCATCGGGCGGTTCGCCGAGCGCGGCTTCCCGGCGGGGAGCGAGCAGGTCGTCGACGAGATCGGCGAACCGGACAACCCGCGGAACCTGAGGACCTGCGGCGAGGACAGCGAACGCTTCGGCAGGCTCCGCCGCCTCGGCTGCCGGCAGGCCGAGCAAAGGCAGGAACACACCGTCCCCAAGGTCGGGGTTCCGCAGTCCACCGACCGGGCGGAACGACTGGCGGGTCTGTTCGTCGAGGAAGATCGTCCGCGCGCTGACCAGCCGGCCGTGCAGTTCGGTGTGCCGGCGGCGGCACTCTTCGAGCAGGCCCGCTATCCGGGCGGCCGCCGCGGTGATCCCGGGCTCGGCGTCGGCCGCGTCGAGCGCGCCGCGGACGTGCCCGAGCAACCGGTCTTCTGAGACAAGGCGCTCTTCGAGGTGAGCTCGGTTGCGTTCGAGCTGCGCAGGCACTTCCTCGGCCCACCGGGCAAGGACTGTACGGATGTCGCGCACAGTGTCGGTCAGCAACGTCCGCAGTTCGTCGGCGTACCGCACAGACAACAACCGCGACCGCTCCGCCGCCTTCTCCGCCTGCCCGAACGCACCCCGCTCAAGCTGCCGGGCGAGCATGAGCTCGATAGCCGCCTGCTCGTCTTCGACATCGAACTCCAGCCCTCCGACCAGCGCATTGATCGCGTCGGCCGAAGCACGCAGTACATTCCGACCCCGCGCTTGGTCCTCGTGTTCGCTCAACAACCGGAATTCGACCGGAACGGCCTGATGGTGCACCGCCCCGTCGTCACCGCGCGAGAACGTGGAAACCTCGTAGGCGAACGGCGCTTCACGGTCTCGCCGGTTCAAGAGCGCGTCCACGACGTAACGAGCCACCGCCTCGTGTTCATCGACATGCTGTTCAGGATGAGCGCTCCCCGCGAGCGTGCACAATCCGCCGACAACCTCGTCGTAGGTGACTTCTTCGTCGAAACCCTGTCGGGCGATCACCGTGTCGATGGCAGCAAGAGCAAGGGTCACGACGTCGTAGCTACGGCTGCCCCAAGACTGCCGGGTCGCATTGTCACCTGCGTCCGCGACCGGCCGAGCACGCAAAAGTGTCCGAACGCGGCCGACGAAAGAATCGTCAAACACGGCCCGTCCCACGCCTGACGGAGCACTCAACCAGTGTCACCCCCTCGGTGCGCCGGATCCTGCCGGAGCAGCCTGTCACCGAAAACCATTCTCCAGCACAGCTTCCGTGATAAATGTGTCTTCGTCCCCGACCCATACGAACATCGGAGACCAGCCGCGGCTGCGCTCGCACCTCCACCCGTCGCGCCCGAGCACCGCGCCGTGCTCGCTTTTGCGGAGTTAGAGTCTGCTGTAGCGGCGGCAGTACTTCTCGGATCTCCGGCGCGCTTCTAGACCGCGACGCAGGTTTGCTCCCTATGGCACGTCGGAGGAATTTGTCGTGCAGGTAGACGGAGTCTTGAGGGCGGCGAGGTCGTTGATGGTAGCGACGACGACATTCCAGGCAATCCGAACGGTGCTGTCCTTCGGCGAGTAGCCCTGGGTGAACTGTTTTTTCGGGTGCACGAGATTGCGGTGGTTGCGCAGCACGTGGGCGTAGTCGACGACGTCCTTGGGCAACCAACCCTTCACCTGTGCGAGATTGATCAGGCTTTCAAGGCGATCGGTCGGTGCGGGACCGTCACCGTGCTGGCTCAACGCGACGTCATAGAGCACCCCCTCAAGGAGACTGCCGAGCATGATGATCGCCGCGGTGGGCGCCCCTCCGTGCCAGCAGGCCTGCGCTTCGTCGAGCCGAGCCTTGAGTTGCTCGCCGAAGGCCGCGTCACTGACCACGTCAGCAAGGCTGGCCGTGAGCTGAACCGGGGTTTGCATGGCCGGACGGTTCATCGTCGGGGTCTGGGCGATGAGCACCGGCCGGCCGGATTTGTAGACGACCTGGTAGCCCTCCACGGCGAGCAGCTCGTTTAGTTCCTGAGTCACCAGGACGCGGGTTTCGTCCTCATCGAGGTACTCGCGTGGGTCTGCCAAGCGCAACAGCACCGCTTTAAGAGCCTCGGAATCGCGGCGGCGGCCGCGCAGGACGTCGAGAACCGCGCGATACCGGCCACCATCGAAGTCCTTGACGCGCCGCCAGCCGGCGGCGTTGAAGAAGCGGGTGATCTCACTGCCCGTGCGGTAGTAGGGAGTGGCGTCATCACCGCAAATCAGTAAGGCCAGCCGGTCGAGGACGTTGTCGTCCAACTGCACCGTGATGTCGTCGCTGGGCTGTTCAGCCGTGGTGGTCACAAGGCGTTCCCCTCAGGATCGGTTGAGTCGGCGTCGTCGGGAAGGGCGACGGGTGTCCAGTCGTCCGGCTGCTCTGTTTGCTCGGTGACGTCGTTGGGGTGGATGCCGCGCTCGTCTAGGCGCTGCCACAACGGCCCGAGTTCGCGGTCGGGATCGAACTCGAATTCGCTTTCGCGGATGCGGATCACGTCCCAGCCCATTCGTCGCAGCTCGCGGTCTCGACGCGCGTCGGAGATCTGCTGGACCGGGCTGGTGTGCCAGAGGTGTCCGTCGCATTCGACGGCGAGCCGACCACCGTCCCCGACGACGACGAGGTCCAAGCGTCGGGTACCGACCTCGAACTGGGGTGCCGCGAAGTAGCCGCGTCGTTTGATCTCGCGGAATACCTTCTGTTCGAAGAGAGATTCGAATGGCTTGGTGCTAGTGGTCTCGCTGACCTCCGTAAGGCTTGGAGAAGAGCCGAACACCGAGGGCGGCTTGAGCATGTAGCCCATTAGCGAGGAGCGCAGATCGTCGGCTTTGAGGTCGCCGATGCCGACTGAGGTGAACAGCCACATCTGGTCTTTGGCGCGGCTGGCTGCGACGTTGTAGGCCTGCTGGGCGAGCTGGGCCCGCTGAGCCCGGGGTGCGTCGGCGACCACCATCGACAAGAAGATCACGTCGCGTTCATCGCCCTGGAAGTTCGCCGGGATGCCGACCCGGATCTTGCGCTGCTGGCGGTCTTCGGCGGAGATGGCGGCGTTGATTTCGTGTTCGAGCAGCCGGATCTGCCCAGTTCCCTGGAGAACGATGATCCCGAACGACTTCCCATCGTAACGGGGGTCGGTCAGGCACTCGGCGAGCTGGGCGACGATGCGTTTGGCCTCAGTGGGGTTGCGCCGACGGGTGTCGCGTCCTTCGACGTAGCCGCCCTCGACGGTCACCACCTTCAGCGGTTCCAAGTCGGCTGCGGTGCGTTCGCGCAACGGAATGAGCCCAGGACGGTCATCGTCGCCGTAGAACTGCGTAGAGGACCAGTTGATGATTTCAGGCATGCAGCGGAAGTGCTCGCGCAGCCGCACGACGGCGTCACGGCCCGATCGAGCGGAGAGCAGCCCATAGAGGTGGGACTTGGCAGTGAAATTGAGCCGGATCTCCTCGTCGATTCCGGACAAGTGTTCGTTCAGGCTGGCGAACAAGGTTTCGGTTTTGCCGAGCCGGTTGGCACCGGGAGTACATTGCTTGTCATCGCCGACCACGATCACCCGTGGTGCCATCCACAGCAGGAACAGTTGCTCGACGCCGACCTGACTGGCCTCATCTACGATCACGACGTCGAACGAGTCCCGTACCGCGCTGATATTTTCCAGCAAGTTCGGCAGTGGCACCACCCATGCGGGGACGGCAGCTTTGGCTTTGCCCATCGCCTGCCGGGCCGCTTTGCGGTATTCGCGAACCTTACTCCCACCGCCCGCGCCGACGTGGCTCATGTGCTCGCGGTAGCTGCGCAGCGCCCGGGCGTGGGAGTCGGTCATTCGGTTCAGGCAGGCGCTGAGCGCCTGTACCCCGGCGAGCTGGCTGGTGACCCGGTTGATCTGATCTTCCACCCGGTCAAACTCGGCGACCAGTTGGCGTTCGTCCTCGGCATTGCGAGTCGTGAAGATAAACTGCTCGGCCTTCGACCACGCCCATGCCGCAGGCAGATCGCCCAACCGCGGCTCCCAGGTCGGGTCGTCGGCAGTGGCTTCGAGGAGCTCGAGCAGAGCAGGATGCACATTCCGCAACGTGCGGGCGAGCTGTGCCCGGCGCTGCTCGGCAGCGCGATCGTGCCGAGCAAGGTCAAGCGCGTTGAGGCCGGTGCGGTAGTCCTCGAGATTGCGATCAGCGACAGCTTTGACCAGCAGTGCGAGTTCGGAGCAGGCGTTGTCGACGGCTGCCCACGCGACGACCTTGCGCTGCAGCGCCGCGACCTGGTGGCGAGCTTGTTCAAGCGCAACGTAGTTAAGCGCAGCGGGGACGGCGTCGATGGCGCGGACGAAAGCGGCGACGGTGGACAGGTCGATCGACTGGCCAGCACGCAGCAGCGTGTCCGCGAAGACGGAGTGGATCCGCGCCAGAGCGATGACGTGGTTGAGCAGCCGCGCATTGTCGGCGAGCTCGGATAGGGCGCGAGTAAGCGATTCGCCAGTGATCGTCACGTCGGCCTCGGACCACAGACCGACCAGTTGCACGGCGGCGACCTCGGCCTCGAGCCGATACAGGGCCGCGTTGACTTGCTCGAGGCTGCGCGGCGGGTCACCGTCGACGGTGACCACCGTCAGGAACTCGGCAGCCTGTTTCTGTGCAGCCGGTTTGGCGAGCTTGCGGATTTTCCCGCCGCCAGCGAGGTGATCGCGCAACTCTCGGCCGCTGTTGAGCAATCCGCGAGTCTTGCCGATTCCGTATTCACCGACGGCGGGCAGCTCGACCGCGAACCGCAGACCCAGGTCGCGGAGCTGCTGCTGGAGTCGGTCCGCGGTTTCACGTTCAGCATGCAGGCGCTGCCACAGGCCATGATGCCGACCGGCGAGGTGATCGTCCACAGCACCCAGGACCCAGCTGCGCACCGGCGGAGTCGCGTGGTCCTCGCCGTAACCCAGCCGCTGAAGTTCCGTGCGGGCCTGATCGCCGAGGCCTCGCAAATACTGCAACGCTTCCGATCCGAGTGCCGCCAGCCGCTGGGTCAGGGCGCTGGTGTCGACATGGGCGGTGTCGCGAGCGTGCTGTTCGGACGCGATGATGTCAGCCAGCTCGCCGGCGTCGGGCAGTTCACGGCGCTCGGGGATCTGTTGCTCAGCGCGGATGCGTCGGCCCGGACTGTCTTGCCGGATCAAGGTCAGGAGCTCCAGCATGTCCCCGGTGGCCAGCGGCGGCATATCGGGCCAGGCCAGATCCACGCTTGGCATCCAACGATAGGTTGCGGCGTGCTCTTGAACATCGCGCACGATGTCGGTCAGCGGCCCGGCGTAGAGGGTGGTGCTGTAGCCGGGGGCGACCGGCGGATGCTGGAGGTACTCGACCTCACGCAGCTGCCGGATTTTCGTGTTGAGCTCGGCACTGCGGGCACGCAGGGTGTGGCGTTCGTCGGCCAGCTGCTGTGCGCGACGCGGCAATTGCGCAGTCTCCGTCGAGCCGATCGCGGCAGACAGGGCATCAATGCCGCGTTCAAGCTCCTTCGCTGCGTCTTTGCTGCCTCCTGCGAGCAGCACACACAGACTGCGCAGTTCGGCGGGGATCTTGTCGCGCAAGACTTTGAGGGCCTGGTCTTTTTGGCTGGTGACCAGGACCCGCATCCCACGGGCCAGCAGCGCACTGACCAGATTGGCGATCGTATGCGTCTTGCCCGTTCCCGGCGGGCCCTGGACAACGACTCCGATCTCACGTTTGAGCAGGTCGATGACGCGCTCCTGCTCATCGTTCGTCGGCAGCGGGAACAGAGGGTCGTCGCCGAGCATGTCGCCGCTGGGTGCGTTCTGTTCGGCCAGCCAGCGGTGGCGGGTCTCGGCCTCAGTGTCGGCGACCAGTTGCGCGAGTGCGACCGGAACTTGAGCTTCGGGCTCGCGCAGCTGTTTTGCGATCTTGCGGTAGGTCTCGGCCAGCAGTTCGCGGCCGCGCGGCCGCAGCAGCAGAGCCGGCGACGGCGACAGCTCTAGGCGCTCAGGCAGCTCGCCGGTGACATCGCTGGGATGACGCAGTGAAGTGAATTCGTCAGCGACGGCGAGCCCTAGCCATGCCTCGGCTTCGCCGAGCAGCGCAGGGTCGAGGAGACCGGTACCGCTCTCGAGAATGGATTGGCGGGTGCTGCGGCCGCGATCGGGCTGATAGCCCTCGACCTCGGCGAATACGGCCTTGTCTTCGAATCGGCGTTTGCTCCCGATAAACGAGACAGTCACCTCGGCGGTGTCGCGGGAAAGCTGCGGGCGCACCGGCTCAGTGATCAGGTGCCGGCGAATTTCGTCTCCGTCTGCGGTACGCCACCGAACAAGACCGGCAGCAAGCACGAATTCGTACTCATCATCCTGTTGCTCAAGCGTTTTCGCAGCTCGTTCCAGAGATTCGTACAGATCACGGCGTGCACGAGAACGCAGCTGCTCCCGACTCCATTCCCGCCACTGCGCCAGCCACCGGTCGAACGCGTGCTGGACGCTGACCGGCGGGTCAACGGCGTACTCCGGCTCGACATCGGCCGGGCCGGTGGTCAGCAGGCGAGGCTGCGGGCCGTCCGGGCTGCGGACCTCAGGCGAGTCGATCCAGCCGGCCAAAGCGGCGGGCGGACGCGGCTCGACCACCGTTTTCGGCGGCCGGACGCGCAGCAGCACGTCGTCCGCTGCCCTCGGAGTCAAGGCCAAGTCGTCGGGAAGGCGGTCCAGCCAGATCAGCGGATCCGGCGCGTCGGCCTCGTCAGCGGTGATATCGCGATTGGGGTCGCGGTTGGCAGCGTCGGCGACTTCGGCGAAGAAGTCCATGAGACTGATGGTCTGGTCAAGCACTTCGCGGTCGCAGTCATTCGCGGCCATGGTCACCTTCCCCTGAGAGTGATCAACAGGAGAGATTCTCTGAAGACCGTCGATAGCGCAATTAATAACGGGCAGTAACCCCCATTTGGAGCAGTGAATACCGCCGTTCCTACGACTAGAGATCCCCTTTGTTTACTGGAATATTCCAACAATCTCCGGGCATCGTTCGAGGTTACTGTCGAGCGCAGAACACGCGCTGTGCCGATCAACCGCCATGGCGTGTCGCGTTCATAGAGAGCCAGGCGGCTCGACGCCAACGTCTGCCGCGAAGTTCGCGCGACCTATCGAATGAGTGGCCGACACTGCTGCGGAGGTTGCTCACGCAGCCATCTCGTCTCTCGCTGATGGCTGTCAACGCTGAGCGCCGACCCAGGTGCAGTTGAGAATAGGCGTCGCCCATTCTGGTACTCGCACTCAAAAACGGGATCTCTTCCCGCCCACGGGCTGATGGAATGTCTCGGTGCCACACCCGCTGACACCCCGCCAAGTCGAACTGCTGCGCTGGGTCGGCGACGGCTGCCCCGACCGCGATTGGCCCGATCATACTCACAAAACCACCATCAGAGCCCTCCACAGCCGCGGGCTCGCCGTGACCAGCCGCAAAAACAAGATCTGGACTGCAGCGATCACCGAACGCGGCCGCTACTACCTCGCCCACAACCGCTACCCGCCGACTATTGCCAGTCGAGCCACCGCGACCGATCCGCCAGCGGTGCCGCTCGGCCGCGGTCATCGACGTGCCGACCATCCCGCGCCCGACACCACCACCACCCGCGCGATGCAACGCATCGGCCAAGGGCCCAAGCAGCCCGTCAAGCACACCGCGCGCACCATCCAGGAGACCTTTATGCGCTACAAAGTCGTCGTCACTCGTGTCCAAGTCGCTGAACGGTTCGTCCGCGCGGCCAGCGAGGAAGATGCCGCAGCCAAGGTGCAGGAAGAGGTCAACCGGCCCTACGGCTACCTCGGGTCGTGGAAAACCACCGGCACCGAGCTCGACGTCATCGAAGCCGAGCAGACCACCCTCATCAAGTCCGCTTCGCTCTCATCCGACGGCCCGTTGCTGCTCAGTCTCAAGGATGCCGGTAAAGCCCTCGGCCTGAGTTACTCGACGCTCTACCAAATGGTCAACCACGGCGACATCGACCACGTCCTGCTCGGTACCCGCAAGTACATCTCCCGCGAACACTTGATCGAGTTCATCGATCGCAACACCCACAAGGGCTACTACCGCGCTCGCTGACCTTGCTCTTCCAACTCGTCCAGCTCTAGACGAATCTTGCCCGCCCGGCGGGCTGCGGCGTCAGACTTCTTCTGTGCCCGGTCCCGTTCCTGCTCGGCCTGCTCGAGATCCCGCGTCAATCGTTCGATGTCAGCGCGGCGCCGCACCTCGCCGGCAGGCAGCTTCTCCGTCTCCACAATCCCGCGGGTCTGCCCACACTCGCCGCAGGTCGCCGTCTCTGCGGTCCAGCGCTCGTTCGAACGATGCTGAGTCTTCTCCACGAGGTGTCCACAGGTGAACGTCAACTGCCACGCGTCCAGGTCCTCCGGCTGTGGCTTGGAACTGCTCAGAATCGCCCAGACCCGTTCAAGAGCTGCCGGGTTGACCGGAGGCGGAGCGCAGCAGTAGCCACAATGCTGGGCCCGGGAGTTCCCCACCGACCAGCGGTGCGCGCGGCAATCATTGTGCCGGGCCCGGTATTCCGCGTCCGCAGCTTCGTAGTCAGCGCGCTGCTCTGGGGTCATCTTGATCGGCGGCACACCAGCGCCCAAACCATCGTTGACCGGCAAGCCGCATCCTCGGCAGGCGACACCGGCTTCGATCTCCTCCGTGGTGAGGTAGGTGCCGTTCTCCGCCCACTCCCTCTGGCGCGTCTCAAACCGGATTGCGTCTTGTTCGGCCTCGATCGCCTTGCGACGGCGGCGCTCTTGAGCACGTCGCGCCTTTTCTTCATCTGACAGCTGCTTGCCCACGACTGTCTTAGCGGTCGCCGAGTCACACCTGTTAGCCAGGTCAGTCTTGGTGAACGCTCGTACCGTCGTAGCGACCGCCACCAGTTGCGACAGCTCGCGAGCTGGTGGAACCGCTGCTCGTCTCCTCACATAGATGACTGGTCGATCCACCAGCCTGGCCAGGATGCACGCTGGGGATGAGCCGTCACCACAGATCACCCAATACCTGACCGCAGTCACCACGGTCCTGCGCCGCGCAGCTTCAAGCTGGGTTCGGCTCTCCGCAGTCGTTACCGCCGGGATTGTTGAAGAGCACGTCTAGGTCATCGGCAGCATCCTCGTCGTCCAGAGGCAGCGCGTCGGCGTAGTTGCGCAACGTCGTGGACGGGTCGCGGTGACGAAGCCTTGCCGCAGCCTTGAGAATCTTGCCTTGGGCCACCAGATGCGTGCCGACCGTATGGCGGAGCCGGTGCAGCTGGGCATCGGGCAGCCCTGCCACGGTCCTCAGTTTGTCAAACCGATGTCCCAGGCTGGTCGGTTGGATCGGTGCATGGCGGTCCGGCCGCGCAGCGAACAGCCAAGGCCCCATCTGGTCGCCGACAAGCGGATGATCACGCCACTTCCGCACATGATCGTGCCAACACTGCGCGGTCGTCTCTCCGAGCGTGAGACGACCGCGCGAATGCGTCTTGGTCGGACCGATCACCACGTCTTTAGCGGCGCGCTCGATCGACAGCACCCGTCCCTCGAGATCGTCCACGCGCAAGGCCGCCAACTCACCCCGGCGTGCACCAGAGTCCGCAGCCAGCCGAACCAAAAGCTCGTCCTGCTCTGCATGGAAAGCATCCAATGCCCGTTGTCGCAGTTCCGGCCGCTCGCTCAATCGCGCCGCAGCCTCCACCTTCCGCTGAATTGCGACAGCTATCAAAGTCCGCACCTGCGGGACGGGCAGGTGCTTACGAGGATAAGGACGCGGCGGTGACTTCATTCCAGCCAAGGGGTCCGCGCCAAGGAATTGCTCGTGCATGGCCCAGGTAATCGCCGAGTGCAGGACGTGGAATCGGCCGGACAATGTCGAAGGCGTGGCTCCGGCCGCCGCCCAACGCGCCATCGCGGTCTCCATCATCGCCGGGCTGAGCCTGTCCAGTGCAGCCCGGCTTATCCGGTCTGTGCCGAGGAAACGGATCACGCCGCGGTAACTCCGGAGGGTAGTCGGGCTCCACCGATGGGGTGCAACGCCGAAACGCTCCAGCAATTGGCCTATCGTCAACCGTTCGCCGTTGCTCACGGACACCCGGCGAACTCCGTGTCCGTCAACCAGCTCGGCCTGCCGCAGCGCGGCATGCTCCTCGTCGCCGTGCACAGTGAACGACCGCTGCTGGCTACGACCGGTGACCGGGTCTGTGCCGACCACAACCCGAATCTCCCACACACCGGGCGAACGCTCGCGCCGTGAGCCACCGCCACGGCGTGTTCGTTGCTGTCCGGAATCCCTACTTGACCTGGTCATCCCTACACCGCTAGAGATCGAAGTAGGGATCAGCTTAAATGCACAGCAGGCCCAGCGCCTCTCGAAAGAGACGCTGGGCCTGCTGTTTACTGTCTCGACCAGACAGTGCGCCCGAAGGGATTCGAACCCCTGACCTTCTGATCCGTAGTCAGATGCTCTATCCAGCTGAGCTACGGGCGCGTGTTCAGTTGTTAACCTAGCACCTGCCGAAACAGGCACCAGCGGAGGCTCCGGGATTTGAACCCGGGAGGGGGGGTTACCCCCAACCGCATTAGCAGTGCGGCGCCATAGACCAGACTAGGCGAAGCCTCCTGGGTCCCAACGACCACTGCTCAGATAGGTTACACACCCCTCCACCACCTCCGGAAGGCACCCCCCTCAACGGTGCAGCACCCTGCGTAACCAGGGCGAACGGCCGCCGAGGCCCTCGGCCTCGAAGGTCGCGATGCCGACCCGGGGCAGCGACCCGACGCCCGGGTACACGAGGTAGCGCGGGACCCACCGGGGCTGGAACTTGGCGTTGAACCGGTAGAGGCTCTCGATCTGGATCCAGCGCGAGAAGAAGTGCAGGACCTTCGCCGAGAGCCGCGCGACCGGGCCCGCGCCGATGCGCTGGCCTTGTTCCATCAGGGCGCGGAAGGCGGCGAAGTTCAGCGACACCTGGTCGATGCCGTGCTCGCGGGAGTACAGCAGCAGCTCCGAGATCATCAGCTCGTTCACACCGTTGTCGACGGTGCGGTCCCGGCGCATCACGTCCAGCGACAAGCCCCGCTCGCCCCACGGCACGAACTGCAGCACGCCTCGGACGCGCCCGCCCTGTTCCGCGGTGACGATCACCGAACCTGGGTCGCCCATGCGGCCCAGCGCCATCGAGAATCCGCGTTCGGTCTCGGTGCCGCGCCAGGTGGCGGCCAGGTGCACCAGCTCGGGCAGTTCGCCGGGACGCAAGTCCTCGGCTCGGCGCACCAAGACCTTGTAGCCGGCCCGCTTCGTGCGCGACGCGGCCTGCCGTACACCGCGCATCACGCGGCCTTCCAGCGTGAACGTCTCGGTGTCGACGACGGCCTCGTCGCCGATTTCCAGTACCTCCAGGCCAAACCTGGCCCACACCGTCGCGCCCAGCTCGGACGCGCCCATCGCGGCGGGCACCCAGGCGTTGCGCTGGCAGATGTCCAGGTACTCCTCGATCGCGCCGGGCCAGGCCTCGTGGTCGCCGAGCGGATCGGCGGACGTCAACGCGACCCCGGCGATCACGCGGAACGTGACGGCCGCCTTGCCGGTCTTGGAGAAGACCGCGAACTTGTCGCGGCGCAGCGCGAAGTAGCCCAACGAGTCCCGTTCGCCGTGCTGCTTCAGCAACTCGTGCAGCCGCGCCAGTTCGTCGTCGGTCAGCTCCGGCGCGGGTTCGGCCGAGCGCAGCAGGAAGTACGCCGACACCAGCACGCCGGTGATGCTGAAGACCAGCCCGATCGACGCGGACAGATCCTCGAACCACATCTCGTGGAACACCGCGGGTCCGCTGACACCGGTGAGCGCGAGCGCGGACTGGGAAAGCCGGTCGGCGAAGCTCAGCGGGTCGAGCATCCGGGCAGGCGCGACCGACAGCAGCGCGAAGTTGAGCACAAACCCCGCCAGCACGAGTTGCAACAGCACCCGCAGCGCACGCCAGCGGCCGACGGTCGGGTCTGGCCGGGCGTTGAAGTATCGCCGCGTACCGAGAAGTCCGGCTAGCAGCACCACGGAAACCACGCCGGCACCGAACACGTGCCGGAGCCCGAGGTGTGACAACGCCAACAGCGCGGCGAAACCGACCGCCAGCTGCCACGCGCGGCGTTTGCGGCGCCGGAGCCCGGCGGCGAGCATGATCAGCAACACACCGGTGACCAGCGCCACAGCCGCCGCGGCGGTGGTCGCCTCGCTCGGCAGTTCCAGCCATTTGGCCACGTGCCCGCGCACGTCGCGGCCCACCGGTACGACCGTGGACACGACGGTCAGCAGGCCGGCCAGCCTGGTCACCCATGTGATCGCGACGACCGACGTGACGCCGGCCGCCTGCCAAGTGTGCTGCGCGCGTGTCCCCGTCACCACGCGTGCAACACGCACGGCCCTGCCATGCTTCCCCCCATTGGCGCGTTCAGTGCGCGGCGAGCTCCACAAAGGGGGCCAGCGCGGCCGGGTTGGCCAGCGCGTCCCTGCTCACCGCCCTCTCCGGCGCGACTCCGGAGAGGATCCGCTTCACTGGTACTTCGCACTTCTTACCGTTCAACGTACGGGGAATCTCGGAAACGACGATGAACCGATCGGGTACGTGTCGTGGCGACAGCGCGTTGCGCAGCTCCTTCCGCAGGTCAGGCTCCA
This sequence comes from Amycolatopsis sp. NPDC114484, assembly GCF_055633755.1. Taxonomy (NCBI): domain Bacteria; kingdom Bacillati; phylum Actinomycetota; class Actinomycetes; order Pseudonocardiales; family Pseudonocardiaceae; genus Amycolatopsis; species Amycolatopsis sp. NPDC114484. The sequence continues at coordinate 854,779 of NZ_JBVKDQ010000001.1, read as the reverse complement.
CTTCTTCGAGCGTGGCACCGGCGGCGAGTACTACGAAACACAGCAGTTGCCCGTCGTCGTTGCCCGCTGCCGACGTGTCGATGACCAGCGAGTCGGCGACCTTGGCGAAGCCTTCCGCGACCCGGTAGAACTCGGCGGTGCCCATCCGGACGCCGCCGCGATTGAGCGTCGAATCGCTGCGGCCGTAGACCACCGCCGAACCGCGGCGGGTGATCCTGACCCAGTCGCCATGTCTCCAGATACCCGGATAGGTCTCGAAGTACGCCTCGCGCAGCCGGGAACCGCCGGGGTCGTTCCAGAACGAGACCGGCATCGACGGCATCGGCTCGGTGATCACCAGCTCGCCGACCTCCTCGACCACCGGCTCGCCGTCGTCGTCGAACGCCGCCGCGGCCACGCCCAGCGCGCGGCAGGACAGTTCGCCGAGCCACACCGGCACGTCCGGCGCCGCCGCGACGATCGCCGCGCACAGGTCGGTGCCGCCGGAAACCGAGCAGATCTGCACGTCCCGGCCGATCGCGTCGGCGATCCAGCGGAATCCCTCCGAGGACAACGGCGAACCGGTCGAGCCGACCACGCGCAGCGCGCTGAGGTCGTAGCGCTCGGCCGGAGCGAGACCTGCCTTGAGACAGCTCTGGATGAACGGCGCGGACGTGCCGAAGTAAGTGACGCGGTGCTGTTCGGCCAGATGCCACAACGCGTTCAGGTCCGGATGGCCGGGACTGCCGTCGTACAGCACGATCGTGGCTCCGACGACGAGCCCGGAGGCGACGAAGTTCCACATCATCCAGCCGGTGGTGGTGAACCAGAAGAACCGGTCGCCCGGCCCGAGCCCGCTCTGCAGGCCCAGCGCTTTGAGGTGCTCGACGACGATGCCGCCGTGGCCCTGCACGATGCCCTTCGGAAGACCGGTCGTGCCCGAGGAATACAGGATCCACAACGGATGCGCGAACTCCACCGGCTCGTACGCCAGTTCGCCGCCGGCGTGTTCGGCGAGCATCGCGTTCCAGTCGATGACGCCGTCGAGCGTCTCGTCTCCCAGGTATTTCACCAAAACGGTGGCTTCCAGCGACGGAATCTGTTCCCGCAGCCGCTGAACGGTGTCGCGGATGTCGAATTTCCGGCCGTTGTAAGCGTATCCGTTCACCGCGACGAGCACCTTCGGCTCGATCTGGGTGAACCGGTCGGCGATCGCGCGGATTCCGAAGTCCGGGGAACACGACGACCAGATCGCGCCGAGGCTGGCGGTGGCGAGGAAAGCGATGAGCGTCTGCGGGCAGTTCGGCGCGAGCGCGACGACGCGATCTCCTTTGCCGACGCCGAAAGCACGCAACGCGGCCCGCGCGGCGGCGACGTGTGCGCGGAGGTCTCCGTAGGTGAGTTGCTCGGCGAGCCCGTCCTCGCGGTGGAAAATCACCGCGAGTTCGTCGTCCGCCTTCGTCGCACCTCCGACGCCGGGGCTCAGTGAGTGTTCGGCGTAGTTGAGCGTGCCGCCGTCGAACCATTTCGCGTCCGGCATCGCGCCGGACAGGATTTCCCGCGGCTGCTCGTGCCAGCGCACGCCGAAGAACTCCGCGACCGCGGCCCAGAACTCCGGAACGTGCTCGACCGAGTAGTGCCACAGGTCGTCGTAGTCGGCCAGGTCTACGCCGCGTCGCTCGCGCAGCCATCGGCGGAAGGCTTCGATCCTCGTGTCGGCGACCCGGTTGGGGTCGGGTCGCCAAAGCACCTCGGGAGCGGCGGCGTTCTCAGTCACTCGCCGATGCTAACCCCGCGATGCTCGCAACGTCCTTTTTCGACCGCGCCCACTCCGGACAACACCGCGTCGACGACGTCCTCGATGAAGGAGGACGTCAGCTCCTGGTGGCCGAACAGCATCCGGAAAACGACCGGAGCGGCGAACAGGTCGATCAGCAGCTCGGCGTCCTGACCGGGACGGAGGTCGCCGCGTTCCTCGGCCTTGTGCAAGGTGCCGAGGCAGGCCTCCCGGCGCGGGGCCCAGAACGTGGCCAGGAAGTCCTCCCGCAGTTCCGGGTCGTCCGCCAGATCGGCGGTCAGCGCCGGGAGGACGCGCCCGAAAACCGGGTCGGCCAGCCCGGTCCGAAGCGCTTCGAGGTGGCCGGCGAGGTCGCACCGGGTGCACCCGGTGTCGATCTCCGCGACCCCGATCCGCGCCTCCGCCAGCGCCGCGACCACCACGTGCTGCCGGCTTTTCCACCGGCGGCGGATGGCGGGTTTGGTGGTGCCCGCGCGCTGGGCGATCGCCTCCATGGTCAACGCCGAATAGCCGGATTCCCGGACCAGTTCGCACACCGCGACCAGCACGGCGTGGTCGATCCGCTCGTCCCGTTGGCGCGCCATGGATTCTCCCGCTATTCGTTGAGCAGAACGACCTTACCGAACGATTTCCCGTGCTCCACGTGCCGGAGGGCGGCGGAGGCCTCGCCCAGCGGGAACGTTCGGTCGCGCACGGCGGAAAGCCGGCCGTCGGCGACTAGCGCGAGGACCCGGCCCCACGACATCCGGCGTTCTTCCGGCGGCACCGAGGTGAGACTGAACGCGAACAGCGTCGGCGACGTCTGGAAGTTGGTCATCAACGGCCCGAAGGTTTCCGGTTCCGGAACGCCCGCAGTTCCTCCACAAAGGACATAGCGGCCGTTGGGGCGCAACAGTTCCAGGTGCTCGCGGACCTGCGGGCCGGCCACGGTGTCGATGATGACGTCGTAGGTTTCCTCGGGACGCTCCCGGGTGCGGTCGACGATCTTCGCCGCACCGAGTGTCCGCAACCGTTCGCCGTATTCCGGCGAGGAAGTCACTGCGGTGACCTCGGCGCCGCGGGCGTGGGCGATCTGGGTCGCGAGCACGCCGATCCCGCCGCTCGCGCCGCGGACGAGCACTCGTTCGCCTGGGGCCACTGCGGCGCGATGCACTGCGCCTTCCGCGACCAGTGCGTTGACACCTAAGGCGACCGCGTCGACTGGGTCGAGGCTTTCGGGCACGGGGAAGAGCTGCTCCGTGTCGGCCGCGACCTGCTCGGCGTAGCCGCCGGAAAGGATCAGCGCCAGCACCCTCTGGCCCTGTTTGGTCCGGCCGACGACCTCGACGCCGGGCACCGAACTGACGCCGTTCCGCAGATACATGATGTCGACGTAGCCCACGCCGATCGCCTCGGCCTCGACCACGGCCTGCCCTGGACCAGGAGCCGGGTCGGGCGTTTCGGCCAGGACGAGTCGCTGCTGGGGTTCGACAAGCACCGCTTTCACGGGTGGTTCCTCTCGCTTTAACGTTCCGATCCGGAGCGGAACGTTATTCGACCGTGCAGCGACCCGTCAAGGGCGCTGCCGGAGATCAGCGGAGGTGCGCGTCGAACCAGTCGAGGGTGCGCTGCCAGGCCTCTTCCGCCGCGCCGGGATCGGCGCCGAAGCGGTGGTTCGCGCCCGGATAGCGCACGACGTTGGTCGCGACCTTCGCTGACGCCGCAGCCTCGCGCAACTGCTCCACCTCGGCCTCGCCCCTCTCGTCCCCGGCGTCGCCGTACATGCCGAGCCACGGACTGGTCACCCGGCCGGCGATTTCCAGCAGCTTCGGCAGTTCCGTCACCGCCTGGCCGCCGACGCTCACCGCCGCGCCGAACTTGCGATGCGAGGCGACTACCAGCGCCGCCGTGCCGCCGAGATCGAAGCCGACAACACCGCGCAGGTCGGCTTCGACACCGCGGTCGGTGAGCCATTCGAGCGTGCGGTCGGTAGCGTCGAGCAAATCGCGCTGAGTGAGCTGTTCGCCGGACTCGATGTGCGGCGTGACGGTGAGCCAGCCTTCGCCGGCGAGGCTTTTGACCAGTAGGAGGACGCCGTCGGTGACCCCGTCGCCCTCGTGCAGGACCACCAGGCCGCCGCGGAGCGCGCCGTCGGGTTCGGCGAAGGTGAGGCGGAGCGTGCTGCCGTCGGTACGCTGGTGATCCACGGTGGTCGTCGACGTCATCGCTTCATGCAATCACCTTCGGGTGAACATTGGGAACCTTTCCGGATCGGCCGGGGCGAGATACGGTGACCCCGTCGTCCCGTGAAAACCGAGGAGTTCCGACGATGCCGTCCCTCGCCCCCCGCCCTGACCTCGATTCGTTGCCGAAGTACGTCCCTGGCCGGACGATCGAAGGGGCCATCAAGCTCGCGAGCAATGAGGTGCCCGGCGGTCCGCTGCCGAGCGTCCAGGCGGCGATCACGGCTGCGGTAACCGGAGTGAACCGGTACCCGGACAACGGATCCCAGGCTTTGCGCGAGCGGCTTTCGCGCCGGCTGGACGTTCCCGCGCAGCGGCTCGCGATCGGCTGCGGCTCGGTTTCGCTGTGCCAGCAGATGATCCAGGCGCTGTGCGGCCCCGGCGACGAGGTGCTGTTCGGCTGGCGGTCGTTCGAGGCCTATCCGATCGTGGTCCAGGTGGCGCTCGCGACGGGCGTGAAGGTTCCGCTGACGCCGGAGCACGGGCTGGACCTCGACGCGATGCTGGCGCGGATCACCGACCGCACCAAGCTGGTGTTCGTCTGCAACCCCAACAACCCGACCGGCACCGTGCTGCACCGCGACGAGATCGAGCGGTTCCTCGAAGCGGTGCCGCCGCACGTGCTCGTGGTGCTGGACGAGGCGTACAAGGAATTCGTCACCGACCCCGAGGTGCCGGACGGCGTCGAATTCACGCGGACGCACAGCAATGTGGCGGTGCTGCGCACGTTCTCGAAGGCGTACGGGCTCGCCGGGCTGCGCGTCGGGTACGCGGTGGCTCCGGAGCCGATCGCGCAGGCGCTGCAGCAGGTGTACGTGGCGTTCTCGGTGAACAGCATCGCGCAGGTGGCCGCGATCGCGTCGCTCGACGCGGAGGACGAACTGCTCGCCCGGTGCCGGGAAATCATCTCCGAGCGCACCCGCGTGCGGGACTCGTTGCTGGAGATGGGTTACGAGATCCCGCCGACCCAGGCGAACTTCGTGTGGTTCCCGCTCGGCGAGCGCACCGCGGCCTTCGCGGAGCACATGCTCGACCGGAAGCTGATCGTGCGCCCGTTCCCCGGCGAGGGCGCGCGCGTGACGATCGGGACGCCGGAGGAGAACGACCTGATGCTGGCCGCCGCCAAGGAATTCCAGGCTATTTGAGGATCAGCTGCACGACCGCGGCGAGCCCGATCACGACGATCACGCCGCGGAGCACGGTGGGCGGCAGCTTGCGGCCGATCCTGGCCCCGAGCTGCCCGCCGATCGTGGACCCGAGCGCGAGCAGCCCGATCACCGGCCAGCTCACCGGGGCGACGAACGCGTAGATCGTGCCCGCGACGATGTTCACCACCGCGGACAGCACGTTTTTGACGCCGTTGAGCCGCTGCAGCGGTTCGGACAGCAGCATGCCCATGACGGCCATCATCATCACGCCCTGCGCGGCGGTGAAGTAGCCGCCGTAGATGCCGATGACGAAGAGCAGCCCGAACAGCAACGGCCCGGCGTGATGCTCGCGCCCGTTGGCCTCGCGGCGCTTCTGCACCCACTTCGACACCTTGGGCTGAACGATCACGAGCACGACCGCCAGTCCGACGAGCACCGGCACGATCTTCTCGAAGGCGTCCTTGGGCAGCGTCAGGAGGAGAATGGTGCCGCCGATAGCCCCGAAGAACGAGGCGACCGCGAACCGCACCACCTGCGGCCAGTACCCGACGAGCTCGTGCCGGTAGCCGTACGCGCCGCTGATCGTGCCCGGCGCGAGCCCGACCGCGTTGGACGTCGTGGCGGTCACCGGCGGATACCCCAGCGCGACGAGCACCGGGAAGGTCACGAGCGTCCCGGAACCGACGACGGTGTTGATGGTCCCGGCCCACATCCCGGCGATGAAGATGACTACGGCATGCCACCAGGTCATAAAGCACTCACCCGCTGACCCTAAGCAGGACCCTCGACACTCGGCGACGCGATGTGTCCGGTCAGACACTCGAAGGCATCGCCGGGACCCGCGTCCGATGGCTCAACGATCAGCGGCCGAGCCACCCTGCCTCACCAGTCAGCAGCCAAGTCACCCTGCCCCACCGGGTCAGCGGCCGAGCCGCGCTCCCTCACCGATCAGCGGCCGAGCCACCCTGCCTCAGAGCAGTGACTGGCACGCCCGCACTCCCCTCACCAGTCAGCGCCCGAGCCACCCGGCCTCACCGGGTCGGCGGCCGAGCCACCCTGCCTCAGAGCAATGACCAGCACCCCCGCCCTCCCAGCCGGCACTCCCCCTCACCGCTCAAAAACGCAAAAGTCATTCCCCTCCGGATCCGCCATCACGTGCCACTCCCGATCCCCGCCCCGCTCCGCCACCATCCGCGCCCCTGCCGCACGCAGCTCGTCCACGTCTCCCCACACGTCCAGATGCATCCGGTTCTTCACCGTCTTGCGTTCCGGCACCGGGTTCAGCCAGATCAGCGGCCCCTCGCCGCCGGGGTCGACGATCGCCACCGGCCAGTCCGGCGGGCGCTCACCAGGCGGGGTCCGGCGGACGTAACCCAGCGCCGAGCACCACCAGTCCGCCAGTGCCTGATGATCAAGAGCGTCGAGTGCCAGGTCTTTGAACTTCGCGGGCATGATCCCCTCCCTATCCCTGCCGACGATCGTGACACCCGCCACCGACAATTTCGCGCGTCCCGAGTCGCCACCTGCCAGGATGGGCGGCGTGGCCCACGAATCCGACCAGGTCTGGAGCGCCACGGTCGACCATCTGCGCGCGATGATCGACTCGGGCGAGCTTCCGCCGGGCTCGCGCCTGCCCGCGGAACGCGCGCTGTGCGAGCAACTCGGCATCAGCCGCGGGTCGTTGCGGCAGGCATTGCGTGTCCTGGATTCGATCGGCTACGTCCAGATCCGCGCCGGTTCGGGCACCTACGTCCGTGAGCAGGGCACCGAGGAAAGCCCGCTGAGCAGCTGGTTTTCCGAGCACGAGCAGCTGGTGGAGAAGCTGTTCGACCTGCGCGCGACCGTCGAGCCGACGCTGGCCGAGCGACTCGCGCGGCAGCACACGCCGCGCGTCGTGCAGCGGCTCGCGGACAATGTCGCGGAGATGGAGGAGGCCGCGGCGAACGGCGACATGCTGCGCGTCATCGCGACCGACGCCGAGTTTCATCGGGTGATCGCCGGAAACGCGGGCAACGACGACGTCGCCGACCTGCTCCGCTCAGTGCTCGCCCTGGTCGGCGAGGAACGCCGGGCCGCGCTGCGGCTGCCTGGGCAGATCCGCAAAGCCGTGGCCGAGCATCGCGCGATCCTCGAGGCCATCAGCCGCTCGGACGCTGCGGCCGCTCGAGAGATCACGCTCAAGCATTTGCTGGACGCGAAAACCTACGCCCACGATTACGCGTCTTCCTGATCAGCACACGCAGAAAGCCCGCGTCCGGATGATGCCGCGCCCAGCAATCAGCGCTACAGTCTTCATAAGTTTGTGAAAACTTTGCCACGATGGGGGCCGGACCGTGGAAAAAGTGCACTTCACCGAGGAGAAGGCAACCAACCTCGGCACGCTGTACGCCCGTGCGCTCGACGCTCGCCGAAAAGACCCGATCCTCGGCGACACCGCCGCCGACGAAGCGGTCAAGAAGATCGACTACGACTTCCGCAAGCTCGGCGTGAACGAGAACGCCGCCGTCTCCGTCGCGATCCGGGCGCGCGCGATCGACGAGATGGCGGGCAAGTGGCTGGCCGAACACCCCGGCGCGATCGTCGTGCACCTCGGCTGCGGGATGGACACCCGCGTGTACCGGCTCGACCCGCCGCCGTCGGTCACCTGGTTCGATGTGGACTACCCCGAGGTCGTCGACGTCCGCGGCCGGATCTACCCGGAGCGGCCGGGGTACTCGATGATCGGCTCGTCAGTCACCGATTTCGGCTGGCTCGACCAGGTTCCCGGCGATCGCGAGGCGCTGATCGTGGCCGAGGGGCTCACGATGTACCTCACCGCGGAGTCCGGCACCGAACTGGTCCGCAGGCTCGTCGGCAAGTTCCCGTCCGGCCGGATCGTGGTCGATTTCTTCAGCTCGCTCGGGATCAAGGCGCAGACACTCAACCCGGTGGTCCGCCGCGCGGGCGCGACTTTGCATTGGGGCATCGACGATCCGCACGAACTGGAACGCTACGGTCTCCGCCTGGTGTCCTGTTTGGACGCCACCGACTGGGCGAGCGACGAAGCACTGGCGAAGATCCCGACCGGGTCCCGGCTGGCGCTGCGCGCGTCGGCGCTGTTCCCGATGATCCGGAAGATGGGCCGGATCGCCGAGTGGGATTTCTGACTCCCTAGCGAACCCGGCGCAGCACCGCATCGGCGACCTCGGCCACCGGCACCGTGGTCACCACGGTCACCACCTCGAACGTCGCCGTCGAACGCAGCAACGGCTCCACCTCGTCCACTAAGGACCGGTCGCTTGTACAACCAGCCGCTCGCTCACCACCACGCGACCCGATCCGGTCTGATCACGAGATGAGCCGGAACAGCGGTCCTCGCGTCGGCAGTAGTCCAGGTGTCCGACCAGGTTCTGCCGGTTTCGCGGGACAACTGCCATCGATCAGGACAAACCCTGCGATGGCGGCAGCTACCGGGTTTCCAGCACCCGCGCCACGAACCGCCCGATTTTCTCGCTCATCCGCTCGACGCGTTGTTCCTCCGTGAGCGATTCCTTCGGCTGCGGCACCGCTGGCTTGAGTTCTCCGCGCAGGTACGCGCTGCACGCCAGGTCGGCGCACAAATACGTGCCCACCGTGTTGCCGTCGCGACCGGGCTTTCCGGCCAGCCGGGCGGTGAACAGCGTGATGTCGGCGAGCGGATGCGTCGTGGAGCAGAACGCGCACATGTTGCTGCGCAGCCGAGATTTCGCCGGCGGCGCGGCGCGCAACGACAGGCCGATCACCTCGTCGCCGTGCGGCACGACGAGGTACGCCCGGCCGGGCGCCTTCACGTCGCGCCAGCCGAGGAAGTCGCGCTTCTCCCACGGGATGTCCACCGGCAGCGTGACGGACTTGGCTTCCCCGCGCGAACAGTTGACGAACGAGGCGCGGATCTCGGCGGGGTCGAGCGGTTGCATACAGCCACGCTAACCATCGCCGCACCGCGAGGGCGACGGCTTTTTTCGCTCCCGGACCCGCCACCCCATACGATCTGCGGGTGCGCACGATGATCGCGGGGAGGTTCCGGCTGGTTCTGCGCACCAGTCTGGGCTTCGCCGCGCTCGGCGTCGGATCGAGTGTCGCCGGTGCCGGGGTCGTCGCGTTGCTGCTGCTCCTGCAGGGTTTGCCGGAGGACGTCGACGATCGCGGCTGGGTGCTCGGAGTCACCGCGGCGGGAGTGGTCGCGCTGGCCCTGATCGTCGGCACGCTCTGGACCGCTTACCTGCAACGCCGGACCGTGGTGTGGTTCACGATCGGCCGCCCGCCGACCGCGGACGAGGCCAAACGCGCACTGCGGCTGCCCTTTGACATGGCGGTGGTGAGCGGCACGCTCTGGCTGATCGGCGCGCTCGCGCTGGGCATTCTGGCCGGCGTCCTCGGCTCGATCGGCGACGCGGCGGGCATCGCGCTCACCATCGGTCTCGGCGGCCTGACCACGGTCGGGCTCACCTATCTGGCCGCGGAATGGGTCGCGCGGCCGGTGATGACGATGGCGCTCGACGTGCTGCCGCCGCGCGGTTCGCTGCCGGTCACGGTGCTGACCCGGTTGGTCGTCACGTGGGTGCTGGCCAGCGGCGTGCCGCTGATCGGCGTGCTGCTGGTGACCACCCCGCCCGATCTCGGCCGCGACGGAAACCCGACGGCGAGCCTGATCGTGCTGTCCGTGACCGGCCTGACGACCGGCGCGATCGGCACCGCGCTCCTGTCCCGCGCGGTCGCCGCGCCGCTGCACCGGCTGCGGATCGCGTTGGACGGAATCGCGCGCGGGCGCAAGGACGTGCACGTCGACGTGGACGATTCCAGCGAGATCGGGATGCTGCAGACGTCGGTCAACGACCTCGCCGCCGGCCTTCGCGAACAGGACCGGATGCGCGACCTCTTCGGCCGGCATGTCGGCATCGACGTCGCCCGGCACGCGCTCGAATACGGCGCTTCGCTTTCCGGGGACGTCCGCGAGGTCACCGCGCTGTTCGTGGACGTCGTGGACTCGACAGCGCTCGCCTCACGCACTCCGCCGCAGGAATTGGTCGAGAAACTGAACCGGTTTTTCGCGAGCGTGGTGTCCGCTGTGGACGCTCGCGGCGGGCTGGTCAACAAGTTCCAGGGCGACGCCGCGCTGTGCGTTTTCGGTGCACCGACCCGGCTGTCCGACGGTCCGACGATGGCACTCGCCGCGGCCCGCGCGATCCGCGACGCGGTGGTGTCGGAAGGCGAGCTTGACCTGGGCATCGGCGTCGCGACCGGGCAGGTGTTCGCCGGGCAACTGGGCGCGTCGAGCCGCCTGGAGTACACCGTGATCGGCGACGCGGTGAACGAAGCAGCGCGGCTCACCGAACACGCGAAAGCCGTGCCGTCGCGGGTGCTCGCCAGCGAAACGACGGTGAAGGCCGCGCTCGGCGGGGAACGGGAACACTGGCGGCTGCACGGCGAACTCCACCTGCGCGGCCGCCACCGCGAGACCCGGACCTGGACGACCTAGTACTCCCGCCCCTCGTTCATCACCTCGGTAATCCGGGCCAGAAAGTCCCGCACCACAGCGTTTTCCGACTCGCTGAGCGTGCGCGACACCGCGTCCAGCTTCTCGATCGCCGGCCACCACACCGCCGCCGCGACCGTGCGGGCCTCTTCGGTGACCGTGACCGCCACCCGGCGCCGGTCGGTGTCGCTGCGGACGCGCGCGAGGTAACCGGCCTCTTCCATCCGGTCCACCAGCGTCGTCGCCGACGGGCCGCTGATCCCGAGGCGGCGGCCCAATTCCACCGGCCCCATCGGCCCGTAGTGGTTGAGCAGCGCGATGGCGGTGAGGTCGTTCGCGTTCATTCCGACGCTCTTCGCCATCCGCGCCATCAGGTCGCGGCTGGCTTCGATGACGTCCCGCACCGCGAAGGTCGTCTCGTTCACGCGCTCGAGCGCTGCCTGGTTCTCGTCCACGCGGCCCTCCTTGTCAGTAGAGAAACTAATAGATAGATTAACTAGGTATCTGAGCAACGGCAAGGAGGGGCACCATGACCCGTCGCAGTCTTCTCATCTCCGGGGCCAGCATCGCCGGCCCCGCGCTCGCTTCCCGGCTCGCGCAGTCCGGCTGGGACGTCACCATCGTCGAACGGTTCGACCACCTGCGCGATGAGGGCCAGAACGTCGACATCCGGGGCGTCGGCCGCCAGGTGCTGCGCAAGATGGGGCTCGAAGAAGCCGTCCGCGCCGCGCACACCGGCGAGGTCGGCACACAGTTCGTGGACGAACGCGGACGCGTCGTCGCGGAATTCCGCGCCGGCGAGGGCGATTCCGGAGGCGGGACCGCCGAGATCGAAATCCTGCGCGGCCAGCTGTCACGGCTGCTGTATGACCAGTCAGCCGGCGAGACGACGTATCGATTCGGCGACCAGATCCACGCGCTGCACGACGACGGCGCCGGCGTGGACGTCGACTTCCAGAGCGGCCGAACCCAGCGCTTCGACGCCGTGGTCATCGCCGAAGGCCTGCGTTCCCGCACCCGCGCGATGCTGATGCCGGACGCGCGTCCGCACGAACTCGGGCTCTACACCGCGCACCTCGCGATCCCGCGCATCGCCACCGATACCGCTTGGTGGCGCACGATGTTCTGCGACCGCGGGCGGATGTTGTTCCTGCGTCCGGACAACGTCGGCACGATGCGCGCCGGGCTCTTCTTCCTGTCCGACGTACGCGGCTTGGACCGGCTCACGCCCGAAGACACGGTGGCGATCCTGCGCAAGACATATGCCGACGTCGACTGGGAAGGGCCGCGCATTCTGGCCGAGATGGACAACGGTTCGCTGTACTTGGAGGACGTCGGCCAGGCGAAACTGCCGACGTGGCACCAAGGCCGGGTCGTGCTGCTCGGCGACGCGGCTTACTGCGCTTCGCCGGTCAGCGGCATGGGCACGACGCTCGCCCTCACCGGTGCGTACATCCTCGCCGGAGAACTCAGCACGAACGAAGACCCACGGGCCGCGTTCAGTCAGTACGAACACCTGATGCGGCCGTTGGTCACCGAAGCGCAGCGGCTTTTCCCCGGCGCGCCGCAGGTGACGATGCCGCGGGCGCAGGGGCATCGAACCGCGATCCATGCGGCGCTGCGGATGGCGAGCACGCCGTTGGCGCGACGGCTGGGCAAGGCCGCGGGACGGTTCGGGAAGCCGCGTTCGGAGGCGATCGTGCTGCCGGAGTACGCGTAACTCAGGGCATCTCGGGCCAGGTCAACACCGTCGAACCCCAGGTCAGCCCGGCCCCGAACGCTGTCAGCAGCACCTTGTGCCCCGGCGTCAGCGTCCCGTCGGCGACCGCGTCCGCGAGCGCCAGCGGGATCGACGCCGCGCTGGTGTTGCCGACCCGGTCGATGTTCGACACCACCGCGTCCGCGGGCATGCCGAGCTGCTTCGCGGTCGCCTGCAGGATGCGGATGTTCGCCTGGTGCCCGACGAACCGGTCGACGTCGCCGACCATCCAGCCCGCCTCTTCCAGCACCGCGCGCGAGGATTCCGCCATCCGCGCGCACGCCTGCCGGAACACGGCGGTGCCCTGCATGACCATGAACCGGTCCTTGGGGTTCTCCGGCACCCGCTGCGCCGCGCCGCCCGCCTCGACCCACAGCAGCTTGGCCAGCTCACCCTCGCTGTGCAGGTCGAACGGGCCCAGTGCGCCGCGTTCGCCGGGCTCGCCCGCGCGCAGCAGCACCGCGCCGCCGCCGTCGCCGAAGATCGGCACCGTGGTGCGGTCGTCCGGGTCGACGAGCGAGGTGAAGACGTCCGCGCCGATCACCAGCACCCGCTCGGCGATCCCGCCCGCGATGAATCCGGCGGCGGTCGCGAGCGCGTAGATGAAGCCGCTGCACACCGCGTTGACGTCGAGCGCCAGCACCGTGCCGAGGCCGAGCCGCGCCGCCACCTGCGGCGCGGTGGCCGGGCACAGCTGGTCGGCGGTGGAGGTGGCGAGCACGACGGCGTCCGCGTGCCCGTCCGGGCCGAGCGCCGCCCGTCCCGCCTCCTCGGCGAGGTCCACTGTGGACTGGCCGGGGGCGACCCGGCGGCGCTCCCTGATCCCGGTGCGGGTGCGGATCCACTCGTCGGTGGTGTCCAGGCGGGCCGCGATCTCGTGGTTCGTCACGACGCGTTCGGGCAGCGCGCCGCCGAGTCCGGCGACGACGGCGGCGCGGTGGCGCGACCGGACAGCACTCATGGCGGAACCTCCCAGACCGGCTTGTTGGCGGACGTCGCCGGTTGCCTCCCCTTGTATGGCCTACCCCTGGGTAGACCGGCCAGTTGTGTTCCACGTCACTAAGAGACCTCTTCCACATTCCCTCAATAGGAGGTATTGCGGTCGGCGGTTCATCCGCGTGGTAATTGCGAGGCTTTTTGTCGGTCCGCCCGGTTAGCCTGAAGTGTGCGCACTCCCGACCTGGACCAGCTTGACCTCGCCATCCTGTCCTGCCTGCAGAACGACGCCCGCACGATCGCCGAGGTCATCGGGTCCAAAGTCGGCCTGTCCGCCGCGGCCGTGCAGCGGCGGATCAAACGGCTGCGCGAGGCCGGAGTGATCGAGAAGGAGATCGCGGTGCTGTCCCCGGCCGCGCTCGGGCTGGACATGACGTTCGTCGTCATGGTCGAAATGGAGCGCGAGAGCATGGCGGTGCTCGACAGCTTCCGCACCCAGGTCCTCGCCGACGACTGCGTGCAGCAGTGCTACTACGTCACCGGCACCGCGGACTTCGTCCTCGTGGTCACCTGCCCGGACATGGCGGCGTTCGAGAATTTCGCGCGGCGCACGTTCTTCGACAACCCCAACGTCCGGCACTTCACCACGAGCGTGGCGATGGACCGGGTCAAAGTGGGCCTCACGCTGCCGCTTTCCTGATCCGCGCGGAAACGCAAGGGTTCTGTGTCCGGCGTTACGTGTTCGCGTCCTGATGCAACCGATCGCGTGAACGTCGGCGAAACGACGTCATGTGCTCCCCAGTCGATCATCTCCCTGCCGACCAGTTCGCGAGGCGCGAACGACCGGAGGACTCCAGGAGCAGCCGTGCACACCACCGACGCCGTACACCAGACCCAGTTCGTACTGCTGAACGAGAGCACTACGCCGGTGCTGTCCCGCCTCTCCTTCCACGTGTCGGAGCCTTACGCGGTCACCGTGGCGTTCCGGACCGAGCGCGGCCGGTGGATCGAATGGACTTTCGCCCGCGAGCTGCTCGTGACCGGGCTGGACGAGCCGACCGGGATCGGCGACGTGCGGATCCGCCCGGATCTGTCCGAGGACGAAGCCTTGCTGACGCTGGAAATCGAGTCGCCGGACGGTTACGCGTCGTTCGAACTGGAGCGCGCCGACCTCGAGGCGTTCCTGGAATCCTCCTACGAGCTGGTGCCGCTCGGAGCCGAGAGCGAGCACTTCGACATCGACGGGCTGATCGAGGAGATCAGCAACGTGTGAGAAGACCTGCCGATCCCGCGGCAATGAGGACAAGGGCGGTTCGAGTGCGCTGGAGGCACTCGAGCCGCCTTTGTCGCATGTGGACTCACTGTAAGCCGGAGCACAGTACCGATCGGGATGTCACCCGCCAAGCTCACCCGAGCTGCCGTCAGTGCCGCGGTCCTCGCGAGCGCCTTCCCCTCGCGGCCCGCGGTTCCGCGACCGATTCCGCCGCGCCATCCTGAAACGAAAGAGTGCCTGCACCGCCGCCGGTGCAGGCACTCCCCGCGGAAATCAGCCGCGGACGAGCGTCGTGCCGGTCGCGGACAGCGCGACGTTCACCGGGTAGTAGTAGCTGTTGACGGTGTCGCCGCCGGAAACCATGCCCTGTGCCTGGTTTCCGCTGATGAACGAGCCGCCGGAGTCGCCGTGGTCGGACCGGGCGTTGGTGAGCACCATGCCGGTCACGGTGCCTTCCTGGTAGCGCACGGTCTGGTTCTTGGCGCGGATCGTTCCGCAGGTCCAGCCGGTGGTGGAACCGGACTTGCACACCGAGGCGCCGACCGCGGCCTCGGTGGAACCGGCGACCCGGGTGCCGTTGTTGATCTGGCCGACCGGGGTCCAGTTGCTGTTGACCCGCGCGGCCGCGTAGTCCGCGCCGGGGAAGCGGTAGGTGGAGAACTGGCCCATCGCGACCCGGTTGTAGCCGGACAGCGCGCCGCCGCCGGTGAGTGCCGCGCAGTGGCCCGCGGTCAGGAATCCGCCGTTCACCGAGAATCCGACGGAGCAGCGGGATGAACTGCCGATGTAGTACGCGTCCCCGCCGAGCACGTTGTAGTGCGCCTTGGGCACGGCCGAGGTTTCCGTCACGCTCACCGCCGCACTGTCCACACCGGACTGCCGGACGAACTGCTCCGCCGCGCCGCGCTGTCCCTTGAGGACAGTCAGGCTGATCCGGTTGCTGGCGGTGTCGATGCCCCAGCCGGTGACCGACTTCGGCGCGGCCTTCTCCTGGGCGTTGAGCTTCTGCACCGTCGAGTCGAGCTGCCGGGCGCTGAACCGGACGACCTGCGCCTCGGCGCCGGCCGCGCGCACCTGGCCAACCAGCGACGCGTCGGTTACCGCGACCACGGCCTTGCCGGTCGCCGCGTTGAAGCTCGTGCCGCTGAAGCGTTCGCCGAGAGCCTTCTCCAGTGCCGCGCCGACCTTGTTCGCGGCCTCCTCGTTCGCGAGGCGGGCGAGTGCCTGACCGTGGGTGAGGCCGAGGTCGCGCTGCATCGCCGGGACCATGTCGGGGTTGAGCGGGGCGGCACTCGCGGCCGGGACACCGGCGAAGATCGCCGTCACCGCCGCGGCAGCGGTTGCGGCACCGAGGAATCTGATGGCTTTCATGCTTCTCCCTCGCGTTCGGTTCCCCCCGGCCTCGAAGGGTGCGGCGGCGGTTCGATCCCCTGCAATAAGTGGCGGCGAGAATAGGTAGCGGAGCAATCCTTAAGTAGGGACTTGCGCGACTACCGAGCGTTCGCCGCCGGAGTGGGCGTCCGTGGGTTGTTCCGCTGAACCGGGGAACTCCGCGAGGTTTCGCACTCTTTGTGACCACGCGCCGGGTTTTCTTCTGCCATTTGGTGACCGTACGGAGGCACTCGTGTGAGGAGCGTGCCCGCGCACCCGCCGAGAGTCGGTTTACCGAGCCCCGCGCACTGCTTAAGCTCCGGGCGAAACGGACAAGACGCTCGCTGGGGAGGTCGTGATGTGGCCGGCCGTTCCGACGTTGGTTTCCGTGCGTCCGCGTCCGGCGGCATTCGCCGGACGCGACCGCGAACTCGCCGCCGTCGCTGAAGTTCTCCGCCACCGGCCCGCCGCGGTGCTGGTCGAGGGCGCGCCGGGAATGGGCAAAACGCGGCTGCTGGCCGAACTCGCCGCGCGGCCGGAATTTTCCCGGATCCGCGTGCTGCGCGGCGCGTGTCCGCAGTTGGCCGAGCCCTTTCCGTACGGTCCGGTGCTGGAAGCGTTGCGTTCCGCCGGGGATCGGCTCGGGCCGCTGAGCCCGGTTGCCGGTGCACTGCAACCACTTCTTCCGGAGCTGGCCGACGTTCTGCCGCCCGCGCCGGAGCCGCTGCCGGACGCCAGCGCGCAACGGCATCGCGTGTTCCGCGCGTTCCGCGAACTGCTGATTGCCTGCGGGCCCACCGTCTTGCTGATCGACGACCTGCATCGCGCCGACCCGGGAACCGGTGACCTGCTGCGGTTTCTCGCTGTCGACTGGCCGCCGGACCTGGGCGTCGCCGCCACTTGCCGCACCGGGAAATCCAGCGTCCGCAGCGTTCCCGGAGTGCACAGCGCGCAGGTCACGCTGGGGCCGTTGGACTCCGCGGCCGTCTCCGCGATGGCTTGCGACCTTCTGGGTTTGCCCCGGATCAACGCCGACTTCGCGGTGAAGCTGCATGAGTACACCGCCGGGATTCCTTTTGTCGCTGAGGAAACTATCCGCGCGCTGCGTGGCGTCGAGTTGACCGATTCGGCGTTGGAACGGCTGGAAGTTCCTGTCGCGCTTCAGGAATCGGTGTCCAGGCAGTTGTCCGCGCTGCCGAAATCCGCGGTGCAGCTCGCCAAAGCCGCGGCTGTGCTCAATGTTCCCGCCGAACCGTCGATGCTGAATGAGCTGGCCGGGTTGGCCGAGGACGAGATTGTGTTGTCCGGCGGACTGCTGGACGAGGTCGACGACAATCGCTACGGCTTCCGGCATCCGTTCGCGCGCAAGGCAGTATACGATGGACTCAGCGTCGCTGAACGAAAACTCTTGCACACCAAGGCAATGCACCTGCCAGGTCAACCCCTGTCGCTGCTCGCCGCACACGCCCAGGCCGCCGGATGCGTCGAGGAATGGCGGCGCTACGCGGAAGAAGCTGCCGACGAAGCGATCGCGCACGGCGATACCGCACGCGCGATCGACTTGCTGCAGGCGATCGTCGCGAAGGCGGACGAGGACGCGGTCGGCCGGTTGGCGAAGAAGCTCAGCGACGTCGCGCTGCGCGTCTTCCGCCCGGATGTCCATCTGACGCTGGAAAAAGTGCTCGAAGACCGTCCGCTCCCGCCAGCCGTGCACGGGACGATCCGGCTCGCGCTGGGCATGCTGCTGGTCCGCGTCGCCGGTCGGCTGGAGCAGGGTCGCGCGGCGGTCGAACGCGCCGTCGCCGAGCTGTCGGATCGACCGGAACTGGCCGCGCGCGGGATCAACCTGCTCGCGCTGCCGTTCGACGGGCTCACGCCGCTGTCGTGGCACGAGCAGTGGATGCGGCGCGCCAGGGAAGTCCACTCTGGACTGACCGATCCCGAGCTGCGGCTGACGCTCACCGGAGACCGGATCGCGACCGCCTCGCACATCGGCGACGGTTCGGCGTGGGCGGAGTTCGAGGCGATGCCGGTCACCGCGCCGAGCGTCGCCGAACGCGTGCAGCTGGCCCGGCTGTGGTGCAACCTCGCCGACGCACAGTCGTGGGCCGGACACCTCGACCGGACGGAACAGCTGGTCGCCGAGGGTCTGCGCCGAGCTTCCGAAGCTGGCGCGCTGTACCCGAAGGGCCTGATCGAAGGCACCGAAGTGCGACTCGCCTGGTTCCGCGGCAAATGGGACGGCCTGGCCGAAGCGACCGAGGACGTCCGCACGCGGCACCCGGCGCTGGGCGCGATCGTCATGGAGACGTCGCTGGTGCTGGGCGGGCTGGCCGCAGTACGCGGTGAGTTCGCGGCGGCGCGAAGACACTTGGCCGACGCCTCGGCGCACCGTCCGGGCGAAGGCCCTATCCCCGTTGTCTTGTGTGCGGCTTCGGTGTTGATCGGCGTGCATCTGGCGACCGACGACGTCGCCGCTGCCTGCGAAGCCGCCGATGTCGCTGTCGACGCCGCGCGCCGCAAAGGCGTGTGGGTCTGGGCAGCGTCGCTCGTCCCAGCTGCTGCGGAGGCGTACACGCGCGCAGACCGTTGGCACGACGCTGACGCCTTTGTCGAAGAGTTCGCGCGCGGCATCGAAGACCGCGACGCACCTCTCGCCGCCGCAGCTCTGCACGCTGGCCGCGCCGTCCTGACAAACGCCCGCGCGAAGCACCTCGCCGCCGCGACGCTCTTCGACACCGCAGCCGACGCGTACGCAGCACTGCCGATGCCGTACCTCGCCGCAGGCATGCGTGAACGCGCAGCGCATTGTCGCCTCGAAGCAGGCCAAGACGGTGCGACGGCTGCTCTCAGCGAGGCTGCCGCTGCGTACGTACAGCTCGGTGCCACGCGCGACGCTGGCCGCTGCCATCACGTGCTTCGCGAACACGGTGCCTGGGCACCATCACAGCGCGGCCGTCGCGGCTACGGTCGCGAACTGTCCCCGCGAGAGCGCGAAGTCGCCGAGATGCTCGCGGAGGGCCGGACGAACCGGCAGATCGCCGACGGCTTGTTCCTGTCGCCACGCACGGTGGAGCAGCACGTGGCGAAGGTGCTTCGCAAGCTAGGCGCGCGAAGCCGCACGGACGTCGCGAGGAAGCTGCCAAGCGTTCCGTCACCCTGAAGCCGGTTCGTCCCCTTCGGCCGCACTGCCCCACGACACGTCTATCTCTGCGACGCGCCGACCCGCGGTCCGCGCCCTACCGTTGTCGAGGTGGCCGACGAATCAGTGCCTGCCTGGCGGCGGGCGACCAAAGGCGAGACCCGATGGCCCGCGACGGCCGTCGTCATCGGGACCCTCGCCCTGCAGCTCGCCCTGCCCGACGAGATGGTGCTGCACCCGTGGTGGCTGCTGCCCTCGCTGACCGCCGTGCTGATCATCGCGCTGCTGTTGCTCAACCCCGGCCGGCTCAGCGAGTTCAACATCGTCGAGCGCATGGTGGCGCTGACCTCGCTCGCCGTCGTCAGCGTGCTCAACGGCGCGTCCGCGGTGCAACTGGTGATCGGGATCGCACAGGGCGAGCAGCGCGGGCACGCGGTGCAGGTGCTGATCAGCGGCGTGGTCATCTACTGGACCAACATCGTCGTCTTCTCGCTCTGGTACTGGGAGTTCGACCGCGGCGGCCCGGCGCGGCGCGCGGCGGGCCGGGCGAACTTCCCCGACCTGCAGTTTCCGCAGATGAGCGACCCGTCGATGGCCAAGGCCGAATGGGAACCGCGGTACCTGGACTACCTCTACACCTCGTTCACCAACGCCACCGCGTTCAGCCCGACCGACGTCATGCCGCTGCGGATTTGGGCGAAGATGACCATGATGGTCCAGGCCGGGATCTCGCTGCTGCTCGCTCTGATGGTGTTCGCCTGGGCGGTCAACGGCCTGCAGGGCTGAAACCCACTGGTCTCGTCGGCGTTCGCCAGGTATATCTCCGGCCATGGAGCTTCCCGAACCGCCCTACTACGCGGTGATCTTCACGTCCCGGCGCACCGAAGGAGACCGCGGCTACGCCGAGCGTGCCGCCACCATGAACGAACTCGCCGCGCAACAGCCCGGATACCTCGGCATCAACTCCGTCCGCGACGAATCCGGGCTCGGCATCACCGTGTCGTACTGGCGGGACGAGGACTCCATCGCCGCGTGGCGAAGCAACCTGGAGCACACCGAAACCCGCGACCAGGGCCGCGCCGAGTGGTACCGCTCCTTCGACGTCCAGGTCTCCCGAGTCGAACGCGCCTACGGCTTCGAACGTCCGTGAAGGGAACCCTGAGGGACTCTGATTCCCTCAGGGTTCCCCTCACGACCTTCTGCTACTGACGGTTCATCGAGAAACTTTGGCCGTCGGAGCCGATCGCCCCGGGGACCCACGTCGCGCTGCCGCCGTCGTCCGCGTTGAGGCCCTGCGGGCTGGTGTCGGCGAGGTTCTTGCCGTCGAACTTGACCCCGTCGAACTTCACGCCGCCGTTGATCGCGGGGTATGAATCGGTCGGCGATTCGATGATCGCCTCCGCCGACGAGTGCTTCGCGTTCAGCGACTGCGTGGTCGTCTTCGTCCAGCCCTGCGTGTCGTTCTTCAGGTCGAGTTTGTAGCTGTTGTTGCTGCGCGTGACCGTCGCGGTGAGGTGGTCGCCAGCCTTCACCGGCGCCTCGCTCGCCGAGTAGTACACCGGTGCGGCCGGGTACATTTCGTACCACGCCTGGTATTGCGGGCTGCCGCTGGAGCAGTCGGTCGCGACACCGGTTTGTTCCACAGAGGACGATCCGTCGCCGTCGATGCCCACCCACGGCGCGAAGAGGTCGTTGCTGGAATTGCAGGTCGCCGACGGTTCGGTCCAGCCTGCGGTCGCGGTGGTGAAACTGCCGAAACTGACGTAGCCGCCCCAGTTTCCGCCGGAGTAGTGGTTCCCGTGGAAGTGCTTGCCGAACGTGACGGGCCCGGCTCCCGCGCCGGCGACGAGGGTCGCGGCCGCGAACGCGCCGACCGCCAGCAATCCGAGGGGACGACGGAAAGATCGTGGACTCATGGGCATCCAATCTGGTCACGGGAGTGCCTGCGCGTACCAGTGTTGAATTTCGCTCGCCCGAGTTGGTAGCTACTTTCGAAGGGTATTCACATCTCGGGAAAACTTCACCAAATGTCCCGATTCTCCTTTGTGTACACGGAAGTCCGTGCCCGCCCGCCAGGGGAGGCGGCGGGCCGGCACGGACTCCTTCCGAAGTGGACTACCGCGCCGTACGGGCGTGCGCGGCGTCCACGAACTGGGTGGTGTACGTCTTGGACAAATCGATCTTGTCCTTTTTGGGCTTGACGTTGCTGGACGAAGCGCCAAGCACCTTCAGGACGTTCTGCGCGCCGGACGGGTCCATCCGGCCGTCCTTGGTGAACATCGGCAGACTGTCCTTGAGCGACTTGACGTACAACGCCTTGTCGCCGCCCGCGAACGACGGCGGCATCAGATCGGCCACCTGCTCCGCGGTGTGCGTGGAGAGCCACTTCAGCGAATTCACGTACGCATTGGCGAGTTTCTGCACGACGTCCGGATAGCGCTTCACGATTTCGCAGCTCATGTACAGCGAACTCGCCGGGTACAGCCCGCCGAGCGCCGCGCGCGTGCCTTCCGGCGTGCGCATGTCGTAGAGCACCTTGGCCTGTCCGGTGTTGGTCAGCTGCGCGATGGTCGGGTCGGTCGTCATGCCCGCGTCGATCGAACCCTGTTGCATGGCAGAGATAAACGTCTGCCCCGCCCCGACCTTCACCGGCGTGTAGTCCTTGCTGCCGACACCGCCGCGACTGGCGAGCGCCTTGGTGAGGAAGTCCGTCGACGAACCCAGCGACGTGACGCCGAGGTTCTTGCCGCGGAAGTCCGCGCCGGACTTGATGTGCCCGGCCTTCGCAGTGGCGACCATTTCCGCTTCGCCAGGCACATTCGCGAACTGCACCACGCTGGTGATGCACTGGTCCTTGGCCTGCAAGTCAATCGTGTGGTCGTAGAACCCGACCACGCCCTGCACTTCACCGGCCAGCAGCGACGTTTCCGCGTTGGCCCCGGACGGCTGGTCAAACAGTTCGACGTCCAGTCCCTGCTTCTGGTACTCGCCCAGCTGCTTCGCGAGCTGCCCCGGCAGATAGATCACTTTGGACAGTCCGCCGACCATGATCTTGATGTGCGGCCGCCCGCCGTTGCCGAGGTCGATCTCCCGGGAATCCCGGCAGGCGCTCACCCCGGCCACGGTCACCAGCGCGGCCGCGGCGACCGCGAGTGTCCTCTTGAGACGCATGTCAGATATCCCGCCGTCCGTCGTCGGCCGACATCTGCGGACGCCAGCGCAGCAGCTTGCGCTCCGCCGAACCGATCAGCCATTCCGCGAACAACGCGACGACCATGATCACGAGCATCCCGGCGTAAACCCCGGCGGTGTCGAACGTGCCCTGCGCGTTGGCGATCAGGAAGCCCATACCCGCCTTGGCACCGGTGTACTCACCGACGACCGCACCGATCAACGCGAAACCGAACGCCACGTGCAGCGACGAAAGAATCCACGACGTCGCACTGGGCAACACGATCGACTGCAGCACCTGCCACCGCGTCGCCCCGAGAATCCGCGCGTTGTCGATCAAGTTGCGGTCCACTTCCCGAGCACCGGTAAAGGCGTTGAAGAACACCGCGAAGAACACGAGCACGAACACCGTCGCGACCTTCGACGACAGCCCAAGCCCGAACCAGATCACGAACAGCGCGGCGAGCACGATACGCGGCATCGCGTTGGCTGCCTTGATGAACGGAGCCAGCACCTCAGCGAGATACGCACTGCGGCCGAGAATGACACCGCAGATCACGCCGGCGACCGCACCCAGGACGAACCCGATCACGGCTTCTTCGACGGTCACCAGGATCTGGTACCAAATGGTCCCGAAGTCGGTCCCGGTCGTGAACCATTCGGTGAGCCGTTCCCAGATCTTCGACGGCATCGAGTAGAAGAACGGGTCGATCCAGAACCGGCCCGCCACCTCCCACAATCCAAGCCAGGCAACGAGAATCGCCAGCCGCAGCAGCCAGACGTTGCGCTTGTGCCGTCCGGCGGAGCGCTTCGCGCGGGAGAGGATGTCTTGTTCGGTTTCGAAGACCGGCGTCGGCGCGGTCTGAGTCTCAAGCGACACCGGTCGCTCCCTTCTGGCGGGCCTTGTCGACCTCGCCGCGCAGCGATTCCCAGATGTCGGAGTAGATCTTGCGGAATTCCTCGGTGAGCCGCAGTTCTTCCACCTTGCGCGGACGCTCCAGCGGAATCTCGAAGACGTCCTTGACCGTCGCCGGGCTCGTGGTCAGCACGACCACCTTGTCCGCCAACGCGATCGCCTCGTCGAGGTCGTGCGTCACGAAGATCACCGCGGCGCCGGTGCCGGACCACAGCCGCAGCAGCTCGTCCTGCATCAGTGCCCGCGTCTGGACGTCGAGCGCGGAGAACGGCTCGTCCATCAGCAGGATTTTCGGTTCGGTGACCAGCGTCTGCGCCAGCGCGACACGCTTGCGCATACCGCCGGAAAGCTGGTGCGGGTAGTACTTCTCGAACCCGGCCAGACCAACGCGGCCGATCCAGTCCGCCGCCTTCTTCCGAGCGTCCTCTTTGGACACGCCGCGGAAACGCGGCCCAGAAGCGACGTTGTCCAGCACCGAACGCCACGGCATCACCGCGTCGGTCTGGAACATGTAGCCGACGCCGTCCGGAATGGACTTCACGTCGGAGCCGTGCACGACGACCCGGCCCGCCGACGGCGGCTGCAACCCGGAGACGAGGGACAACGTGGTGGATTTGCCGCACCCGGTCGGTCCGACCACGGCGACGAACTCCCCTGGTTCGACGGTCATGGTCAGCTCGCGGACAGCGGTGTGGACAGAACCTGATCCGCTCGGGAACCTTTTGGTGGCGCCGATCAGTTCGATGAGTGGGGCCATCGAGGTGACTCCTTCGTCACGGTGGGGACTCGCTCGAGGCAGGTTAAGTTCGGGTGAGCGGCGCGAGAAGCTTGTCGACGTTCTGCGTGCGCTCTGCGCGTTCTCCACGTTTTGCTCGTTTAGCGCACAGCCCTGAGCTGGGGGTATGTTCCCTGGCATGCCGAAGTGGGCGCTCTTTCCGCGGATGCGGTTCACCCGTCAGGTGCTGCTGTTGCAGATCGGCGTGGTGGTCCTCGTCGTGGGCCTCGGCGTCGCGCTGGTCAGTTCGCTCCTGCGCACGACGCTGTCGAAACAGTACGGCGAACGCGCGCTGGCTGTCGCGAAGTCAGTGGCGACAGAACCGGCGGTCATCGCCGACGCCGCCGCACGCGACCCCAGTGCCGCTCTTCAAGAGCGGGTACAGGCGGTGACCAAGGAGAACGATGCGCTGTTTGTCGTCATAACCGACGATCACGGCATCCGGCTGGCCCACCCGAAGCTCGATCTGGTCGGCCAGGAAGTGAGCACACCCTGGGCAGAAGTGATCGCGGGCAACGATGTGGTGAGCGAGTTCCGATCCGGCACATTGGGTCCGTCGGTGCGCAGCAAGACCCCCATCCGGCAGGGCTCACGCATCGTCGGCGAAGTGAGCGTCGGCTACGAGATCAGCGAATTGACCAGTGAGTTCAACCGGCTGCTCGTCTTGACGATGATCTTCGGCGGAGGAGCGCTGCTACTCGGCGCGGGCGCGTCCGCCCTGCTCAACCGCCGCTTACGCCGGGTAACCCACGGCCTCGAACCCCACGAACTGACCGAGCTGCTCTACGAACACGAAGCCGTCCTGCACGGCATCGGCGAAGGCGTCCTGGCCGTCGACGCGGAACACCGGGTCACCGTCCGCAACGACGAAGCCGAACGCCTCCTCGACACCCCGCTCCCGGTCGGCACCCCGCTGGAAGAACTGGACCTGTCGCCCCGAGTCCACAAAGCCGTCGCGGAAGGACGGCCGGTGGACAACCTCCTTGCCGTCGCCGGAGACCGGGTCCTGGTGATCAATTCCCGTGCCGTACAACGAGATGAACGCTCGCTGGGCACCGTGCTGACCTTCCGCGACCGCACGGACCTCGACACCCTCACCCGCGAACTCGACGGCATCCGCTCGCTGTCCGACGGCCTGCGCGCGCAACGGCACGAGTTCGCGAACCGCCTGCACACGCTGTCCGGCCTGCTGCAGCTGGGACACCACACCGAAGCCGAGGAATACCTGCAAACCCTCACCGAATCCACCGCCTCGCGCGCGGAACCGCTCGACGACCGGGTCACCGATCCGTACCTGCAGGCCTTGCTGGTCGCGAAAACCGAGCAGGCGCAAGAAAAAGGCATGGAACTGCGGCTGGCCGACGACGCCTGGGTCCCCGCCTCGGTGACCGACCCGATCGCCGCGGGCACCGTGATCGGCAATCTGGTCGACAACGCCCTGCACGCCGCCCGCATGGGCCCGCGCCGCCCAGCGTGGGTCGAGGTCGGCCTGCTCGCCGATGGTGCCACTTTGCACGTGTCCGTTGTAGACAGCGGACCTGGAATTGACGAGACCTTGCGGGACAGGCTTTTCGACGAAGGAGTGTCCACAAAGCTCAGTCCCGGGCACGGCCTCGGACTGGCCTTGGCCCGCCAAGCCGCCCGGGCCCGCGACGGCGACGTGTGGCTCGCCGATCCCGGCGGCGCGACGGCCGGCGCGTTGTTCGTCGCCAAACTTCCCGGCCTGCTGGACCGACCCGAGGAGACCGACGCATGATCCGCACCCTGATCGTGGACGACGATTTCCGCGTCGCCGGCGTGCACGCGGGATTCGTGTCGGAGGTGCCGGGATTCACCGTCGCCGGGGTCGCGCACACCGCCGCCGAAGCCCGCGCCCGGGTCCGGGAACTGGCCCCGGACCTGGTGCTGCTGGACGTCTACCTGCCGGACGAGCCCGGCCTTTCCGTCCTGCCCGACCTGAAAACGGACACCATCGTGCTGTCCGCGGCCACCGACGCCGCGTCGATCTCCGCCGCGATCCGCGCGGGCGCGCTGAACTACCTGATCAAGCCGTTCACGACGCGGCAGCTGTCGGAACGGCTCACGTCGTACGCCCGCTATCGCAGCCTGGTCGCCACCGAACGTCCACTGTCCCAAGACGACGTGGACCGGGCTTTCCGCGCTCTGCACGACCAAGATCGCGCGGCGACGCCGAAGGGCCAGTCAAGCGCGACGGCACGCCTGGTGTCGGAGCGGCTGCGCGGTTCGCCGACGCCGCTGTCCGCCGCCGAAGTAGCCCGCGAACTCGGCATGGCCCGCGCCACGGCGCAGCGCTATCTCACCGCGCTGGCGGAGTCGGGGGCGGTGGAAATGCGGCTTCGCTACGGCGCGACCGGGCGGCCGGAGCACGAATACGGATGGATCGGCTGACCCGGGGTCAGTGCTCGCCGGACATCCGCTGAGCCATGTCGAACCACGGCTTCCAGTCGAGGAACTGGTCGATTCCCGCCCGCGCCGGGGTCTTGCTCGGAGCGGGCGTCTCGAGGTCCGCGCGCGGATCGGCCTGCTCCGGGGACTCCGGTGCCGCCGTCGCACGCGGCGTGGTCGGGTGGATCGGGTTGTGCCGCCGCACCGGGGTCTGGTGCGAAGGCACCGGGACGTACACCGTGACCGGCGGCGCGGTTTGCGTCACTTGCGGCGTGATCGTCTGCGGTACCGGGATCTGCTGCTCCGCGATCGGGACGCGCTGCTCGGCCTGCACGACGGCGTCGTCCGAGGACTGCCCGGGAAGCGCGCCGGTGAAGAAGCCCCCGGCGAGCCAGCCGAGTCCGACCAGGACCACCGCCAGCCCCGCGCCGACCCACACCCGGGCCCGCCGCCGCGACGCCACCGCGCGCGGGCGTTCCTCGGCGGGCGCGCACCCGGCGATCACCGGGATCTGCTGGGTCGATTCGCAGCTCGTCTCCGGAGCGGCCTCGTCCAGCAGGCGCGGCCCGCGCGGCAGGCTCGCGGCGATGATTCCGGTGCGGTCGACCAGTTCCCCGGAGGCGCGGTCAGCGGGCGCGGCCAAACGGCGCTCGGCAAGGCGCAGCATCGAGGGCTACCTCCGGGGTGCGGACACACGAGTGGACTGGCAGCATTCTGCTGCATTTTCGCGCGGTCGGCGAAAATGCAACTCCATCGAGTGATCGAGGAATGCGGACAGTCGCGGCGCGTTATCCGTTCCGGTCGACGCGTTTGAGCCCCTGGCGCGCCAAAAGCGCGAGCGGACGCTGGTATGCCGAACCGAGCACGCGCGGGATCGCGTCGATCACGTACGCGTCCGGTCCGATGAGGATCCGCGCGGACCGCCTGCGCACGCCGCGCAGGATCGTCTCGGCCGCTTTCTTCGGTGTGGTAAGGGCGATTTTGTCGAATCCGGCGGCCGCCTTGGCCTGATCGCCGCCGGTTCCGCCGCGAGCGTTGCGGGCGATGTTGGTCTTGATCCCGCCGGGGTGCACGCAGCTGACGCCGACCGGATGCCGCGCCGCGAGCATTTCTTCGCGCAGCGACTCGGTGAATCCGCGAACGGCGAACTTCGCCGCGTTGTACGCACTCTGCGTAGGCACTCCGACGAATCCGAACACGCTGGAGATATTGACGACGTGGCCGTCGCCGGAGTCGATGAGGTGCGGCAGGAATGCCTTCGTCCCGTTCACGACGCCGCCGAGGTTGACGCCGAGCAGCCAGTCGAAATCCTCGAACGTCATGTCCTCGACGGTCGCGCCCAGCGCCACCCCGGCGTTGTTGACGACGAGATTGACCCGCCCGTGCTCCCGCACGACGTCCTCGGCGTGGGCGAGGACCGCGGCCCGGTCGGCCACGTCGAGCGAATGACCGCGCACCTCGGCACCGCGTTCGCGGGCCTCGCGCACGGTACCGTCGAGGCCCTCGGCGTCGACATCGGACAGTTCGAGGAGCGCGCCGTGCAACGCGAGTTCGAGCGCCAGCGCCCGGCCGATGCCCGAGCCCGCTCCGGTGATCACTGCGACTTTGTTCGAGAAGTCCTTCATCGTCTCCCCACCCTGGTCTCACCGCTTTCTCTGATACTAGTGACGAGGACCAGACCAGGAGGTGGCATGCGGCGCACGGTGATCGGGCTGTTCGCACTGTTGAGTGCGAGCGGGACCATCGTGGCGTGCGCTGAGCACGCAGCGGAGCCGACACTCCCTTCGTCGACCCCGGCGAAGCCGATCCAAGCGTCCATCGGCGCGTTGTTCGTCGACGGCTCGCATTACTGCACCGCGAGCGTCGTGCACAGCCCGCGCGGGGACGAGTTGCTTACCGCCGCGCACTGCATCCACGACGGCGAAGGCGGCGGCTACCTGGCCAATGTCACCTTCGCGCCGGGTTTCCACGACGGTGTCGCGCCGTACGGGTACTGGCAGGTCGGCGGCGAACTGGTCGCGCAGGGATGGATCGATTCGTCCGATCCGAACCTCGATGTCGGTTTCGCGACTGCGCGCCAGGAGGGCTCCCCCGAACCCCTCGAATCGGTGACCGGCGCCAACCAGCTGGGCACGAACGGCCCCTTCGCACGCCCGGTGACGGTGGCCGGCTACCCGGACGGCGTCGACGAGGTGGCCACCTGCGAGACGCACACCCAGCAGCAGGACGAACACCAGGTCCGCGTCGACTGCCCCGGCTTCGCGACCGGCACGAGCGGCAGCCCGTTGGTGGCAGAACCCTCGCCGGAGACGAAAACGGGCACGGTGGTCGGCGTGATCGGCGGCTACGAAGGAGGCGGCTACACCGACGACGTGTCGTACTCGAGCTACTTCGACGACCAGATCACCGATCTGTACAACCGGGCGACGACAATGCCGTGACATGATGCGGCCCATGAGCACGCGCGACGTCCCGATCACCGGGGAACCGATCCGGCTGGGCCAATTCCTGAAACTGGCCGACCTCGCGGACAACGGCTCGCACGCGAAGGACCTGATCGACGCGGAAGAAGTCACGGTGAACGGCGAGGTCGAAACCCGCCGAGGCCGCCAGTTGGCAGACGGCGACGTGGTCGCGGTCGGCGGCGAGGAAGCCCGAGTCTCCCTGGAGCACTGACTCCCCTGGGTGGTCCGTGAGGGGAACCCTGAGGGCCGCTGATTCCCTCACGAGCCATCCACCCGGCCCCGCGCGGCACCCAAGGCGACTCGCCGAGGCACCCAGCCCCGCGCCCACCCGCAGCACCCAACCTGACCAGGCACCCACACCTGGCCCTGCACCCCGATACGAAGCCGCCACGCGGTCGACGGGTGCTTGTCAAGCCATCTTTCCCGCCTTGACAAGCACCCGTCGACCGTCATCACAATCGGGCTTCGGGGTGCCCCACCGCACCATCCCGCAACCCGACCGACCGTGCCCCCGCACCATCCCTCACCCGACCGTGGTCAACGGTGCCCTCCCCAGCTTCAACGCCAGCGAATCCAACTGACGCCGCACAGAAGCCTGCAACGGCACCCCCAACGCCCGGCACTGCTCGAGATACTGCGCCTCGCGCCACCCGGGATAGCGAACCGGCGTCCGGCCCTCCCACCCGAGCATGCTCCCGAACACCGCACTGGCCGCGCGATAGAACCCGTCGGCACTGCGCAACGTCGTCGGAGCGATCGCGAGCACCAGCAACCCGGTGTCATGCTCATGATCGGCGACCCCGGACAACACCCCGGCCAGCACGTCCACCATCAACGCGAACCCGGCGAACTGCGGATCGCGAGCGGCGTCGGCGAGGTCGACGTCGAAGACGAACTCCGGATACGCCCCGGCGGGCGCGGCCATGCCCAGCGGATGCACCGGCTGATCGGCATACCCGCCAGCGGCCATGACGATGCCGATCATCCCGTGCGGCAACGCCCGCGCCGCATGGTGCCCAACGCGACCGAACGGCCCGACCCCACGCAACGACAGCAGCCCGACCCCGAACCGCCCGGCCCGCTGTACCGCGCGATCCATCGCGTCGCCGACCGCCCACAGCCCGGACGCCCGCCGGTAATCGACAAGCGCCGCGGCTCCGCGGTCCGCGATCAGCAATGGCTGCGCGCCGGGACTGACGAATCCGTTTTCGATCGCGGGCAGGTGCACGCGAGTCAGCTCCCCGACGCCGGTTTCCGGCGCGCCGGTGAGGTCGCCGTGGCACAACGCCTCCGCGGCCGGACGGGCGCGATCCTCGGGAAAGCCTTGTGCCATCAGGACAACGGAGACGAGCGTGACCAGTTCATCGGCGGGAACGCGGTGCCAGGCCTGCTCGGGAATCGGGGTGTCGGCGGGAACTTCCGGAACGGGGCGGCTGAGCCGGGGGGCACGCGGTCTGAGGGGCACTTCATCAAGGTTGCCGGGCGATCTCGGGCCCCGTCAACGAGGTTGGCCCTAGAGTGTGATGCGGTCAGCCGCAGAGACGTACCCTGAAGCACATGTGCCGAAACATCACCACGCTCCGCGGCCTGCAGCCCGCCGCCACCACGGACGAGATCGAGGCCGCGGCACGCCAGTACGTGCGCAAAGTGACCGGAGTGCAGTCCCTTTCGGACGCGACGCGCGAACCCTTCGAAGCGGCGGTCGCCGAAATCGCCGAAATCACCGCGCGGCTGCTGGAGGAACTCCCGCAACGCCGCCAGCCGCCGACGACCGTGCCGCCGCTGCGCCGCCCGGAAGTCCAGGCGAGGATCGCCCTGCGCGAGGCCAAGAAAGCCTGACGCCGCAATCACTCCACGGCCTGCCCCGGGAACTTCGGCTTGATCTCCCGGTTGAGAAAGCGCCCCGGGCTGTCGGCGGCCATCAGCGCGCGATGCACCCGCGCGGGCACGAGGTGGTAGCGGTAGACACTGCCGTTGCGGAACCCGATTTCCAGCACCGACTTCGCGGCGTCGTAGCCGACGTCGCGAATGACGGAAGACTCCACGGGAACCCGGCGCACAGCACGGCCAGGGTACCCGCGCGACTGCCGGACGGAGGTTCGAGAACCGGGGCCGCACAGACCTCAAGTACCTAGCACCGTACTCACCTGGGGATTTGCAGCTAGGTTCGAGAACTAGGCGGTGCCGCCTTCAGGCTCTTGCCGGAATCCGCCGAAGCGAGCGCAATACCTGTGCCGCACCCGCTCAACGACGTACCCGCCAAGAGGTCTATGACCCGCGCTGACGCGGGTCATAGACCACAAGCGGAAGCGGAGGGATTTGAACCCCCGGTAGGTTTCCCTACGGACGCTTTCAAGGCGTCTGCATTCGGCCGCTCTGCCACGCTTCCTTCTGGGTCAGGGTATCGCGCCGTCCTTCGACGTCGTCCAGGTGTTCGAGGACCCGGATGAACGCCGTGGCCACCACCGTCTGCTCGGCGGGCGTCAGCAGGTCGATCAGGTGCTCGCGGGCGCCGCGCACGTGCGTCGGCGCGGCTTTGTCCAGTACGTGCTGGCCGGCGTCGGTCAGTTCGGTCAGCACGCCTCGCTTGTCTTCCGGGTCCGGGCGGCGCGTGACCAGCCCGGCCGCCTCCAGTTTGCCGATCTGGTGCGACAGCCTGCTCTTCGTGGAGCCCAGTTGCGCCGCCAGTTCGGTCATCCGCGTGCACCGGCCCGGAGCCAGGTTCAGGCAGACCAGGACCTCGTAGTCGGCGAGCGAGATGCCGTGGCTTTCGGTCAGTTCGCGGTGCAGCCGCTGGCGCAGTCGCAGCGACGCGACGATGTAGGCCCGCCAGGCGTGCTGTTCGGCCGGGTCGAGCCAGCGCACGTCCTGGTCATCGCTCATGCCCGGAAGCGTAGAAGGCCGGTTTCGCCGCTGCCGTTTCGGCCCGCCGTGAAATTTCTGGGCAAACTTCCCCCGATGGAGGGTTACGAAAAGGTTGAGACTCGGCGCGAAGAAGCGCATCCTCGGTGGCAGCGGAGGGACGACGAGGACTCCGGAGCGCGCCGAAGGGCACGCCGGGCCCCGTTTCCCACCGGGAAAGGCCAGGTGGTGGCATGGCAGGTAGTTCCTGCGGTTGACCGCCCGCTGTGTCCCCGCGATCGGCACGGCCCCGTTCCGGTTCGGTCGCGATTGCGAACAGCACGAGCACCCCGTGCGCTCCGGCATCGGCCACGCGCACCCGGCGTCGTTATGCCGCTGCTTCTCTTCGCGGCCTCGGCACCGCGAAGGCAGCGCCGGACGCCTGCCCGGGCGGTGGCCAACCGCTGTCAACGAAACCTCGGTAGTACCTGGGTGCGGCCCCCAGCGCAGGGGCCGCACCCAGCCTCGTTCCCGGCTTTGCGGCTACCCTTTCGGCGTGCGATTCGACGACAACGCGGATCTGGACTCCTCCGAAATCCAGGACATGCGCGGCAGCGGCGGAGGCGGCGGCGGAATCGGCGGCCGCGTGGCCATCGGCGGCGGCGGGCTCGGCATCGTCGGCCTGGTCATCTATTTCCTGTTCTCCCAGTTCGGCGGCGGTCCCAGCACCGGCACGTCGCCCGCGGTGGGCGGGGTCGGGCTCGGCGACGTCCAGTCCGGGCAGCAACTGGACTCCGGCACGCTCGCGAAGAAGTGCCGCACCGGCGCCGACGCCAACCGGGATCACGACTGCTCGATCGTCGCGATCGTCAACTCCATCCAGGACTACTGGACGCAGGAGTTCTCCCGTTCCGGCCAGACCTACCGCAAGGCGACCACCCGCTTCTTCACCGGCGGCGTGCGCACCGGCTGCGGCAGCGCGACGTCGGACACCGGCCCGTTCTACTGCCCGGCCGACTCCTACGTGTACATCGACCTGTCCTTCTTCAACGAGCTGAAGACCCGCTTCGGCGCGCAGGGCGGCCTGTTCACCGAGGCGTACGTGCTGGCCCACGAATACGGCCACCACGTCCAGAACCTCACCGGCACGTCCAAGCGCGGCACCGGCACCGGACCGACGTCCGGCTCGGTCCGGCTGGAACTGCAGGCCGACTGCTACGCCGGCGTCTGGGCAAACCACGCCAGCACGACCCCGACCAGTTCCGGGAAACCGCTGGTCCAGGACGTCACGAAGGACGACATCTCGCGCGCGCTGGACACCGCGTCCCGGATCGGCGACGACTACATCCAGAAGAACCTCGGCAACGGCCATGTCGACAAGTCGAGCTTCTCGCACGGCACCTCGGCGCAGCGCGAGAAGTGGTTCACCACCGGCTACCGCACCGGCCAGCCCGCGAGCTGCAACACCTTCAGCACCAACGATCTCGGCTGACCCGGGATACAGTCGGGCGCATGCACGCGATCACTATCCGCGAACCCGGTTCCCCTGACGTGCTCGAATGGACCGAGGTCCCCGATCCGGAACCCGGTCCCGGCGAGGTCCTGCTGGACGTCACCGCCAGCGCGGTCAACCGCGCCGACCTGCTGCAGCGGCAGGGCAACTATCCGCCGCCGCCCGGAGCGAGCGACATCCTCGGCCTGGAATGCTCCGGCACGATCACCGAACTCGGCGAGGGCGTCGAGGGCTGGCAGGTCGGCGACGAGGTGTGCGCGCTGCTCGCCGGCGGCGGGTACGCCGAACGCGTCGCGGTCCCGGCCGGGCAACTGCTGCCGGTGCCAGCCGAAGTCGAGACGCTCGCCGCGGCCGGGCTGCCCGAGGTGGCCTGCACCGTGTGGGCGAACGTCGTGATGCACGCCGGTCTCGGCGAAGGCCAGGTGCTGCTGGTGCACGGCGGCGCGGGCGGCATCGGCACGCACGCGATCCAGGTGGGCAAGGCGCTCGGCGCGACCGTCGCGGTCACCGCCGGTTCGCCGGAGCGGCTCGAACGCTGCCGTCAGCTCGGCGCCGACCTCACGATCAACTACAAGGAACAGGATTTCGTCGAGGTGCTGCGCGCCGAGACGAAGGGCGCCGACGTCATCCTCGACAACATGGGCGCGAAGTACCTGGACCGCAACGTCGACGCGCTCGCCACCGACGGCCGGCTGGTCATCATCGGCATGCAGGGCGGGATCAAGGGCGAGCTGAACATCGGCAAGCTGCTCGGCAAACGCGCGAGCGTCTACGCGGCCGGGCTGCGGTCGCGGCCGCTGGACCAGAAAGCGGCGATCGTCGCGGATGTCCGGAATCGGTTGTGGCCGTTGGTGGAACAGGGTTCGGTGCAGCCGATCGTCGGCCACGTGGTGCCGATGGCCGAGGCCGCGTCCGCGCACCGGATGCTCGAGGAGGGCAGCATCTTCGGGAAGGTCCTGCTGGCCGCGAAGTCGTGACGCGGGGCCTCAGCGCAGTTCTTCGAGCACCCGCACCAACTGGTTGATCTCGAACACGTTGGAGTAGTGCGCGAGCCCGATCCGCACCGCTCCGCCGACCTCGCCGACGCCCAGCGACGCGAAAACGCCGCTGGTGCCGTCGTCGGCGAAGGCGCACAGGCCTTGCGACGCCAGGTATTCGGCGACCTGGGACGCTTTCGCGCCGGCCACGGCGAACGCCAGCGCGGGGATCCGGCGCATCGCGTCGCCGATCACCATCACGTGCCGCAGCGAGCGCAGTTCCGTGGACAGCTGCGCGAGCAGGCCCGCGTGGTACGACTTGGCCGAGCCGAGCGACGTCACCAGCCGTTCGCGGCGAGAGCCGGCCGCGGCGTCGTCGAGGCCGGCGAGGTAGTCGATGGACGCGATGAGACCGGCCAGCAGCGGGTACGCGTGCGGGCCGAGTTCGAGCCGCGCGGGGCCGGTGGCGGTCGGGTCGAGCGACACCGAAGAGATGCGTTCCAGCAGCTCCGGATCGCGGAACACCAGCGCTCCGACCGCCGGCCCGCCCCACGAGGGAGCCGAGACGACCATCACGTCGGCACCGAGTTCTTGCAGGTCAAGCGGTACGAACGGGGCGGCGTAGGTCGCGTCGACCACCACGAGCGCGCCGACGCGCTTGGCGAATTCGATCACCGTCGGCACGTCCGGCCGGGTCCCGACGGACCCGGACGCCAGCGTCACCGACACCGCTTTCGTCCGCGCGGACACGAGGTTCTCGTACTGCCACGCGGGCAGTTCGCAGGTCTCGATGTCGATCTCGCTCCAGCGCACGACCGCGCCGACGCGTTTCGCGGCACGCCGCCAAGGCGCGATGTTGGCCTCTTCGTCGAGCCGGGAGACGACGACCTCGTCGCCGATCGTCCAGCGCTCGGCGAGCGCGTCGACCAGCCGACGCAGCAGCACCGGCGCACTCGGGCCGAGCACGACCGAGGACGGGTCCGCCCCGACCAGATCGGCTACGGCCCGGCGGGCCGCGGTGACAATGCTTTCCGCCCGCTGGGAGGCCGGAAATGCTCCGCCCGGCCCGGACACCGGTGCCCGCATGGCCGTCGAAACGGCCGAAGCGACCTGTTCGGGCACGAGCATTCCGGCGGCGCCGTCGAAGTGAATCCAGCCGTCGCCAAGCGCGGGGAACAGCCCACGGATACGAGCGACGTCGAACGCCATGGGGACACCGTACGGACGTGCGGTTTCGCGGTTGCCGCGGGGTTGGGCAGAACTGCCCGAACGGCCGCTAGGCTCGGGTCAGGACCTCCAACAGCGACGGGGATGGAGCACATGAGCGAGCCGAACTTCGGGGGAACGGGCGCGACCGGGGACGGAACGGACGCGCCGCACGTGGTCGTCGTCGGACCGGACGGGGTCCCGGTCGGCACCGCGCAGATCGCCCCCGACGGCGAGGAGAACGAGTCCGTCGGGGACCTGGTCGAGGAACCGGCCAAGGTGATGCGGATCGGCACCATGATCAAACAGCTGCTGGAAGAGGTCCGCGCCGCGCCGCTGGACGACGCCAGCCGCAACCGGGTCCGCGAGATCCACCAGACCTCGGTACGCGAACTGGAGCAGGCGCTAGCGCCCGAACTGCGCGACGAACTGGAGCGGCTCGTGCGGCCGTTCACCGAGGACCAGACGCCCTCGGACGCCGAACTGCGGATCGCGCAGGCCCAGCTGGTCGGCTGGCTGGAGGGGCTGTTCCACGGCATCCAGACGGCGTTGTTCGCGCAGCAGATGGCCGCGCGGGTGCAGCTGGAGCAGATGCGCCGCGGGTTGCCCGCTGGTTCGTCGGGGTCGGTTGGGCAGCCGGGCGAGGGACACGGGCACGGGATCACTGGGACTGGGCAGTACCTCTAAGACGGCGCTGGTCCGTCTCCGGAGACTCTCCGAGGCGATCGGGAACGTGACGGTTCCCGATCGCCAAGGCGACGGCCGCTCTCTTCGAATCAGTACTGCTCGTACCTTCGCGGTTTTTCGTCGAGGTTCGAGTAAAGGCCCGGATGCGTGAAGGCGCCGGAGAGGATAGCGATGAGGAAATCTTCGATACTTCCTTCGTAGGCACCCCAGTCTGGCCCCGTGTTCTCCAAGAAAAAGATCTTTCC
This sequence comes from Amycolatopsis sp. NPDC114484, assembly GCF_055633755.1. Taxonomy (NCBI): domain Bacteria; kingdom Bacillati; phylum Actinomycetota; class Actinomycetes; order Pseudonocardiales; family Pseudonocardiaceae; genus Amycolatopsis; species Amycolatopsis sp. NPDC114484. Next base: position 818,455 of record NZ_JBVKDQ010000001.1, on the reverse strand, counting down.
ATCGGATTCAGCCGGGCTGAGGGCATTCCAGAAGTAGGAGTGCTCGTCATCCACCGCCCAGGGGATAAGACCGGGGAACTCCGGGTGGAACCGGTGCGGATAGTAGTCCGGGAGCATCTCTCTGCTTTCGTGGAAGTACGAAATCGTGATCTCCAGCCGATCCTTGAAGTCCACCAGGGAGTCAGCGCTCTGGATCGGTGGGACAAAGTAGATGCGCTCGCCGAAGGCGCCGGTCGGAAACGTGGCAGCCACGGCCTTGAAGTCTTCCGGAAAGGCAAACCCCATCGCCTTCTCGACTTCGGCCCAGGACAGCTCGCCGTCCACGCTTCCCCGCCAGTTCAGAAACTCAGCCAGCCGACTGGCAGGTTGCACGCTGACCACCCCTTCCTCTCGGCAGCGGACCGCTAGCGTCCCCGCAACGGAACCACTTCTACCGCACCTTTAGCTCACCGCGGAGAAGAACGCTCGAAGATCTCCGATCAGCAGGTCGGGTTCTTCGAGCGCCGGGAAGTGCCCGCCGCTCGGGAATTCCGTCCACCGCACGATCCGATCGGTGCGCTCGGCCAGTGACCGCAGCGGAAGCCCGATGTCGTCCGGGAACACCGCGACGGCGGTCGGCACCGTCGACGACGGCAACTCGGCACCCCACTGGACGTCCTGGTCGGCGTAGATCCGCGAGGACGACGCGGCGGTGCGGGTGAACCAGTAGATCGAAACGTTGGCGAGCAGATCGTCACGGTCGATCAGGTCGTGGTCGGTGTTCGAGAAGGCACGGAACTTCTCGGCGATCCAGGCCAGCTGCCCGGCCGGGGAGTCGGTGAGACCGTAGGCAAGCGTTTGCGGCTTGGTGGACTGGATCATCGCGTAGCCGATGCCGGTCTGCTGGAAGGCCTGCGATTTCTCCAGCGACCGCTGCCCTTTCGCCAGCTCCGCCCCGCTGAGCCCATCGAGGTCAGCCTCGTCGCGAGCGACCGCGGACGGCAGCATCGTCACGTGCGCGCCGATGATCCGGTCGGGGAATTGAAGGCCGAGTTCGCGGGAGATCAACGCGCCCCAGTCGCCGCCGTGCGTGCCGAACCTCTCGTACCCGAGGCGGGTCATCAGCTCCGCCCAAGCACGCGCCGTACGCGCCGGGCCCCAGCCGCGGTCCGGTGTCGGCCCGGAAAAGGCGAACCCTGGTACGGACGGAACGACGACGTGAAACGCGACGGCCGGGTCACCGCCGTACGAGCGAGGGTCGGCGAGGGGGCCGATGAGGTCGAGGAATTCGACGACGGAGCCGGGCCAGCCGTGGGTGAGCAGAAGCGGGACGGCGTCCGGTTCGGGAGATTTCAGGTGCAGGAAATGGACGTTGGCGCCGTCGACGGTGGTGGTGAACTGGGGAAAGCCGTTGATGCGTTCTTCCTGCGCGCGCCAGTCGAAACCGAGCCGCCAGTAGTCGACGAGGTCTTGGACTTCGGCCACCGGAATGCCCAGCTCCCATGCCGGGTCTTCGAAGGGGTCCGGCCAGCGGGTGTCGGCGAGGCGACGGTTGAGGTCGGTCAGGTCGGACTGCGGGATGTGGATCCGGAACGGGGTCTCGGTCATGAGGAAAAGCTATGGGGGATTGAGGACCAAGACGGTCCTCAATCCCCCAGCGTCTTGCTCACCTACTCGAAATCGACGCTCCACCGCTGATTCGGCGCGTACTGGCAATCGAACAGCACCAGCCGAGTCTCATCGGCGTCACTGGCGTTCAGCGTGCTCAGGCACCGTCCGGACGCCGGGTTTTCGATCTGCCCGTCCGGCCGCTGGAACCAGCGCTGCGCGTTGCCTCCGGTGCAGGTGTACAGCTGGACCGGCGTGGAGTTCCCGGTGGCTCCGTTCGTCACGTCGAGACACCGGCTCTTCATTCGAACAGTCCCGTCGTTCTGCACGGTCGCTTGCTGAGCGACGCTTCCGTTGCAGGTGTACAGCTGAACAGGGGTGCCATCGGCATCAACGTTGTTCTTGACGTCAACGCACTTTCCGAGCACCCCGAGCATCCGGCCCTTGTGCGGGTAAATCCGCTGCGGTGCCCACGCCTGGGACGCCGAAGCAGCGCAGGCCCGGATAGTCGCCGAAGCAGCGCCCTGTACGGCATCAAGGCACTTGCCTGCCTTCGAGTTGACAATGGCGCCGTCGGGGCGAAGCTCCCATTTCTGGGTTGCCACGTCACCATTGCAGGTGTTGTCGACCACCTGGGTTCCGTCGGCCAGCGCCCCTCCCTTGAGGTCAAGGCACCGCCCGAGCGCCCTGATCGAGTCTCCCGGACCGAAGGTCCAAGTGTCCGAAAGGGACAGAACACAGCCTGCCGCGGCGATCGCCGCGCCATCGGCGACCACGCGGTTCGTCACATTCAGACAGCTTCCAGCACTGTTGACGACCTGGCCGGCGAGAGCATCGCGGTGGGCGAAGCCCCAGATCTGCTGTGCTTGGCCAGTACAGTCCTGGATCGTCACCGCCGACCCATTCGTCGATCCGGACGCCGCCAGGCACCGGCCGGCCGCCAAGTTGAAGATCCGGCCGTCGGAGAATACCTGCCATTCCTGGGTCGGGTCTCCTGAGCAATTCGCCGCGACGACCCGCGTGCCCGCGCCAGTACCGGCATTCTGGGTGTCAAGGCATTGGCCCGCGGCGTGCAGAGACAGATCGCCCGCAGTCCACTGCTGAGCCACACCGCCGTTGCAGCCGTACATCTGAATGGTGGAACTGGACGGCACGCCGCCGGCCAGGTCGAGGCAAGAACCGCCGAGACCAGTGATCAGGTCGCTGCCGGAAACCCGGTTGGAGCGCACCCGGAGGTTCCGGAACTTCACCTGGTCCCCGGTGCCGCCGCCCAGCAACTGCATCATGGTGCGCCGCGCGAAGCCTCCCGGCTGGGTGTACTCGTTCACCTTCGTGCCGTTGAGCAACACCGTGACCTTGGGGCCGCCGAGCGTGACCTCGAAGGTGTTCCACTCCCCGACGGGCTTGGCCGCCGAAGCGAGCGGAGCCTGCGCACCCTTGATCGCGCCGGTCGCGTCTGTCGGAGCCGAGGACGAACCTCCGATAGCGACCTGGATGCCCGGCAGCGCGCCAGGACTCCGGGAGAACCCGATCTTCAGGCCGGAATCGGAATTGTTTCCGGTGGCTTTCCAGTCCACGCGGAGCGTGTAGTCGTTGTCGTACATGTCGGACGGGTTCCAGGGGCCGCCCGAGCCCGCGAGCGTGCCGAACTCGCAGCCGTTTTGCTGTGCGCTGTCCGGGCCCCACTTGGCAAGAGACGTCTCCGGCCGGCCGTCCAGGATCGACAGGAATCCCGGCTCGCTGGCCGGTGCGACGCAGTTGCCCGGCGCGGCGGCCGGGGAGCCGCCGACGAAATAGCCGGTGACGTCGACCGAGGCTTCGACCGCGCCATCACCGTTCGCCGCCGTCAGCTTTCCTCCCGCACCGAGCGGCACCACCGCGGTGGCCGGGGAGAACTGCCCTTGATCGGCCAGCAGCGCGGGGGCGTTGGCCCACCCGGTTTCCGGAGCGTAGAAGGAGATCCCGCTGGCGACGATCTTGTCGGTGACCGAACCGGCCAGGAGCGCGCCGGTCGCACCGATCGGAACTCCTCCCACGCCCGCGACCTGAGCGGTAACCGTGCCGCCACGACCGATGGGCGAGCGAGGGACACCCGTTCCCGTGCCGGTGTCGAGCACTCGGGCGGCACCCAGCGTCGGCACGTATTTGGCACCGGTTCCGGGGGCAAACCATCCGAGCAGATCCACTGCCGCGTGAGTGAGCCCCGCGGAGTTGCGCAGCCGGATCTTGCCGTCGTCACCGATCCGCACGATGGCCAGGTTCGATCGCCGTTGCCCGACGTTGAGGTAGAGGCTGCTTTCCCCGGCCGGGTAGGTCTGCGGATAGGCGGCAAGCGTGGCCGGCGCGGTCGCCTCCTCCGCGGAAAGGTTGATCACCACCGCGGTGGCGGCGTCCGGGACTCCGGAATTTCCGCGGATCTGCAGAGGCACTTCTTCCCCGGAGCCGAGCGCGGTGGTTCGCGCTCCGGCGGGCCCGTGGGTGTCGAAGAGACGGGTCCCGCCGGGGACCGCGGTGTACGTGCCAGGACCGTCCGGACTGAAATAGCCTGCGTAGTCGATGAATACGCCCGGCGTTCCCGCGGTGTTGCGGATCCGTATCGCGTGGTCGCCGCCCAGCGGGACGACCATGGTCAAGGCAGCTTGCCGGTTGGTCTGGACCGGAAACCGGATCGGCTGCACCGTTCCCGGGGCCTCTCCGGTGAACTGCAACTCGGTCGGCCCGTCGGAAAGCCCGGCGGTGACAGTGAGGACCGCCGCGGTGGCGTTGTTCGGCACTCCGGGGATTCCGAGGGTGAAGGTTTCCCCAGCGGTGAATCTGCGCTGATGGCCGCCGACAGCGGTATTGGTGTCCAGAATCCGGGTCGGATCGGTGGCCGGCGTGTAGCCGCCGGGAGTCGCGGAGGGAGCGGATCCCGGGGAACCGAGTGCGAGGACCCCGGCGCCCCAGTCGTTGGCGGAGCCACCGGAGACAGGTTTTGCCTTGGCCCTCAGCAGAGACTCGAGCTGAGTGGCGTCGAGTTGCGGGTTAGCCCCTTTGAGCAGCGCCGCGGCACCGGCGACATGGGCGGCAGCCGCCGAAGTACCGGAGAAGCCGCCAGGGCCATAGGTCGCCGTGCTGACGGCGTCGAAGCCGGTGATGTCCGGCTTGTTCCGGCCGTCCACCGTGGGGCCGCGGCTGCTGTAGAGCTCGAGCTGCCCGGAAGCGGGTTTGGTAGCGCCGGCCGCGAAGGCGTAGGGGGAACTGGCTGGCTCGGCGATGCTTCCGGCAGGGGTCGGCCACTGCAGCGACCCGCCGCCGCGTTTGGTCACATAGAGGTCGAACGGCATGGTGAAGGGGGCGTTGTTGTTCTTGACCCAGATGTAAAAGCTGCCCGCGGACCCGGTGTTGTTGGTGAAGGTGGTCTCCTCGGTGGGAGCGGCACCGCCGGTGGTGTCCCGCTGGGCCAGTGTCGACCTGGCCACCACGTGAGGATCGTTGACTCCGGACGGCGCGACCGGTTGATCCGTGACGTACAGGTCGAGGTCGGTCGTGGTGACCGGCCACGCATCCCAGCGCAGGGTCACCGTCGAGGATTGGAGTGCTCCCACTGCGAATCCGTTGACCTCGGAAGTCCCGTTGAACTCGACCCAGCCGTTGCCGCCACTGCGGTCCGCGGCCTGGCCGGAATAGTGCAGTTGGCCGTAGTTGCCCGCCGCGGTCGACCAGAGAACCCCGGCCTGGCGTGAACGTTGCACGACCTGCGCTGGGCTGTTCGCGTCGGGGCCGGTGCCGTCACCGCGGCCGGACCCCGGAACCGAGATCGCCGCACTGATGATCTGGACGCCCTGCTGCTGCAGCCAATCGACCGCAGGCGCGAAACCCATCGTGTCCTGGACGCAGGAAAGGTAGAGCGTGGCGTCGGGTGCCATGTCGTGCGCGACCTCGGCGACGTTGACCCCGTGGTCGTCGTCGGTTGTCGCGTCGAGGCAGTTCGAGCCGTTGGTCACGAGCTGGGTGCCCGTCGGCAGTTCTCCGGCTGCCTGGGCCTGGGCGAGCCCGCCGAAGCCGACGTCGAGAATCCCGATCTTGACTCCGGCACCCTTGTTCCCGGCCTGAATCCAGGAATCCGCCCCGGATGCGGCAACGCCTTCCGACGTGACCGCGGCCGGTAGCACCTTGGTGGGCCGCTGAACGACGTGTACTCCGGGCTGTTTAGCGAGTTTTTCGACTTGGCCGGCATCGATGGCGGCGCGCACTCGTCCCGGCTGCGCTGCCGATACCGTGCCGCCGACATTGGCGACCGCCTGTCTCAGCCGTCCTTCGTCATCGCCGAAAACGTAGAGCAGCAGGCGTCCGGATCTGTCCTTGGCCACCTGCTCACCAGGTCTTTGATCTGCCACCGATTCCGCTACCGGAGCGTCTCCGGCCGTCGCCGCGGAAGCCGGCAACGTGACAGTGCCCAGCGCCAAGGTGATGGTGGCGGCCACCAGCGCCGCACGTTGCAGGGTTCTCATCGCTACTTCCATATTCTCTTCGACTTAATACTGTTCGTACATTCGAGGTTTTTCGACGAGGTTCGAGTAAAGTCCCGGATGAGTAAATATCCCGGATAGGATATCGATGAGAAAATCTTCGATAGTTCCTTCATAGACACCCCAGTCAGGGCCCGTGTTTTCCAAGAAGAAGATCTTCCCATCGGATTCAGTCGAGCTTATCGCATTCCAGAAGTATGAGTGATCATCATCCACCGCCCACGGGATAAGCCCGGGATACTCCGGATGAAACCTGTGCGGGTAATAATCCGGGAGCACCCTCCTGCCGTCAAGGAAGTCTGAATTCGTGATCTCCAGGCGATCCTTGAACATTCCCAGAGAATCTGCGCTTTGGATCGGCGAGACAAAGTAGATTCTTCCACCAAACGCACCGGTCGGAAAAGTGGCAGCCACAGCTTTGAAGTCTTCCGGGAAGGAAAACCCCATCGCCTCCTCAACTTCACGCCAAGAGAGATCGCCCGAAACGCTCCCCGGCCAGTTCAGAAATTCAGCCAACCGGCTAGCAGCTTGCACGCTGACCTTCCCTTCCTCGCCTATTCGAGATAATCACATAGCACGAAAAACCCTTATCGCCTACCGCTGTACCTTCCACACCCCACGGCACCGGACTGCTTCCGTCATAGAGCGGAGTCACTGAATAGTAGACCGTTTCTTTATTCGCCTTCACCGCCTTGGCCGTCGACCTTTCAAGGGAGTTCAACATCTGAACACTGTTGTTGAACCCCCAGAGCGGAACCATGTTCTTCACTTCCGCCGTGCCACCAAATTGGCGACCGATCAGATGGGAGGCATGCATATTCGGCTCCCAGCCGAATGGTCGCTTTGCGTCTCGAGGGTCCTTGACGCCGGTACCGACGATGCAGGCGGAAGCACCGGTGGCCCGCAGCCCCTTCTGGCCGTTGAGTTCGGCACCTTCCATCTCGCCGTAGACAATCTGACCCGGCGACAGTCCGTGTTCACTACAGGGATCAGGCCGGTCGTCTGCCGTCCGGTCGATCGGGAGCGGCACCGGAATCGGATCGTATTTCGCGCCGGATTCCAGATCAGCGAACACCTTGTTCGCGTCCGACCACAACTTCAGGCTGCGATCAGTGACCACCGTTGCGTCGGTGACGGCGGACACCGCGTCCACAATCCCTACGACGGTCGCCCCGGCGGCGAACTGCGGTGCCTTTTTCAGCGCGTTGACAAGCCAGGCCGGTGGCGGCGGCGGAGCCGGCCGGACGTATCGCGGCTTGGCGTGTCGGCCTGGCCCGGGCCGGGCATGTCCTGGTCGGGCATGCCGTGGTTTTGCGCCTGGACGGCCACTGCGGGGAGAACTCGGGTGGTACCTCGCGTTATTGGCATCCCGAACCTGTTGGTGGTGCCACGCCGATTCAGCCGGGTCATATCTATCCCAGGGACCCGATCGTATGCATTGGTGGGGACCACACTCACCGTTTGCTGCTCTTTCCCCTGTATTACAGAAGAAGAACGTGAAGATATCGATAAAGACCCCACCACGCGACTTTGCGCCACCGCCCGGAGATCCGCCTGCCCCATCGCCCGTGTCGCACCAGTTGACCCAAGGGCCATGACCACTCTGATCGGTCTGCCCGACCGGATCGCCGTTCCCGTAGGTGTACCGGTTCGTCGCGGTGGACGGCTTGGGGTCGAGATTCCAGTCATCGCGGGACATGAAGGTGCCGGTGTTCGGGGAATACCAACGGGCGGTCATGTTGACTGTGCCGGTATCGGGAGCGGTCCAATCTCCCTGGTAGCCCAGATCGGAGGTGTCGCCCGAGGACGACGTGACGGCACCGAACGGATCGAAGGAACGTTGACCGTCGACGGCGGCGCCCAGGTAGCGGCCGACGACGTCGCCGTGCCGATCCGAGAAGAGCAGCTTTCCCGAGGTACCCGCGGCGGGCCGGTCGGCCAGGCCGGTACCGTCCGGCAAACGCGAGACCGTACGCGAGCCGTCGGTGACGGTTTCGTTGGAAAGTCCGTCGTAGGTCAAAGCCGTGCCGTTGCGGCTCTGCACACGGTCGGCGCTGTCGTACTGATATGTCGCCGCGCCCTGGTTCACGAGACGGTCGAACGCGTCGAAACCGTCCGTTGTGGTGACACCACCGCTCGAGACCGACGCGACCGTGCCGCGCTTGGTGTAGGAGTACGTATTACCGGCACCCGAAAGCAACTGGTTGCGGGCGTTGTACGTGTACGGCTGTCCGTTGACCGCAGTCCGGTTGCCGGCGTCGTCCCAGCCGTAGGTGCTCGTCTGGGATCCCGAGGTCCACGACGTCAGCCTGCCGAGGCCGTCATAGTTGTACGTGTTAGCGGACGTGGTGCCCGACCGGGTCGAGGTCTTCGAGGTCACCTTGCCGTCGTTGTCGTACCCGTAGTCGTCGCCGAACAGGACGCGCGAGCCGGTGTCGGTCAGCTGAGTGAGGCGGTCAGACGACAGCTGGCCCAGTTTGTCGTAGCTCTGTGCTCGCGTAACCCGGTTGACCATCGCGCGGTCCTGAGTGATCGACAACCGCCCCGCGGCGTCATAGCCGTAGTCGACCGTCCGGCCGGTGACCGGGTCAGCCGCCGAGGCCAGCCGTCCTGCCGGGTCGTAGGCGAACGTGGCCGAGCCGGCCGCATCCGAGCGCTTCGTCATCGCGCCGTCGCCGTCATAGGTGTATACGGCCGTGCCCATGACGCCCGAAGAAGTGCGGAGATTGCCGCGATCGTCGTAGCTGTAGTTCGTGTCACCAGCCGGGCTGCCGACCCGGGTTTGCCTGCCGGCCAGGTCGTAACCGTAGGTACGGTCCGCGGTGGCGCTCTCGGCACCTGAACCGTGCTCGGCGACAAGTCGATCCTGAGAGTCGTACTCACGTGCGCGGACGACTGGCCCTGGCGCGATCAGCGAAATCGCTCGCCCGGCCGCGTCGTACGAAGTGGTCCACGTGCGATCGGCCAATGCCCGGGCACCATCGATCGCCGGCTCGATCACCGATTCCGGTGCGCCCCAGGCATTGTAGGTGTATTCCGTGGCGTTGCCGTTCCCGTCCACGAAGTGGCTTCGATTGCCGAGACGGTCGTAGCCGGTCCACGTGGTGACGGACTTGTTCGCGTCGACCCGCTCGACCTGCTTCACCAACCGGTTGAGGAAGTCGTAGCCGAAGTCGGTGGTCCGGCCTTCCGGCGACACCGTGCGCAGCACATTGCCGTTGCCGTCGTACGACGTCGTGGACGTGCGCTGCGGTTTGCCGTCGACAACCTGAGCGTTCGCGGTCAACCGGCCGGCCAGATCGTACGTCGATTTGGTGACTAGCCCAGCCGGGTCGGCGACCGCACTGGGCCTCCCCTCGTCGTCGTAGCCGTAGGTGGTCGTGCGATTCGTCGCGTCGGTGCTGGAGGTCAACTCGTTCGCGTTGTTGTAACCCATCGTGGTGACGAAGCCCTTGGGCGTCGTCATCGTGGTCACGTTGCCTGCGTCGTCGTATCCGGTGAGGGCGGTGTAGAAAGCCGACCCGCCGTCGTAACGCTCCACCTGGGTTTCGGTGATCTGCCGGCCGAAGTCGTCGTAGGTGTACTGGGTGCGCCCGCCAGCCGGATCCGTGGTTCCGATCAGTTCTCCGTTGCCGTCGTAGCTGTTGTGAATCACTGCGGCGGCGTCGCTGACCTGCGGCAAGGTGGTGGTGAGCGTACGTCCGTAAGGATCGTAGGTATTCGTCGTGACGTGCCCAAGCGGATCCGTGATGGTCAACGAGTTTCCGGCGTGGTCATAGGTGGTCCGTGTGGTCGCGACGATCGGTTGGCCACCTGGCGGGGTATAGGCCGGCAACGTTCCGGCGACGACCCGGCCCATGCTGTCGCGTTCGGTCGTCGTCACGTTCCCAGCAGTGCCGCGGGCCTGTGTCACTTCGCCGAATGTGTTGCGCCCCAGCGACTCGCTCAGCACGACGTTCGCCGCCTGCTGTCCACCTTCCCAGGCGTCCACCGGCGGATTGATGGTCGAGACCGGCAGGCCCGCGGCGTCGTAGGTGTACTTGGTTTCAACCTGACGACGGTCGGACGTGGCGATGGCGAGACCGCGCTCGTCGTAAGTCGTAGTCGCGGACAGAATCTGGCCCGCGACGGCTTCCGTGTCCGCGCGCGCGACCTGACCGTCTGCCGCGTACGTGTAATTCGTGGCTTCGACACGCGATGAGTCAGCCGCACCGGTGACCGTGATGCGGGTCGGATTGCCCGCAGCGTCACGAAGATACGAGGTGGTGCGATTCAGTCCGGACGGGTCCACCGTGGTCGAACTCGCGAATCCGGCGCTGTCAAAGGAAGTTGTGCTCTTCCGGCCGCCGGCGGTCACCTCTTCGGTGAGGTGTCCGGCAGGGTCGTAGACACGTTGATCGAGGACTACGTCCCTGGCCGAACCCGTCGGAGGCCGGTAGTTTTCGAGTGTCGCAGTCGCGAGCAGCCCGTCGTCGTAGTAGCCGTAACGGGTCGCCCGATCCATCGCGTCCTGGGTTCGCTGCAAGCGGCCGGCCAAATCGTAGCTGCGGTTTTCGATGCGCAGCGTGCCCGCCTGATCGGGGTTGCCCGGATCCGCGCCCGGCCCGCTGGCGATCCGGGACAGCAGATGGTGCTGGTCGTCGAACTGGTCGGTCCACTGTGTTCCGGCGACGTCGGTGGTCACCACCTTCAGCAGGTCCGCCGAGTAGTCATAGCGCACCGTGCCGCCGTCCGGGTAACTGATGTTGACCTGGTGATCGAACTTGTCATAGCCGAAGGTCGTCTTACGGGCCTGGTCACCACCAGTGGCATCGGAGATCTCGGTCGAGAGCAGATTTCCGTTCCCGTCATAGGTGCTAGTGGTCACCGCGGTGTGCTTCACCCCGGTGATCGGGTTGACGATGGCGGGGCCGGTACTTTTCGCCAACTGGGACAGCGGTGTGTACTCGAACGAAGTGGTGCCGAAAACTCCACCACCTGCGTTTCCTGTGGTTTCCGAAGCCTTGCGACCGATGCCGTCATAGGTAAACGAGGTGACGAGACCCATGACGTTCCTGATAGAAGCCACGTCCCCGTTCGACCGGTAGGTATTGGATGACAGCTGGCCACGCTGGTCCTTGACCTGAATCAGCACACCGGCGGGCACTTTGCCCCCGTCAGAGGAGGTTTCGGCACCAGTCGAGTACGTGCGGACTTCAGTCGGCGCAGCGGTCTGGCCTGCCGGAACCGGATACGTGGTGGTCGTGAGCCTGCCCACGGTGTCGTAATCGAACGTGGTTCGGTACCGAGTGTCGGTAGCCGAGGACGAACGCGGGTCCGAGCTGCTGGTTTTCTTGTCGCGGCGTGGATCGAGCGGGTCTGCCGAGGCAAAATAGGCGTAGTAGGCGGTATTGCACGAATTGGCCGCCCGGCAGGTTTTCGTGCTCAGGACGTTGCCCCGGTCGTCCGTCGTTTGCTCAGTTCGATGGCCCAGTTCGTCAACAATCGCTTTGCGGAAGCCCTTTTCGTTGTACTCCCACGATTTGGTTGCGCCGTTGTGAACTGTCGAAGTGAGGCGGCCGCCGTTGTCGGCGTCGAAGTGGTAGGTCCAGTCCGGATAAGGGCCGTGCAGGGTCACCGTGCGCTCGGCGTTGTTCTGCTGTGGTGCGTCGAGTGTCCAAACGCGACCGTCGTGGTCGGTCAGGGTTTTGACACGATCAGCACGGTCGTCATAGCTGACGTTCGCGAACGATCGGTTGTCCTGCGGCTGAGTGATGGCGGTCAGCTCGTCGATTGCCTGCACGGCGGAGAAATGCTGCTGCACCGCGAGAGGACTCAAGGTGTGCTGGTAGACCGCCACCTCGTCGATCGAGCCGGCGAAGTAGAAATCACCACCATTGGTGGACGGGTAGTTCTTGCCGACGCCCGCACCAACCACCAGCTTGCCCAACGTGCCGTGGTCGATCAGTCCGGAAACGGTTCCGATCGCCGCCCCGTCGAGGTACAACGTCTGTTCGTCGACCTCTGACGTCAGGACCGCATGGTGCCAGGCGTTGTCGTTGACCGAAGTCGAACTGACCACCTGGCTGGGCCCGGTGATGCCGCGTGCCGAGAACCCGCCGTAGAGCAGGCCGTCAACGCCCACGTACATGATCGGCCGCCACTTTCCGGGTGCCGTACCGGGAAAAGCCTGATCCGCATAGCTGAGCAGAGTGCCGCTTCCCGTGGTCTTGAACCACAGCTCCGTCGAAACGGACATGCTCTGGTTGATGAGATCATCAGGCAGAGTCACGTAGCTGGACATCCCGTCAAACGCCGCGGAAGTGTCGCTAGTACCGCCGAGCGCGCCCGAGCCACCGAAAGTGAGCCCGTTCTGCTTGCCCGTATCGGCTCCCGGAGTACGCGCGACCGCGTTCGCGACAGTTGGGCCGCTCTGGTCTCCCAGCCGCCAGTACCCGCGAGGCCCGTCGTCAGTCACCGAACTGCGGTAATGCGATCCGGCCGACCGTCCGTACGTGGTGCAGTTCGGTGCGGCACTGGGCGTGCAGACACTCGTCAACGTGTCACCGGCGTAGCTGTAGTTCCAGGCAGGCGGTGCGTCCCCGGGATTGGGCGGCGGACTCTGCACTTGGGTGACGTGCCGGCCCGTCCACGTGATGGTGAGCGCCCTGCCGGACACATCGTTGGTGATCTTGGTGACGTGGCCGTCCGCATCGTGCTCCAACGTCTCGGTCAGCCCGGCCGCATCGGTGATCTTGATGAGCCGCCCCGCATTGTCGAACAGCCATTTGCTCCCGGTCACGTCGCGGAGGGTGTAGTACCCCGTGGTGCCGTCGTAGACCAGATCGACGTTCTGCCCCTGCGGCGGGGCGAATGTGCCATCCGGGTTGCGCCCGAACCGGCTCTGCCTGCCGTTCGGGTAGGTGACCAGTACATCGACGACGACGTTCTGCGCCGACCGGTCCGGCATCAGCCGCGTATCGAGCCGGGACGCCCATCCGACACCGAAGGCATTGTCCCGCCGAGGGTCCAGGCTGTTGTAGGTTCTCTGCACCGACAGGTCAGGGCCGACCGTCGCGACGGTCGCGTCGGTGACCACAGTGGAATAGTTGCCGATCTGCGGATCGAGACCGGGGCCGTTCACCGTGTCCGGACTGCCCGCGAGGTGCGACGTGATCTCCGGCTGCGGTACGCGGGTGGTCAGCGCGAGCGGGCCGACCCAGTCGGGCGACGGGCTGACCGTGTCGTGTGTCTTGACGCCCCAGTAGTAGGTTTTGCTCCAGGCCAGCTTGCCGGCCGGCGGCGTCCAGCTCTCCGGACCCCATGGTGAATCAGTGCAGTTCTGAGTGAGCGCGGCGTCCGTGCAGACCCGGAACTGGAACTTGAAGCCCTTGTTCGGCCAGTTGTCGTCGTCGACCGCTCGGGCGAACAGCGTCGGGGTCAGCGTCTCCACCGTCGCGCCGGACCCCGGCTGCTGGTAGTTCGAACCCGGTGGCACGTTCGTGACCTTCAACGGCGATACGCCGTAGGGCACCTCGTAAACCACGTGAAAGTCCTCATTGGACGGATTCCACATAGTCAGCTGGAGGTCGTAGTCGCCGGGTGCCAACGCACTCAAGGGAACGGTGATCGTCGCCTGACCGGTCGGCGGCACCGCGACCGGTGGCGCGACCCCCTGCGAGGTTTTCACGACCGGGCCGTTATTCGGCTGTCGAACGATGTAGCCAAGCCGGTAGCCGCCGCCCGCCGGCCAGGTCGACGAGCCTTGGTTGGTCACCTTCGCGGTGAAGGTGCCCTCGCGATTGTTGGTCGGCAGCAGCACATCGGTAAGTTCATAGCTCGCGCCCTCGGGCGAGTAGCGCACGTCAACGTACGGTGCGTTGACAGTGTTGGCCGACGCGAACCGCTTGAAGGCGGCGCTGTCCCCCTCGTCGGCCGCCCGCAGGGTGAATCCGGAGCCCAGCGCCTGCCCGTGCGACCACTGCACTGCCAAATTCTGTGGCAGCGGAAACGAAACCCAGCTCTGGCCAGAGCAATCAGCTCCGGTAAGCGCGGGCACCGTGGCAGTCGCGAGGGCACGGCCAGCCGCCGCCCCCGGCCAGCGAATCGACGAACCGTCCCAGCCCTGCGTCACCTCGAACAAGGTCGCCGGCCGCGCCTGGCAGGACTGGACGGCGAGCATGTCGACCGTCGCGCCGACGATGTACTGGTTGCGCAGAGTCGCAAGGACGTTCGAAAAATGCAGGTACGATCGGGAGATCGTGCGTCCGCCATCGGCCGAGCCGACTTCGAGGACGCTCTCGCCGGAATGATTCGCCGTGCTGCCCGAGCGGACGTAAGTGTCGTCGGCGTCTCCGGCGACCTTGGTGACCGACGGATCGACCACCACAGGAAAGACCCGATCCGGCTGACGCAACCAGTCCTGGTCCAAGTCGATGCGCAGCGTCCAGGTCTGTGCGTCCACCTGCGCGAGCGAGTACCGGACCCCGTCGCTGCGCGCCGGGTCGCCCCGGCGGGCATCGGTCATGAATCCAGCCGGGATCGTCGCGCGGACGGCTCCGGCGCTGTCCACCAGCCGGACGTCGCCGTCCCCGAGTTGCGGTCGCAACGCGCCGGTGTGCAGCGTGAATGAATACGGGCCGGCTTGCGCGGAGCCGAGGACCAGCTCTTCCTTGACGCCCTGGTTGGTTGCCGTGAGCCGCAAGTCCGTTCCCGGACGAGCCGCGGGGTAGGTGATCGTGTCGCCGTTCGCGGTCCCCCGAGAAGGAGCGGCGTCCTGCAGCGCGTAACCGAGGTTCGCGCCGTCACCCAGCCCCACGCTCACGATCGGATCAGCGTCCGCCGCTGTGGCGAAGCCAACGTCTGTGGCACCGGTCTTGGGATGCCACCGGCCATCAGGCCCAGTTCGCAGCGTCGGATCGGCCCTTTGCCAGCTGCCGTCGGCCATTCGGACGTTCGATTGTCCATTGTGGACTCGGAGTGTGCGAGTGCCGTCCGGGTTGTCGAAAGTCTCGGTGTCCGCCGTGCGGTCCTGCGGGCGCTCGACCGCGTGCGGGTCGATCCCCGGGAGATCGGCGTGCTGCACCAAGGGAGGAGACGCATGCTGACGTGCCGCGACCGTACCGCGCATCGGCGGCGGCGCGGCAGGATTGTCGGCAACCGCCCCTGGCGGCCGCGGCGTGTCGCGCGCCGCCATCGCGGGAACGACGTTCTTGCCCTTCCCGGCGCCCGCACCCGCCTGCTGTTGCGGCGCGTCGAGCGACGCACCCGGCGGCAAGGGAGCATCAGGTTTCGCATACTCGACCGCGGAACCCGCGACTGGCAACAGAACCACGAGAACAAGCGCGAGAACTGGCCACTTTCGCACACGACGAAACCAGAGTGAACGCGACAACGAGGACGCCCCCCACCACACCGAAGCCCGGCAGTCCCCCGACGCCAGGGCAAACGCTATGCAGAGGTCATCAAACGGTCAACAATTCAACATGATTGATACCCGAACGTCGCAACCTAGGGTAATAGACCAATTACCCCAAGTGGCGTATCGCAAATGCCGCGGCGCGGGACCATTCGGCGCAACCGATCGACGGCACGCGATTGTGGCTGGCTCTCTGGACGATCGTGTACCTGCTGCCGTCGCACTGGCATGCCCGCGACTCAGCCAACGACGCCTCCGCCGTCGTCCGGCCGGCACCGGTCAGCCCTTCGAGATCAGCGTCCTCCCGCACGACAACGGTGAGCAGCCTTGCGATGTTCACTCCAATGATCCGCCCGGGGCGGGTCCCCGCCCGCAGGCGGGCCGATCACGTCTAGGAATCGCCAGCGCCCAGAGAGAGCCGGGTGCGACCAGCGCACAGTGTTCCGTCGGGTAGCAGTCCAGGCAGATCGGGACTGCCACACCCGACGCAACGGCAAGAGGTGGATCAGATGTGGGTCTTGACCCCGCAGAAAAGCTATGCGAAATTGAGCAGAGATACAGCACTATCCTGCTGCAATCTGCTGGCCTACGAAACCGCGATGAAAAGTCAGTTCTCCCGCCCGAGCTTTTCCTCCACCCGGGCAAGCCTTTCCTCGTACTTCGAGACCGCCGACAGCCGTGCCCGGATCCGGGCGTGCTCCGCTCGCACCTCGTCGGCCTCGTCTGCCGCGTACTCCAGCCGCTCAGCGAGGCGCCCCGGGGAACCTGGACGCTCGAACGCCGCGACCCGGGCGTCCAGGGCCGCGATATGCGGGGCGAGACGGCGTTGTTCGTCGTAGAGCCACTTGACGTGCCCGTCCAGTTCGTCGCAGCGGGCGTTGACCCGTCCGAGTTCCTCGCGGAATTCGGCGCGCAGTTCGTCCCGGACCTCGTCGATACGCGAACGGGTCGCGTCGATTTCCGGCCGCAGCCGTCCGTCGACGATGCGTTCGACTCGGTGATGGAACCGCACCAGCGCCGGATGTCCGGCCCGAAACACCAATCGCTTCACGCGGGAAGCGGCACGACGCAGCTCACTCACGGCAGGATCTCAATTCTTCCGGTTTCACTCCACGACTTGAGGAGAGCCGATTCCGCGTGCAATCGGTGCTCGGCGGTAATGCCGACCCGGTCTCCCCAGGCGTGCTCGAACATGGTCTGGTCAGGATTGTCGAGAATGGACACGCCGGTCAATTTCACTGTCGCCTCAGGAAACAGTTCCCGGCACAGGTAAACCACCAGGGTTCCGGTGGTCGCCCACACCGGCTGCTCGGGATCCAAGCCCAGCAACCGAACCAGTGGAACGACGAAACGCCGATTCGAAATCGGCATGAAACCCAAGTCGGACGGCCACCAGTCCGGCAAAGTCTCCGGCTCCCAGAACAACCGGCCCGGCTCGGCGAGCAGGTACATCCGCGAGGGGTAATCCGCGAAAGTGTAAGGAGACGCGGTCAGGCCGCGGTGCACCACAACGACATCCGCGCGCGTCCCGTAAGCGGGAGGCGCGTCCTGCTCGTCCAACGCGAACGTGGTCATCCGGAACACCAGGTCGCTCGAATCGATCAACTCCGCGCGCCGGGCATCGGGGGCCATGGGGGCATTGCCCACGACCGTGATGCTTTCGACCCGTCCCGGGTTTCGGGCATAGGCCGACAAGAGGTCGCGAATAGACGTGTCCAGGTGGCCCAGCCGGGCTCTGCCGGACACCTCGTCCGCGAACTGAGTCGGATTCATCGCACCCCTACCACGTCGTGAGGATCCCCAGCCGGCCTCAGCTCGATCCCCCCGACCGCCGTAAACCGAGCAGAAGGACAATAGCCGACGAACCAGATTCCCCGTCCTGGCAGGGCGGCACAATCCGACCTTCGGAGGCTCGTGCGGTGGACACTGTGGCGATCGTCCCGGCCCGAGGCGGTTCGGTCGGGCTTCCCGGCAAGAACCTCGTCCCCTTCCTCGGCCGTCCGCTTGTCGCACACACCGTGCACACCGCGCTCACTGCCGGTATCCAAGATGTGGTGGTCACCACCGACGATCGTGACATCGCCGCGGCCGCGACGGCCGAGGGGGCCGCCGTCGTCGACCGGCCCGCCCCGCTCGCCCAGGCCAGCAGCCGCACGCTGCCCGCGGTAGTGCACGCGCTGGACGCGAGGGAAGTTCCCGACTCGACGCTGGTGCTCCTGCTGCAGCCGACCTCGCCGCTGCGAACCGCCGGCGACATCGCCGAATGCGTCGAGATCCACGCTGGCCGGCCTAGCGGTTCCGTGGTGCAGATGTGCCGCTCCCACGACCACCACCCGCTCAAGGTGTGCCTCGAAGAGCCCGACGGCAGTGTCACTCCCGTTCGCACGTGGGAGGACCTGGAAGCTCCTCGCCAGTCCCTGCCGCCGGTCCTCCGTCCGACCGGGGGCATCTACCTGGTGCGCGCCGGCGATCTGCGCAGCCATCAGCGGTTCTTCGTGCCTGAAGTGCGGTGCCAGGTCGTCCCCGCCGAACGAGCGGTCGACATCGACACCGCCGCGGACCTGCGCCTGGCCGAAGCGCAGGCGATCGAGCTTCACCGGTCGACGAACACTTTGTAGAGCGACGGTTGCCATACCTCCTCGCCTTCCAGCAGCTCCGCGATCCGGCGCTGCGCGCCCGGTCCGCCGAACGCCGAATACGGCTCACATCGTCCCCGCGCACGTGCGTTCTCGATCGCCGCCGCGATCTTCGCCGAATCCGGATCCACCCAGTGCACGCTCGGCGCGGTGGCCCGGTTGCGCTGCCGGGTACCCACCGTGACGGACGGCGTACCGAGCACCGGAGCCTCCCGGACCCCGGCGCTCGAGTTGCCCAGCACCACAGTCGCGTTCTTCATCAGCGTCACGAAGTACTCGAACCGCATGGACGGCAATCGCACGACGTTCGGCCCGTCGAGGCGATCCAGCTCACGCCGGATTTCCCGGCAGCCCTCGTCGTTGTTCGGCTCGATCACCACCCAGTTGCCGCCCCGCAGCACCGCGTCGACGACCGCGGCCGCGTTGCGCCGGTTCTGGTCGAGTTCCGTGGTGACCGGGTGCAAGGCCAGCACCCCGTACTCGGTGAACGGGATGTCGTAGCGCTCGCGCACCTCGTCGAGCGCGGGCAGCTGCGGCGACGTCAGCACGTCGACCTCAGGACTGCCCACGACGAAGATCCGCTCCTCTTCCTCGCCCAGCTGAAGCAGACGGCGGCGGGCCTCCTCGTTCGCCACGAGGTGCACATGCGCGTGTTTGGACAGCGAATGCCGGATGACGTCGTCGATCGTCCCGCTGACCTCACCGCCCTCGATGTGCAGCACGCGGACGTTGGCCAGCGATCCGACGATCGCGCCGGCGAGCGCCTCGACGCGGTCTCCGTGGACCACGATCGCGTCTGGCCGCTCCTCGTGCACCAGCCGCGCGAGCGCCTGCACGGTGTTGGCAAGCACGAGCGCCATCGGCTCGTCCTCGATCTGGTTCGGGATCAGGTGCAGCCGCCGCAGCCCGGCCCGCTCGATCTCGCGCACCGTGTAGCCGTAACTGCGCAGCATGTGCATGCCGGTCACCACGATCCGGGCGGAGAGCCGAGGGCTCTCCTGCGCCGCCAGCATGATGTCCCGCAGTTTGCCGAAATCGGCCCTGGTCCCGGTGAGGAAAAGGACCTCCCGGACAGCTTGCTCAGCCAAGATCCGCCCAGCTGACCTGTGTGTTGACCGCCAGCGCCTTCTTGACCGGACGGCCGAGCACCGCTTCGTAGTCCTTCGCCTTGATCTCGCCGGTGCCCGGGCGCTTGACCCAGATGTTGTCCGTGGTCAGCTGCTCGCCCTCGGCGATGTCCTTGGTGGTGACCACGCAGGCGTACGCGAAGTCGATCGTCGGCTGCTCCTCGGCGAGGATCTGCTTGCTGCCGCCGCGCGAGGCGTGGATGAGCCGGGAACCCTCGACCAGCCGCGCGAACTCCTCCGGCGGGGACGAAACCGGGATGTCCGGCCCCGGCCAGCTCATGTCGGAGGCGAAGTGCCGCTCCAGCACGGACGCGCCGAGGGCGACCGCGCCGAGACACGGGTAGATCGTCGTCGTGTGATCGGACAGCCCCAGCTCGGCATCGGGGAACGCGGTGCCGAGTTCGCTCATCGCGCCGAGCCGGACCTGCTCCGGCGGCGTCGGATAGAGCGAGGTGCAGTGCAGCAAGGCGAACCCGACCCCGGCCTCGCGGAGAATCTCCACCGCGGGGGTGATCGAAGCGATGTCGTTCATCCCGGTCGAGAGGATGACCGGCTTCCCGAACGACGCGACATGCCGGATCAGCGGGTAGTTGTTGCACTCGCCCGAACCGATCTTGAATCCCGCGACGTCCAGCTCCGCCAGCCGGTCCGCCGCCGCGCGGGAAAACGGCGTGGAGAGGAACACCATGCCGCGTTCCTCGGCGTGCGCCTTGATCTCGCGCTCGTCCTGGGCCGACAGCGCGACCCGGTTCATCATGTCCCAGATCGGTTCGTCCGCATTGCCCGGAACGACATCGTTCGGGATCATTTCGTCGTTGACGACGTGTGTCTGGATTTTCACCACCTGGACGCCGGCGTCGGCGGCGTCGTCGACCATCCGGTGCGCCTTCTTCGGGTCGCCCTCGTGGTTGATCCCGATCTCCGCGATCACGACAGGCGGGTGGTCGGCACCGACCGGGTGCTGGCCGAGCATGAACATGGGGAGACCTCCGGATCGGAGCGGGAGTGCGGTCTGCTGGCGACCTTAACCGGTTCCGCGGCGTGGCCTGCCCCACCCGGCGCATCCGCCCTGCCATCGATGCGGTGCGTCCCATCGGTACCCTCGTCCACGTGCATGCCACCAGCACGGTTCACGCAGCCGAACCCGATGTCTCGACTCCGGTTCCACCGTCGTCGGACAGCAAGACGTTCGCGCGTGCGATCGACGACATCAAGACCGGTTTCGCCGCCCGTGAGCTTTGGACCCACCTCGGCTGGCAGGACATCAAGCAGCGGTATCGGCGGTCCATCATCGGGCCGTTCTGGATCACCATCAGCCAGGGCGTCATCGCGCTCGGCCTCGGCCTGCTGTACTCGCAGCTGTTCCGCACGCCGATCGAGGTGTTCCTGCCCTATCTCTCCACCGGCTTCATCATCTGGGGCTTCATCCAGGGCTGCCTCACCGAAGGCATGGAGACGTTCATCGCGAACGAGGGCCTGATCAAACAGGTCCCCGCGCCGATCAGCGTGTACGTGCTGCGCACGATCTGGCGCCAGACGCTGCTGCTGGCGCACAACATGATCGTCTACGTCGTGCTGCTGATCATTTTCTTCTCGGCGCTGGATTCCCCGTATTCGCTCGGGTCGAAAGACGGCGCGTGTCTACCGGACAAGTTCTGCCACCCTGGTCTGAGCTGGAACATTTTCCTCGCCATTCCCGGGTTCGTGCTGCTCGCGCTCACCGCGGGCTGGGCCGCGCTGCTGCTCGGCATCATCTCGACGCGTTTCCGCGACATTCCGCAGCTGATCAACTCGCTGATCCAGCTGATGTTCTACGGCACCCCGATCGTCTGGCCGGTCGACCAGCTGCTGTCCGGCGGCGCGCGCGACGGTGCGTCGTGGGCGCTGCCGATCATCAAGCTCAACCCGCTTTACCACTACATGCAGGTGGTGCGGTCGCCGCTCATCGGACAGGCGGTGAGCTGGACCAGCTGGGTCGTGGTCGGCGGGCTCACCGTGGTCGGGTGGGCGCTCGCCCTCGTCGCCATGCGCAATTACCGGTCCCGCGTCTCGTATTGGGTGTGACAGATGGTCAGCATTGACGTCCACAACGCGTACGTGGACTTCCCGATTTTCGACGCGAAGACGCGTTCGATGAAAAAGCGCGTGCTCGGCAAGGTCGGCGGCAAGATCAGCTCCGACCAGAAGGTGCCGATCATCGAGGCGCTGCACGACGTGTCGATCAGCCTCCGCGAGGGCGACCGGGTCGGTCTCGTCGGGCACAACGGCGCGGGCAAGTCCACGCTGCTGCGGCTGCTCGCCGGGATCTACGAGCCGACCCGCGGATCGTCGCGGATCGTCGGCCGGATCGCGCCGGTGTTCGACCTCGGCATCGGCATGGACCCGGAGATCTCCGGCGTGGAGAACATCCTGATCCGCGGCCTGTTCCTCGGCATGAGCGCCAAGGAAATGGAGAAGCGGGTCGACGACATCGCGGAGTTCACCGAACTCGGCGACTACCTGCAGATGCCGCTGCGGACGTACTCCACCGGCATGCGGGTGCGGCTCGCGCTCGGCGTGGTGACCTCGATCGACCCGGAGATCCTGATCCTCGACGAGGGCATCGGCGCGGTCGACGCGGCGTTCCTCAACAAGGCCCGCGACCGGCTCAAGGACCTGGTCAAACGCTCCGGCATCCTGGTGTTCGCGAACCACTCCGACGAGTTCCTGATGGAGCTGTGCGACACCGCGATCTGGATGGACGAGGGGCACGTCAAGCAGCAGGGTTCGCTGCGCGAGGTGCTCACCCAGTACAAGGGCCGCGACCCGTTCGAGAACATGAGCCAGGAAGGTCTCGAGCGCCTCGGCATCGAGCCCGCGACCACCACGAACGGCGGGGAATGATGACCGGCGAGACGCGAGAGCTGCCCGAGGGCGCCGTCGTCGGCGTGGTGGTCACGCGGCACCGGCGCGAGCTGCTCGCGGACTCGCTGAAGATCATCGCCGCCCAGACCCGGCCGGTCGACCACCTCGTGGTGGTGGACAACGGCCCGGACAAGTCCGCGCGGGACGTGGTGGAGGCCTACCCGCTGCCGTACACGTACCTCCCGTCGCACCGAAACCTCGGCGGCGCGGGCGGTTTCGCACTCGGCATGCTGCACGCGCTGTCGCTCGGCGCGGACTGGGTCTGGCTCGCCGACGACGACGGCCGTCCCGCGGACGAGCACGTGCTCGAGATCCTGCTCGAGGAAGCCGAAAAGCGCGGTCTCGCCGAGATTTCCCCGGTGGTGGCCAACATCGACGCCCCGGCGAAACTGGCGTTCCCGCTGCGCCGCGGCCTCACCTGGAAGCGCTCGTCGGCCGAACTGGGCACGGACTTCCTGCCCGGCATCGCGTCTTTGATGAACGGCGCGCTGTTCCGTGCGTCCACTTTGGACGTCACCGGCGTGCCCGACCTGCGCCTGTTCTTCCGCGGCGACGAGGTGGAACTGCACCGCCGCCTCGTCCGGTCCGGCCTGCCGTTCGGCACGTCGCTGCGCACGACCTACCTGCACCCCGACGGCTCGGACGAGTTCAAACCGATGCTGGGCGGGAAATTCCACGCACAGGACCCGGAGAACGAGGTCAAGCGGTATTACACGTACCGCAACCGCGGGTATTTGCTGTCGCAGCCGGGAATGCGGAAGATCGGGGCGCTGGAGGTGTTGCGCTTCGGGCTGTATTTCGTGGGCGTGAAGCGGGACCCGAAGGCGTTCTTGCAGTGGCTGAAGCTGGTGCGGCAGGGACGTGCGGAGAAGTTTTACCGGTACTGAGCCGGTCAGTCCGTTGTGGACAGTGCGCTGACCCCACCGTCCACAACGGACTCCCGAGCTATTCCCCGATCACCGGCGGCGCGGAGCGATGTCCGCCGCCGAACACCTCGTCGTCGTCCTCGATTTCCATCACGAACGCGGGCTGGTTGAGGCTTTCGTCGTACGGGCGGGCTCCGAAGCCCATGCCCGGCCGGGCCGGAGCGCCGCCCATTCCGCCGGCCGCGACATCGGCCGCTCCCGGCTCCATCGCGCCGTCGCCGGGGCCGAACGAGCCACCGCCGCGGCCGACCTTGCTCTGGTGTTCCTCGTCGGCGCCGAACCCTCCGCCGCCTCCGCCCATCGGCATGCCGCCCATCGGCATCGCGCCCATTCCGGCGGACCCGGCGTTGCCGCCGCCCGCAGCGGCCTGTGCCGCGGCCGGGGCGTAACCGGCCGCGGTGGTCGAGCCCGAACTGTCCGGCATCGGCTGATGCACCGCGCCGGTGAACTGGCTCGGGCCGCTGACCGTCGGAGCACTGGCCGCCGCGTGCCCGGCTGCGGCACCGCCGCCGCCGGCGTCCGTCGCCGAACCAACGGTGGAGGTAGCGGGCGCCGGGCTGGCCGGAGGAGCGTCCGCGTGCCCGGCCGGAGGAGCGGCGTCGTGGTGCGGCCCCGTCGGCATCGCCACCGCGGCGCCGCCACCAGCCGCGACACCGAACTTCGGCGGGTGCGCGAACGCCGGCTGCTTCGACCCCGTCTCGTGCAGCGAAGCGTCGTACTTCGACATCGTCTCCGCGGCCTGTTCGTGCGCGGACCGGCTGTCCTGCTGCTTCTTCAGCGTCGCATCGATCTCATTGCTCATTTCGAGCGGACTCGCGTGCGACCATTTGTCGAATTCCTCGGACCAGTCGAACGGGACCGCGTCCGGCATCGAATGCTTCGCCACCTGCGCGGCGGACGCCTGCTCCTCGACGATCCGCGCGGCCAGTTTCGCATTCTGGCCATTCGCCTCGGCCCATTCGGCGAGGCTCACGAAATACGCCTGCGCACCGGCCGCGGCCTCTCCGCTCCAAGCGTGCGCGGCCTTCTTCACGGCCTCGCCCAACTGCGTCGCGAAGTCCTCGAACGCTTTCTGCACCTCGGTGTACGCTTGCGACACCGACGACACCTGCTCCACGTCGAGATTCGTCTCGACGTACGACTTCAGCTGCTGATGCGGGTGCCCGAGGTAGTCGGCGTCCGACGGCGCGAGCCCCGGCTGCGGCGTGCTCATTCGGTGCTGCCCTTCACGGTGCGGTGGGAGTCGATGGCCTGGCTCTCGTTCTCGGTGTAGACCCCGCCCGCTCGCGCGAGGGCCTCGTCGGCCTCTTTCAGGATCCGGCCGAACTGGTCCAGCACGTCGAGGGCCGCCCCGGGCGCGTCGGCGCCGCTCTTGCGGTCGTGCTCGGCCACGGTGTGCCCGTACGGGTGGCTGCCGAGCTTCGGCGCGGTCGTCAGCGCCTGCGTCTGCGGCTTGAGCCGTTCGAGGCGCGTGACCATGTCGGTGAGCGCTTTGCGCAGGTCACCGAGTGCGTCGCCGTCGATGCTGAACCCGCCGGCTTTCGCGGTGCCGGCCAGCTTGTGCGTTTCGGCCGCGGCTTCGGCGATGCCCTTGGCGTTCAGCCCGCCTGCCGCCAGCGGATCAGTGCTCATGCGCCGGAGTTTACCGACGCGAGCCGCTCCGGTCAGGCGTTTGCCGAATAGCCTTCAAGCTGGGTGAACAGTTGTTGGGCCAGACGGGCATTGTCTGCCGGGGCGTAGGTGAGCCAGCGGTTGCCGTCGCTGGAATCACGCGTGCTGAGCAGGTAGCGGCCGAGTTCGGTGTCGAACCACGCGAGCGACGGCAGCGCTCGCTCGTGACCATTGCCGTCGCCGACGTACGGCGTGAACTGGCCGACCGCCAGCCGCGGCTTCTCGAAGATCCGCTGCACGGCCCTGAGCTGCGGATTGTGCGTGCGCGGGCCGCTGACCCCGGCGAACGGGTCGTACGCGTCGCCCCGGACCGCCTGCTTCGACGGCCGCGCGACGGTCACCGACTGCCCGGGCGCGGCGGGTGTGAGCGGCAGCAGGTCGACGATCGCCGGGACGATGCCGGTCGGGCGGACCTCCTCGAAGGCGAACATCCCGTCCCGCTGGCAGACGAGCACCGCGAACTGGCCGTTGGACGCCACCCGCGCGAACAGCTGCTCGTCGCCGATCTTGGCCGCCGCGGACACCGCGAGGCCGGGCCGGGCGAACGTGGCGAGCGCGATCTGGACGTCGTCGTCCACGGTCCCGCGCCGCAGCAGGCCTCGTCTGTCGAGGTCACGGAAGACGGCGTCGCGCACCGCGGCGCGTTCCTCGCCGGTGATGCCGATGTGCGGCACCTCGAACGGCGCCGGCGCGCGGCCGAGCCCGAGTTCTGCCAGCAGGAGATCCACCGCTGCCGGTGACAGCGTCAACGTGTACGGCACGACCCACCCCTAAATCCGGTCTCTCCCCGGCGAAACCGTAGTCCACTCCGCGCTGTCGCGGCCATCGGCGCCAAGGGCGCGTCGTCCGGAGCGAACAGCTCCGCCGCGACGAGTTCTTCGTTGGCCTCGATCAGGCCGACCCGACCGCCGAACCGGCTGAACCTGGTCGGCCTGCACCGACGCGCCATCGACGCAGCCGTCGCGGCCGTCGGACCTCCACCTCGCCACCGAGGCCATCCTCGGCGACTCCGGAGTGGCCTGGACCGCCCCACGGCCCGCTCGACCAGGTGGCACCGGACCGGCGAGAGCGCGCAGCCGGAAGACGGCCCCGTCAATCGCGTCGTCCTGGACGACGAACGATGGGTTGCCGACCAGATCGCGAGCCCCGCACCGTCGCGGACCTGCTCGCCGAAACCGCCTGACGCGCTTCCGCTGTGAGCGGATCCGCTGTCGGCGAACCGCTCTTGCCGCCGATGATCACCCGCTGCTGCCATGGAGGCATGGCAGATCCCAAACCAGCACTGGTCCTGCACCTCTCGGCGGGCGGAGAGCCACTGATCTTCCCGCTCACCGCCGACAGTTCCGAGACAGTCCAGGAAAAGCTTCCCGACCTACTCAAACACGGCGGCGTCCACTCGCTCGAAACCCGGGACGGCAACACTGTTTCCGTGAATTTCGTCCACGTGGCAGCCGCTTATGTCGACGATCTGAGCCGAAAGGGCAAATTCGGCCTGTCCGTTTAGCGACGGGCGAGTTCGAGCAGCCCGGCGCGGATCTCCGGTCTGCTCGCGGCTACGAGCAGGAACGTCGCCTCGCGCACCAGCCGACCGGCGTGCGCCCCGGCCAGCACGGCGCGGCTGCCCGTCGCCGCGGCGAGCGCGCCCGCTGACCGGTACGCCAGGTCGGCACCGGCCGCGCGGGCGGACGGGAGCGTGGCCGGATCGGCGAGACCGGCGTTGAGCCGACGCCGGATTTCGTCCTGTTCGGAACGCAACACCGTCGCCGTTTCCTCCTCGCCGGCCGCCTCGAGCAAAGTGGCGCAACGCTCGGCCAATCCGAGCGGCGCGCACCCGTTGAGCCGTGCCGCGAACGTATTGCCTGCCACGAATTTGTCGTGGCTGACCTTGGCGAAAACCGATTCGTCGGGAATGAAGTGGTTGTCGAGCTTCAGCCGTACCGTCGCGGTGCCTTGCGCGGCCATGAGCGTCAACGGCTCGGCGACCAGGCTGTGCCCGACAATCGGCGACACCAGGGCATTGACCACCGTGTCGCCTTCGCGGCCGGACAGCTGCAGCAGGTCGATCGCGTCCCAGCCGCTCACGAACGGCGCTTCGCCGTCGAACCGATAGCCGCCGTCGACCCGCTGTACCCGCACTCTCGGTGGCGTCGGGATCACGCCCGCATACGCGACTCCCGCGCGCAGCCGTCCGCTGATCAGGTCCGGCAGATACCGCTCGCGCAGGTCCTCCCGCTCCGTCGCGGCCAGCCCGGCGACGAGGCCGTGGTGCTGCAGCCAGGTGAACGCGGTGCTCAGGCACCCGCCGGCCAGCGCTTCGAGCACGCCGGCCAACTGGTCCAGATCAACCCCGGAATCGGGCGCGGCGAGACCGTAGAAGCCTTCCTCGGCGAGCGCGTCGAAATGCGACCGCGGCACCACGCCCAGCCGGTCCACCTCGGCGGCCGCGGGAAACAACAGGTCGTCGGCGAGAGCGCGCGCACGGGAAACCAGGTCGGCCATGAAACCAAGCTACCCAAAAAGACAAAAAGGGCGTCTCGCCGAACGCGAGACGCCCTTTTCGGACCAGCTCAGGCAATCACAGCTCGTACAGCCGCTTCCAGTTGTCGCGCGAGGTCAGTTCCGGCATCGCGCGCTTGTACTGCTCCTGCACGCCCGCGCCTTCCTTGCGCAGCCGGTTGATCACCTTCGCGCCGCGCTTGGCCAGGTCGAACATCTTGACCTTGTCGTAGCTGCGCACGCGCACGCCTTCCTGCGAGGCGTCGGTCACCACGGCGGTGTCGAACAGCGCGATGTGCCACCAGTGCGCCTCGTCGATCGGCACCGCGCCGAGCCCGAAGCGGCTGCGGCCGAGCACCTTGTCGAGGATGCGCTTGATCAGCACGAGCCGCTGCATGCTCGGCCGCGGCGCGCTGTTGATGATGCCGATGTCGTTGGACGCGATGCCCGGCACGTCAGTGGCCTTGTGCCGCTTGGTCTCCGGGTACGCGTCGCGGATCCGGCGGATCTCCTTCATCGCCTCGACGCCGCCGTCGCGCAGGACCTCCGGGCCCTCCAGGAAGTCCTCGACCGCCTTGATCAGCGTCGCGGACAGGCCGTACTGCATGCCGAGCAGGTAGCGCACCAGCTGCGCCATCAGCACGCGGGAGAGCAGGTTCAGGTTGAACGGCGAGTGCAGCGCGGCGGTGATGATCGAGTTGCGCAGGTTGAAGTACCGGTGCCACTCGTCCCAGTCCTTCCAGTGGAAGTCCGCGTGCCACACGCCGGCGCCCGGCAGGGTCACCGTGGGGAAGCCGTATTCGCGGGCGCGGTAGGAGTACTCCGCGTCGTCCCACTGGAAGAAGAACGGCAGCGGGTAGCCGATGGCCTTGACGACCTCGTACGGGATCAGGCACGACCACCAGCCGTTGTACCCGGCGTCGAGGCGGCGTTCCTGGCGGTTCGGGTTGCCGTCCTCGTCGACGCCGAGCAGGTCCGCGGTGGACAGCGAGTGCTGCACCGGCTGCCCCGGCTCCAGCGTGTTCAGCCGGGCGTACTCGGCCCCGACGTGCAGCTGGTTCGGGTGCAGCAGGTTGAGCATCTGGCCGCCGACGATGATCGGGTTGGCCGAGCGGTTGGAGAACGCCGTCATCCGCACGACGAGGTCCGGCTCGAGCAGCACGTCGTCGTCCATGAACAGCACGTTCGCGTGTTCGGTCGCGGTGTGCCCGGCCACCTCGTACAGGCCGCGGGTGAAGCCGCCTGCCCCGCCGAGGTTCGGCTGCTTGATGTAGTGCAGCTTCTCGCCGAGGCCCTTCGCGACCTGCTCGAAGCCCTCGCGCGATTCGACCAGGTCGGTGCCCTGGTCGGCGACGTAGATGGCGTCGAGGGTGTCGAGCGAGGACACGTCCGCGGCGAGCGCCTGGAGGTTCTTCAGGCAGTCGTCGGCGCGGTTCATCGTGCAGATGGTGACCGCGGTCGGGCGGATCGTCTCCGGCGCGTCAACGGTCCAGCGGACCTGCTCGACCCGCAGCGTCTGGCCGCCCTCGGTCTCGAGGTCGAGCCACAGCGCGCCGCCGTCGTAGAACTTGTCCAGCTTGCCGGTCAGCTCGACCTTGGCGCTCTTCTCGCCGGAGATCTGCTTCGCGTCGACCACCCGCGGGTCGCCGAGCATGTCGGACGCGCCGAGCGACAGCAGCCCGTCGCCGGTGACGACGGCTTCGAGCTTCACCTCGGTCGCCGTGGTCCAGCGCTGCCAGTAGCTCGCCGGGAAGCGGCCGAAGTAGGTGTTGCCGGTGACCTTCGCGGACGGTTCGAGCGTCACGCTGCCGCGGTCACGCTGGGCGTTGCCCTGCACGACCTCGGCGTACATGTCCTTGCTGACGATCGGAGCCGGCCCGGCGTACAGCCCGCGCTGGGCCGTGAGCCTGCCTTCGGGGGCGTGTTCGGCGAACCGCGTCTCGCCTGCGGGGGCCGCCTCCGCGACCGGGGCTGCTTTACCGGGCATCGAACTCAGTTCTCCTTTACCGGCCGTACACGGAACACGACCCACTTGAGCATCACGAAATTGATCACAGTTGCCGTTGCCTGGGACACCACCCAGGCCAGCGTGGCCTTCCACCCCGACTCCGGAAGCGTGTGCAGCATGAGCTGGTTCACGCCGACGGCGACGAAGAAGGTGACGGCGTACAGCAGAACGAAGCTGCCGACCTGGGCGTTCCCGCCGCGCCGCCCGTCGGCGAACGTGAAGCGCCGGTTCAGGAAGAACGCCGTGGTCGTGCCGACGACGAAACTGATCGCGCGCGCGACGTCCACCCACGGGGTGGCGTCCATGCCGACCGCTCGCAGCAGCGAGTACGTGCCCAGGTCGAGCAGGGCGCAGAAGCCGCCGATCACCCCGAACCGGATCAGCTGGCCCAGCAGCCCAGGCCCGGTAGACCCCGGCTGCGCTTGGTCACTCTGCGGTTCTGTAGCCACCACTTGGAATACCTTCTCGGCCTATTGCGTCAGTGTCCGTATTACCCACTTCGACGCTCGGACGCTTGTGCCTTGATGCGCAAAGTGTAGAAGCGGGCACTTCAGGGTCACGTTCCGGGCGGTGTTCGGCGTGGCTACCCTGGTCCGCGTGACCCAAGCACCCGAGACACAGCGCCGCACGCTCACCGGCTGGGGCCGCACCGCCGGGACCGTCGCCGACGTGCTGAGCACGCGCGACGTCGAGGCGATCGCCCGCGCCGTCACCTCCGCAGGCCCGCGCGGGGTCATCGCTCGCGGCCTCGGCCGGTCCTACGGCGACCCGGCGCAGAACGCGGGCGGCCTGGTCGTCGACATGACCGTGCTCGACCGCATCCACTCGATCGACCCGGACTCCGGCCTGGTCGACCTCGACGCCGGCGTCAGCCTGGACAAGCTGATGCGCGAGGCGCTGCCGTACGGCCTGTGGGTCCCGGTCCTGCCGGGCACCCGCCAGGTGACGATCGGCGGCGCGATCGCCAACGACATCCACGGCAAGAACCACCACTCGGCGGGCAGCTTCGGCAACCACGTGGTGTCGATGGACCTGCTCACCGCCGACGGATCCGTGCGCACGCTCACCCCGGAGGGCCCGGATTCGGAGCTGTTCTGGGCGACGGTGGCGGGAATCGGGCTCACCGGGATCATCGTCCGCGCGACGGTGCGGATGAAGAAGACGGAAACGGCGTACTTCTACGTGGACGCCGACCGCACCTCGAACCTCGACGAGACCCTCGGGCTCTTCACCGATGGTTCAGACCTCAACTACGACTACTCGATGTCGGTGCCGGACCTGATCTCGTCCGACAGCCGCCTCGGCCGCGCCACGTTCTCCCGCGGTTCGCTCGCGAAGCTCGACCAGCTGCCGCCGAAGCTGCGCGCCAACCCGTTGAAGTTCGACGCGCCGCAGCTGCTGACGCTGCCGGACGTGTTCCCCAACGGGCTCGGCAACAAGGTCACCTTCGGCTTGATCAACGAGCTGTGGCAGAAGACTGTGCCCAAGAAGGGCGCGCGCGGCAAGATCCAGAACCTCACGCAGTTCTATCACCCCCTCGACATGCTGAGCGAGTGGAACCGCGCGTACGGCAACAAGGGCTTCCTGCAGTACCAGTTCTCCGTGCCGTTCGGCGCGGAAGACCAGCTCAAGGGCATCTGCCGGGCGATCTCGCGGTCCGGGCACTACTCGTTCCTGAACGTGTTCAAGCGGATGGGCGACTCGAACCCGGCTCCGATGTCCTGGCCGACACCGGGCTGGATGCTGAGCGTCGATTTCCCGATCAAGAACGGGCTCAGCCGGTTCTGCGAGGAAATGGACGAGATGGTCCTGGACGCGAACGGCCGCCTCTACACCGCGAAGGACTCGCGCACCTCGCCCGAGACCTTCGCGAAGATGTACCCGCGGCTGGAGGAGTGGCGCAAGGTGCGCGCTTCCGTTGACCCCGAAGGCGTTTTCGCCTCTGACATGAGCCGGAGGCTCGCACTGTGATCGACGCGGTCGGTAACCCCCAGTCCCTGCTGCTGCTCGGCGGCACGTCCGACATCGCGCTGGCGATCGCGGAGAAGTACCTCGCGGAGAAGCCGCTGCGGGTCGTGCTGGCCGGGCGTCCTTCGCCGCGGCTGGAGGAAGCCGCGCAGCGCCTGAAGGATCTCGGCGCCGAGGTGTCCACTGTGGCCTTTGACGCCAAGGACCTCGCCTCCCACCCGAAGGTGCTGGACGAGGCGTTCGCCGGCGGCGACATCGACGTCACGGTGGTCGCGTTCGGGCTGCTCGGCGAGGCCGAGGAGCTGTGGCAGGACCACGGCAAGGCCGTTGAGCTGGCGACGGTCAACTACACCGCCGCGGTGTCGGTCGGCGTGGCGCTGTCGGAGAAGCTGAAGGCCCAGGGCCACGGCAAGGTCATCGCGCTGTCGTCGGTGGCGGGCGAGCGGGTTCGCCGGTCGAACTTCGTCTACGGCTCGACCAAGGCCGGTTTCGACGGCTTCTACCTCGGTCTCGGCGAGGCGCTCGCGCCGCACGGCGTGCAGGTCACCGTCGTCCGGTCGGGCCAGGTCAAGACCAAGATGACCGCCGGGATGAAGGACGCTCCGCTGACCCGGACCGCCGAGCAGGTCGCCGACGTCGCGGTCGAGGCCGCGCGCAAGGGCAAGGAGCTCGTCTGGTCGCCGTCGGAGTTCCGGCTGGTGATGTCGATCCTGCGGCACGTGCCGCGGCCGATCTTCCGCAAGCTCCCGGTCTGACGTTTTCCGGCCCGGCCTCCACCGTTCGGTGGATGCCGGGCTGACCAGCTCGACGATGCCCGGAGGGTGCCCGCGCGCCGAAACTCGGGTGCATGGGGAACGAATTCCGCTCGTCGCTCGCCGCGCTGCTGATCGACCTCGGCGCGCCAGTCGGCGGGTATTACCTGCTCCGGGCCTTCGATGTCCCGCCAGTGTGGGCGCTGCTGCTCAGCGGCTTGCCGCCCGCGCTGCGCGTGCTGTACACGCTGGTCACCCGGCGTCGCGTGGACGGGATCGGCCTGCTCGTCCTGATGTTCCTGGCTGTCGGTCTGGCCACGACGCTGATGACCGGCGACGCCCGCCTGATGCTCGTGCGCGGAGCCTGGTTCAGCACTCTGGCCGGCTTCTGGCTGCTCGCGAGCCTGGTCGTCGGCCAGTACCCGACGACCTATCAAGCGGCCCGCGCCCTGCTGCCCGGCCGCGGCTCCCGGCTGGACTCGGCCTGGGAGGAGCGGCCGTCGTTCCGCCGGGCGTGGCGGACTCTGACCGTGGTCTGGGGCGTCGGCAGCCTGGTCCACAGTGGACTGAGCATCGGGATGGCGTACACGCTGCCGGTCGACGACGTTCCCGCGCTCGATGCCGGGCTGTCGATCGCGTTCTTCGTCGGATTGCAGGTGATCACCCAGATCCTGCTGCTCCGCGAGGGCACCCTGCGCGAGGTGCTTCGACCGTCCACAGTGGACTAGTCGCCGCCCGTCGGCGGCCGCAGCCCGTCCACCAGCCGGGCCGGGTTCACGCCGAGACCGGCGGCGAACTTGAGCAGGTTGTGCAGATTGATGTTGCGCAGCCCGCGTTCGACCTGACTGACGAACGTCCAGTGCACCCCGGCCAGTTCGGCCAGCTGTTCCTGACTCAGCCCCGCGTCGTTGCGAAATTCGCGCACGCGCTCGCCAATGGTGCGAGTCGCGGCGGAGAGCGGAGGCTTGGCCATCGTCGGTTAATCACACACGTCTACCGCCGCCAAGGCCAGAGCAGAAATGTTTAGAGCATTTATGCCTATAGCGTTCGCGTCTTACCAGCGGCGGCTTTTACCGGCCTGTTCGCAATTGCAGACACCGACACCGCACGGGGTGTTCAATCGACTACCGTGCTAATGACGATTGCGAAAGCCGGGGCCGAGGGGGCGCAGGTGCGGGAGGACGTCGATCGGCCGGTGACCCTGCCCGTCGAAGCATTGTCCGCCGTCTGGGAGATGCTCGACCTCGGACAACAGCATCCGATGCTGCGCGCGAACCGGGTCTGGGTCAAAACCGGTGCGCAGCGCGAACTTCACGACGCCACCGTCAATCTCCTCGCGCGACTCGGCCTCGCGGACGACAACGCACCGTCCGGGTATTTGCGCACCGTCCTGCGAGTGCTCGCCTACGCCGAACGCGAGTACTTCGCCTGGTCGGCATTGCGCGGCGGAATCCAGCGGACCGCCGTGGTCGCGCAACGCGAACAAGCCGCGATTCTGGTATCCGCACAGGACGGCCTGGTCGAAATCCAACCCGCCGCCCCGACCCGCCTGGCCACGACGCTATTCGGCACCCTTCCGCAAATCCCCGGCGCGCCAGTCCGCTCCGTCTCGGTAACGCCCGCGTCGGACACGGCCCCGGATCCGTTCGACGAAACCAACAGCCACGAATATCTCGCCTCGACCCTGAATCAGCCGGCGGAAGCGACCCACGAGCTCTACGTCGCCCGGCGCGCGAACGGCAAGCACCTCACCGGCGGCCCAATCCTCGCCGCCGACGTTAAATCCGGCCGCATTCTCACCTACCGAACGACCGACGGCCGGACCGAACTCATCCCCGGCACTCCTCGCGCGATCGTGAAGATCCTGAACGACACCTTCGCCGCCCTTTAGCCCAGCACGATTAGCCCAGCACGACCGGGCAATGCGGATTCGGCGCCTCCGCCAATTCGATCATCGCCTCGAGCCGCTCACGTGTGCGCTCGAGACCGGAGATGTACTCGTCCAGCCGGGCTTTCTCGGCGCGCAGCCGATCGCGCGATTCCGGCGTGCTGACGCCCGCGTGCAAGCACGGCATCAACTCGCGGATAGTCGCGCTGGACAGCCCGGCCGCGTAGAGCTGCTGGATCAACCCCACCCACGACACCGCGTCGTCGCCGTACCGGCGCTGCCCGCCGGACGTGCGCGTCGACTCGAGCAGCCCTTGCTGCTCGTAGTAGCGCAGCGAACGCACGCTGACCCCGGCGCGCTCCGCCACCTCGCCGATCCGCATCTCCCAGCCTCCGACGTGATCCGCACAACAAACACGAGAACCTGACACCGACGTCAGGATCCAGGATAGCCGTTGTCCCCTTCCGACGGCTTTTCCAGGAGAACGCTCATGCAGATCGCAGGCTCAACCGCGCTGGTCACCGGTGCCGGACGCGGACTCGGCACCCATTTCGTCCAGGCTCTGCTGGCCCGCGGCGCGGCGAAGGTCTACGCCACCGCACGCCGCCCAGTCGACCTCGACGGTGCCGTGTCCCTGCGGCTGGACGTGACCGATCCCGACTCGATCGCGGCCGCCGCAGCCACTGCCCCGGACGTCGACCTGCTGATCAACAACGCCGGAATCGCCGGCTTCACCGACCTGGTGACCGGCGACCTTGCCGAGATTCGCCGGGAAATGGAGACGAATTTCTTCGGCCCGCTGCGGGTAATCCGCGCATTCGCGCCAGGCTTGAAAGATGGCGCGGTTCTGAACGTTCTGTCGGTCCTTTCCTGGGCGACCTACCCGGGCTCGGCGGGATACGCGGCGTCGAAAGCGGCCGCGTGGAGCCTGACCAACTCGGTGCGGCTGGAACTGCTGTCCCAGCGCACGCTGGTGAGCGGCCTGGTCATGGCCAGCACCGACACCGACATGATGGCGGGCTTCGACATCCCGAAGAACGACCCGGCCGAGGTCGTCCGGCTCGCGCTGGACGGCCTCGAAGCGGGAGAAATCGAGATCATCGCGGACGCGGACAGCTCGAGCGTGAAAGCCGGGCTGTCCGAGCATCCGACGGTTTTGTATCCAGCGCTACTGGGTGAGTGAGGTCTGGCGGGCAGGGATTCTGCGCGAAAGGCTTGATCAATTCCCGGGGCCAGATCCGGTGTTGCCGCCATTCCCGTTGCCGAACCCGGGACCGTTGTTCTGGTCGCCGCCGTTCTGGCCGTTCGGAACGCGGTGCCGCTGGCCGGGGCCGCCGTCGTTGAAGCGGTGGCCGCCCTGGTGCTGGCTCATCCCGGGGTGGTGGGTCGCGGCCATGACGCCGCCGACGATTCCGCCGCCCACGGCCAAGCCAAGGACTCCCACCGCGACCAGTTGCGTCGCCCGGTGGGCTACGAACCGGCGGAAGCCGCTCTGCCTCGGCGGCGGCAGCGGCATGCCCCACGGGCCGGGTTGAGTGAATTGGCCGGGCTGAGGCGGCTGCTGAGCGGCCGGACCGGGCTGCTGACCCGCTTGACCCGCCTGTTTGGCGGAGGATGCGGGTTGGCCCGTCTGTTCGGCGGACGGCGCGGGCTGGCCTAGCTGGCTAGTCTGTTCGGCAGACGGCACCGGCTGGCCCAATTGGCTGGTCTGCTCCGCGGACGGCGCGGGCTGACCAAGCTGACTGGTCTGCTCGGCGGACGGCACCGGCCGACTCGGCTGAGGGCCTTCCCCGGCCGCCCCCGGCTGACCAGCCGAACCGGCCGAAGCGTCTGCACCAGCGGAAGCTCCACCCAGGTCCCCGGTCCGGCCGAACTGTTCAGTCGGTTCCTGCCCGGCGGGCTCGCCAGGCGAGGGGTTCTCGTTGTCGTTCATCGTCGGTCCTCCGGGCTGAGCGGGTGGGAGGCGGGGTGTCCCGGCTCCCACCCCCGAGGGTGACCGTCGATGCTGTGGAGAAGCTGAATCCCAGCTGTTTAAATCCGCGCGCCGTTCACAGGTAGAACGACAGGAACAGGGTCACGACCCAGGTCGCGCCGAGCACCTGCAGCACGCGGTCCTTCAGGGCGATCTCGTCGGGCGCGCCGGCGTTGCCGCCGTCCACGTCGACCGCGTAGCGGAGCACCGCGATCACGAACGGGACCATCGACACGACCGCCCACACCGAGTTGTGCTCGGCCTGGCGGATCTCGAACGCCCACAGGCAGTAGGACATGATCAGGATCGCCGCGGACGTCGCCCACACGAAGCGCAGGTAGCTCGCCGAGTACTTCTTCAGCGAGGACCGGATCTTCGCCCCGGTGCGCTCGAACAGCATGATCTCCGCGTACCGCTTGCCCGCCACCATGAACAGCGAGCCGAACGCCGTGACCAGCAGGAACCACTGCGACATCGCGATGCCGCCGGCGACACCGCCCGCCACCGAGCGCATCAGGAAGCCCGAGCCGACGATCGCCAGGTCCACCACCGGCTGGTGCTTCAGGCCGAAGCAGTAGCCGAGCTGGACGGCTTCGTAGACCGCCAGCACGATCGCCAGCCGCCAGTCCGCCGCGAACGACACGGCGAGACCGGCCAGGAAGAACACCACGGCCGAGGCGTAGGCCACCGGGACCGGGACGATGCCGGCCGCGATCGGGCGGTTGCGCTTCGTCGGGTGGGCCCGGTCGGCCTCGACGTCGACGGCGTCGTTGATCAGGTAGACTGACGAGGCGGTGAGCGAGAACGCCACGAAGGCGATCAGCGCGTCGATGACCAGCTCGGTCCGGTTCGTCGCCTTCGAGAACGCGAAGAACGGCGCCGCGAAGACGAGGACGTTCTTCACCCACTGCTTCGGCCGCGCGGTTTTGATCACCCCGAGCACGAGGCCCACTGGGCTCGGGCCGGAGCTGACGGCCGGGGCAGCCGGGGTCGAAGCCGGAGCCTCGGCCTTCTCGGACTTCTCGGTTTCTTCGGCCACGTCGGTCTTCTCGGCAGCCGATTCCGTCGCTTGCGCGGATTCGGCCGTACCGGACGCGTCTTCGGTTCGCTCGTCGGTCGTTTCGCTCATCGCTTCTTGGTCAGCTTCCGTCGGATCAGACCGCCGACTGCGCCTCCCAGGGCGGCTCCGGCCAGAACGTCTGTCGGATAGTGAACGCCGAGCAGCAGCCTCGAGGCGAGCATCGGCGGTACCAGGGCGGGGACCAGGTTACGCCCGGTCAATCCGGAGTAGAGCACCGCCGCCGCTGTCGTCGACGTCGCGTGCGACGACGGGAAGCTCAGCTTGCTCGGCGTGCCGACCAGAACCTCCACGCTGGGATGGTCCGGACGGCGCCGCCGCACAACGCGCTTCACGGCGATCGACGCGGCGTGCGCGCCCACCACTCCGGCGGACGCGACCAGCCAGTCCTTGCGCCGGTCGCGGTCCACCGCCGCTCCGAGCAAGCCCAGCGCGAACCATCCCGCGCTGTGCTCCCCGAACAGCGACATTCCCCGCGCGACCTGCACCGTGCCCGGCTTCTTCAGCACCTTCTGGGTGCGGGAGAGCACGGCCACCTCACCGCGCGGGGTGTCTTTCTCAAGCATCGATCGACCCATCCAGCGGCGCACCGTCGGTGAAGTGCGGGGCGATCTTGTTGTCGAACACCGAAAGCGCCGACCCGATCGCCATGTGCATGTCGAGGTACTTGTACGTGCCCAGCCGTCCGCCGAACAGCACGTTCTTCTCGCGCGCCTCGTTCTTCGCCAGCTCGCGGTAGCTTTCCAGCTTCTCGCGGTTCTCGGCGGTGTTGATCGGGTAGTACGGCTCGTCGTCTTCCTTCGCGAAGCGGGAGTACTCGCGGAAGATGACGGTCTTGTCCTTCGGGTAGTCCCGCTCCGGGTGGAAGTGGCGGAACTCGATGATCCGGGTGTAGGGGACCTCTTCGTCGTTGTAGTTGACGACCGAGGTGCCCTGGAAGTCCCCCGTCTGGGCGACCTCGGACTCGAAGTCGACGGTGCGCCAGGTGAACCGGCCCGCCGAGTAGTCGAAGTAGCGGTCCAGCGGCCCGGTGTAGACGGTCGGGATGCCCGCCGGGATGTGCTCGCGGACGTCGAAGTAGTCGACGTTCAGCCGGATCTCGATGTTCTCGTGCTCGGCCATCTTCTCGAGCCACGCGGTGTAGCCGTTGACCGGCAGACCCTCGTAGGTGTCGTTGAAGTACCGGTTGTCGAAGGTGTAGCGGACCGGCAGCCGGTTGATGATGTTCGTGCCGAGGTTCTTCGGGTCGTTCTCCCACTGCTTCGCGGTGTAGCCGCGGATGAACGCCTCGTAGAGGGGACGGCCGATCAGGGAGATCGCCTTCTCCTCGAGGTTCTGCGCGTCCTCGGTCCGGAACTCGGCGGCCTGCTTCGCGATCAGCTCGCGCGCCTCGTCCGGCGTGTGCGACTTGCCGAAGAACTGGTTGATCAGGCCGAGGTTCATCGGGAACGAGTAGACCTGGTCCTTCACCCGGGCGAAGACCCGGTGCTGGTACCCGGTGAACTCGGTGAAGCGGTTGACGTAGTCCCACACCCGCTTGTTGGACGTGTGGAACAGGTGCGCGCCGTAGCGGTGCACCTCGATGCCCGTTTCGGGCTCGACCTCGGAGTAGGCGTTGCCCCCGAGGTGGTGGCGGCGCTCGAGGACCAGGACCTTCTTGCCCAGCTCGGCCGCGGCCCGTTCGGCGATGGTCAGGCCGAAGAAACCGGACCCGACGACGACGAGGTCGTAACCGCGAAAGTCGTCTTCAGTAATCTTGGCGGAGTTCGTGTGCTCGCTCACGGGCGCTCAGGGTACGCAGTCGCGCGACCGCCTCCCGAACCGACCTCGGCATCCCGCCGGGTTTTACCCGCACTACACAAGTGAGAAGCATGCCTGCACCAGACACCTTCTGGACTTATTTCGGCGCGGTCGCCACTTACCTGGCCGTGCTGGTGGTCCCGGGCGGCATCATCGGAAGGGCCGCGGGAGTGCGCGGCTGGGCCCTGGCCGGACTAGCGCCGCTGCTCAGCTACGCCGTCACCGGCCTTGGCGGGCCCTGGCTGGCGGCTGTCGGCCTCCCCTACAACGTCCTCACCGCCGCGGCCTGCACTTTGCTGCTGGCGGGGATCGCGTGGGGGATCCGCAGGCTCTGCCTCGTGCGCGGCTGGATCAAACCCGGCGCGGAGGAGCCCCCGGTCGTCTGGAGCAAGCGGGCGCACTGGTCGGTCGCCGCGTGCGTGGTGGTGGCGACCGCGCTGTCGATCGCCGTGGTGCTGGCCGCGCGCGGCGGGACGACGGCGGTCTTCCAGCGCTGGGACACCGTCTACCACGCGAACGGCATCCGCTACATCGCCGACACCGGCGACGGCTCGCTCATCGGCATGAGCAAGATCAACTGGTACCCGGACGGTTCGTTCTACCCGAACGGCTATCACCTGGTCGCCGCGCTGGTTTACCAGATCTCCGGGACGAGCATCCCGGTCACGCTGAACGCCGTCACCATGCCGGTCGCGGGCATTTTCGCGCTGTCGATGGTCGCCCTGGTCCGCCAGATGGGCGGCCGTGCGGTCTTCGCGGGCTGCGCGGCTCTCATCGCCGCCGCGGCCACTACGGGCGCGTACGAGTCGGTGTCGAGCGGCCTGCTGCCGTACGCGCTGGGCGTCGTCCTGACGCCGCTCATGGTGGTCTCGCTGCAGCGCTTCCTCGTACGCCCAGGCGTCGACACCGGCCTAGTGCTCGCGCTCACCGTGGACGGCTTGCTAGTTGCGCATTCGAGCGCACTGTTCGGCGGCACGCTCTTCGCCGCGCCACTAGTGCTGCAGCGCTGGTATCGGTCGCTTCGCGGGCTTCAAGTGGACGGCGTGCCCGAAGGGCGCAACGGGCTGCGCGTGATCGGCGGCGACATCGTGCGCACAGTGCCGGTCATGGTGATCGCGCTCGCGCTCGCCTCCTTGCAGATCCTGGGCGCGATCGGCTTCACCAACGGCGCGTACCCGTACCAGCCGTGGAACTCGGACCTACCGGTCATGTCCGCGCTGAACATGCTCGCCACCTTCCAGCAGGTGCTGCACAAACCGCAGCTCTGGCTCACCGTGCTGCTCCTGGTCGGCGTGCTGAGCTTCCGCTCGCTCGGCAGGCTGCGCTGGCTGATGGTGTCCGCGATCGGGCTGTCCGGCCTGTTCGTGCTGGTCACGTCCTACGGCGCGTCGCCGCTGGTGATCTCGCTGTCGCGGCCGTGGTGGAACGACCGGTTCCGGCTGATGGCGCTGGCCGCGATCCCGCTGTGCCTGCTCGCCGGGCACGGCATGGCGGAGCTGCAGCGCTGGATCGCGCAGCTGATCCGCTCGGTCAGCTGGGCGAAGGCGCGGCCGAAGGTGGTGTCGCGGCTCGGGGTCGCGGCGGCGGCGGTCGTCGTGGCCTTGACCGCGGTGTTCACCGGCGGTTTCTACCGCACCGCGAACGCCACCGCGGTGTCGTTCCTGTACTACAACGGGCCGGAGGGCGAGGTCACGCCGCCGGTCAGCCCGGACGAGATCGCGGCCATGGACTTCCTCGGCCGGATGGGCATCCCGGCGGACCAGAAGGTGCTGAACGACCGGCTGGACGGCACCGCGTGGATGTACGCGCTGACCGGTGTGCACCCAGTGGCGGGCCACTACGACGGCGGCGGCCCGATCTCGCCGGACGCGGCATATCTGGCGCTGCACTTCCGCGATTACGACCTCGACCTGCGCGTACGCCAGGCGGTGCAGCGGCTGAAGGTGCACCACGTGCTGGTGGGCAGCGGCTCGATCGCCAAGGACGCGCCGCTCTCCCCCGGGCTGCGCGACCTCCGGGGCAGCGACTTCCTGCGCCTCGTGTACGACAATCCCGGCGCGCAGATCTACACGATCATCAAGTGAAACTCGTGACCGCGGCCTCCCCGCCGCGGTCACGAGGCATCACTCGGCCTTGAGGCCCGGAAGCACTTCTTCGACGACCTTTTCCAGCACCGACTCGTGGCCCTCGTACGGCCCGCTCGAACGCGGCCAGTGCGCGATGACGTCGGAGAAGCCCAGCTCACGGGCCCGCTCGGTGGCCTCGCGGAACGCCGCGACGCTGCTGAGCGAGAACACCGGCGCCGCGTCGAGGCTCAGGTACCGCTGGATGCCCGCCGGCTCGCGACCGGCCGCTTCGAGCCGCTGGTCGAACGTGCGGACCAGCTCCGCGATACCGGTCCACCACTCGTCGAGGGTGTCCCCGCCGCGGCCGGTGGTGACCCAGCCCGCGCCGAACCGCGCGGCCAGCGTCATGGTGCGCGGGCCGTTGGCCGCGACCAGGAACGGCAGCCGAGGGCGCTGCACCGTGCCGGGCAGATTCCGCGCACCGCGCGCGGAGTAGTACTCGCCGGAGAAGTCGAAGTTGTCGGTCATCAGCAGCCCGTCGAGGGCCTCGACGAACTCGGTGAAGCGGTCGACCCGCTGCCGCGCGGTCAGCTCCGGCGCGGCGAGCACCTGTGCGTCGTAGCGCGAACTGTCCACGCCCGCGCCGACGCCAAGCACGAACCGTCCGTCGGACACGTCGTCCAGGGTGATCAGCTCGCGCGCGAACGGCACGGGATGCCGCGCGACCGGCGAGGCGACGAAGGTGCCCAGCCGGATCGTGGAGGTGACCATGGCGGCCGCGGTGAGGGTGGGGACCGCGGAGAACCACGGCCCGTCGACCAGCGATCGCCAGCCGAGATGGTCGTAGGTCCACGCGTGGTCGAAGCCGTACTCCTCGGCCGCGCGCCATTTCGGTTCGGCCGCCCACCAGCGGTCTTCAGGGAGAATTACGATGCCTGCTCGCACGAGGCCGACCGTAACGTCCAGCACTGACATTCGCTCGAACGGGCGGCGACCGGGAGAATGGGACGCGTGGAGAAACCCCGGTTGATCGCGTCCGATGTCGACGGCACCCTGCTCGGCCCCAGTGAAAAAGTGACGCCGCGCACGGTGTCGGTCGTCCAGCGGGTCCTGGCCGACGACGTGCCGTTCGTGCTGTGCACCGGCCGCCCGCCGCGCTGGATCGCACCGATCGCCGGGCCGCTCGGGCTGACCGGGTACGCGGTGTGCGCCAACGGCGCCGTGCTGCTCGACATCGGAGCCGATTCGGTGGTCGCGGTGCACGGCGAACTCGAGCCGGTGCTGCTGCACGACCTGGCCTCCGCGCTCGACAAGGCGCTGCCCGGCTGCCGGCTGGCCGCGGAACGGATCGGCACCGGCTCGG
Source organism: Amycolatopsis sp. NPDC114484 (assembly GCF_055633755.1). Lineage (NCBI taxonomy): Bacteria > Bacillati > Actinomycetota > Actinomycetes > Pseudonocardiales > Pseudonocardiaceae > Amycolatopsis > Amycolatopsis sp. NPDC114484. The sequence continues at coordinate 776,305 of NZ_JBVKDQ010000001.1, read as the reverse complement.
TCGATCACGAACTGCGCAATTTCGTGATCGAGCCGGAGTACCACAACCCGTGGGGCGACGAGGAGAGCCGGATCGCGCCGCGCGCCGAGGTGCTCGGGAAGACCGCGATCAAGCTGCTGGTCAGCCGCCGAGGGATGACGTCGGAGGAGATGGCCGAAGCGGTGCGCGCGGTGCTCGACGGCGCGGTGGACGTCACGTACTCGTCCTCGGGCGGGCTGATCGAACTGTCCGCGCACGGCGTGACCAAGGCGACCGGGCTCGCGGACATCGCCGAACGCTTCGACGTGCCCCAGTCGTCGGTGATCGCCTTCGGCGACATGCCCAACGACGTCGAGATGCTGCAGTGGGCCGGACACGGCGTCGCGATGGCCAACGGCCACCCGACGGTGCTGGCGGTGGCGGACGAGGTGACCGGCCCGGCCGCGGAGGACGGGGTGGCGCAGGTGCTGGAGCGCTGGTTCTAAGCGCTTCCTAGCGGCGGTCGAGCGCCGCGGCTTCCTCAGGCGTCGGTGCGCTGCCGCCGAGGTGCGCGGGCAGCCACCAGCGTTCGGCGTCGCTCTCCGGGGCCTCCGGGTACTCCGCCTGCGCCTTTTCCAGCAGCTCCGACATCCGGGCGCGCAGGTCCGTCGTCAGCGCTTCGCACGAGTCGTCCGGGCCGGGGCGCATCGGCTCGCCGATCACCACCGAAATCGGCACGTGCCGGCGGGTGAGGTCCTTCGGACGGCCCTTCGTCCACAGCCGCTGCGTGCCCCACAGCGCCATCGGGATCACCGGGACCCCCGCCTCGGCGGCCATCCGGACCGCGCCGGTCTTGATGTCCTTCACGGTGAACGACCGGCTGATCGTGGCCTCCGGGAAGACGCCGACGACCTCGCCCGCGCGCAGCCGCGCCACCGCCTCGTCGTAGGACGCCTGCCCGGCGACGCGGTCCACCGGGATGTGGTGCATGCCGCGCATCAGCGGACCGGCGACCGGGTTGCTGAAGATCTCCTGCTTGGCCATGAACCGCACCAGCCGCTTCGCCGGACGGGCGCCGAGGCCGCAGTAGATGAAGTCCAGGTAGCTGACGTGCGTGCAGGCGAGCACCGCGCCGCCGCGGGCGGGCACGTGCTCGGCCCCGGTCACCCGGAGCCGGTTGTCGAGCAGCCGGAACATCAGCCGCGCGGCAACCAGGACGGGCGGGTACACGAGATCAGCCATGCGACCCAGGTTACGGGACCGTAGGTTTCCCGCCGGTAAGTCGCGCGGGTCGGCTCCGCCACACTTCAGGGGCAGGACACGTAGTGGAAGTCGGGGGCGCGATCGAGCTCGTCGACGAGCCGGCTCGCGTCGTCGGCGCGCGGGTAGACCGAGATCCAGAACGGCGTCCCGGTGCGCCGGAAGGTCGCGACGCGGTACCAGGCGGGCAGGTCATCGGCACAATCCTGGCGACTGGCGTACCCCGAACGGCCGGGCACGGCGAGCGTCGACCGTTCCGCGTCCAGCCCGACCACCAGCACCTTCGACCCGGCGCGGCTCGCGAGCAGTCCCGGCGACCCGGCGCTCACGACGGATCCCGGCGGCAGGTAGCGGGCGAGCCAGTCGCCGACCTCGGCCAGCTGCGCACCCTGCGTGCTCCAGGCCTGGACACGCGCCAGCACCTCGGGGCTGAACACGGAGACCGCCACCGCGACCCCGGTCAGCGCCGCGGTGACCGCCGGAACCGCCCTGGAAACCGCACGCGGCCTCGGCACCGGGGTGAGGGCACCGCATCCGGCCACCGCGACGACCGCCAGCAACGGCGGTACCGGCACGAGCAGCCGCCACGAAAGTCCCGGATCCTCCTCGAAGAGCACCACGAACGCGGCGTGCCCGGCGGCGAGCGCCAGCAGCAACCACAACGCAGGCCGGGCTCCCGCCGCGCGTCCCCGGTTCGCCACCAATCCCGCCACGACCACGGCCGGGACGAGGAAACCTAAGTGCGCCAAGGCGAAGCCGCCCAGGTACGGCCAGTCGGGGCCGGGCGGCAGGCTCGAATCGGGCACGAAACGGTCGTAGTAGGTGACGCGCCAAGCCGTCCACGGAGCCAGGAACACCAGCGCGCCCAGCACAAAACCGACCGGCGCCCACCAGGTGTGCCGCCCGCGCGCCGCAGCGAAAACGAGCCACCCCGCGCCGACGACAGCCAGCACGAGCCCTTCCGGCCGCGTCATCACCGCGCTGGCCACGAGCACCCCGGCAACCAACGGCCGGCCCACCACCAACGCGTACGAGACACAGAGCACAAGCAACGCGAACATCGGCAGCTCAGTGCCCGAAAGCCCGTACACCGCGAGCCCGTTCGCCCCCGCGGTCAGCAGCGCCGCCGCGACCCCGACCGCGCGCCAGGGCTCGACTCCTTCCGGCAACGCGAGCGCGGCAATGCGATTGGCGAGGAAATACGCCATCAGCACGCAGCCCAACGCGGCCGCGCCACTCAATACGACGGCTCCGGCCGGCACTTCCGCACCGAATGCCCCGCGCGGCAATGCGATCGCCACGAGCCAGAGGAAATTCGCGTATGTCTCGCTGCGATCGCCGGTGTTGAAAACGGGCCCAATGCCGTCAGCGATGTTCTGCGCGTACCGGAAACTGACGTACGCGTCCTCGGTGGCAGTGGCGAACAACAGCTGATGCGACAGCGAAAACCCGAGAACGAGAAGAAGAACCGCGACCCGCCACCGCCGGTCCTGCCCCATCCGCCGCCAAGCGGCGACGACCAGCGCGGCCAGCGCCAGCCATCCCCCCACGACCGCGTAAACCACGCGCCCCCAGCCTCCCGCGCCCCTCACCCGTCCGGCCGACTCCTGGCGGACCGCTCCTCACCAGTTCCAGTCAAGCGCGCGGCCGCGCTCCGCCGACATCAGCCGTTCGGGTGTATATGGGTGCCCGCTAGTCTGGGGTTCGATTCCAATCCGCCACTGCGGGGGCCGGCGGATGTCCCGTGACCTGAGGAAGACTGTGCCGAGCGAACCCACTCTGCTGTCCGTGGCAGCCAGCATTGCCTGCTGCCTGCTCGTGCTCGGAATCCCCGGGCTCATCACCGGTGTCGCCGCTGGTCTGCGCGGCTGGCTGCTGGCCGGCCTGACGCCTCTGCTGAGCTACGCCATCGCCGGCCTCGCGGGTCCGTGGACGGCGGCGATCGGGCTGCCCTTCAACGCCTGGACCTTGGCATTGACCACGGTGATCTTCGCGGCTGTCGCGTTCGGACTCCGACGGCTGACCGTGCGCCGGTGGCCGCACGAGCCGGAGCCCCGGGCCTGGGAACCGCGGGCGAACTGGGCAGTCGGCGCGTGTGTCGTCCTCGCGACCGCGATCGGGTTCTACACCGCCGTACGCGGCATGGGTCACCTCGGCGCGATCGCACAGGGCGGCGACGCGCCGTATGCGGCCAACGGCATCCGCTACATCGCCGAAAGCGGAGACGGCAGCCTCTTCGGTATGAGCCGGCTGAACTGGTACGGCGACGGTTCACCGCCCTTCTACCCCAACGCCTACCATCTGCTCGCCTCCGTGCAGTACACGCTCAGCGGCGGTTCGATCCCGCTGACCCTCGATGTGAACACCGCGCTGCTGCCGGGGTTGCTGGCGCTCTCGCTCGTGGTGATGGTGCGGGCGTTCCGCGGCCGCGCCGTGCTGGCCGGGGCGGTCGCGCTCGCCTCGGTCGCGCCGGTGATGGGCCTGTACGAGTCGATGAACCGGGGGCCGCTGTTCCCGTTCCTGCTGGGCATCGCGCTCACCCCGCTGGCCGCCGTGGTGCTGCGCCGCTACCTCGACCGGGTCGCGCTGGACACCGGCTTCGTGCTGATGCTCGGGGCGATCGGGCTGCTGTGCGTCCACTCGTCGGCGTTGTTCGGCGCGATCCTGTTCGCCGGGCCGCTGCTGGTGCAGCGCTGGATCGAACGGTGGCGCTCGATCGGCAAGGACCTGCTGGCGCTGCTGCCGATCGCGGTGGTGTCGGTTCTCGTGGCGTCGATGCAGCTGTTCGGCGCGTTGGGGCAGGCGAGCAGCTGGGGCTATCTCGGCTGGCCCAGCGAATGGCGGGCGACGACCGCACTCGGCGCGCTGCTCGGGTTCCAGCACTTCGAACCGCATCCGCAGATCTGGCTGTCGGCGGCGCTGCTCGTCGGTTTCATCTTCTTCTCGAGGCTCGGCGGCCTGCGCTGGATCGGGCTGACCGCGCTGATCACCGGCCTGTTCTACATGGCGGTGGCGTCGTCGGACTCACCGCTGGTCATGGCACTGTCGCGGCCGTGGTGGGACGACCCGTACCGGTTCATCACGATGGCGATCGTGCCGCTGTCGTTCATCGCGGGCCACGGCGTCGCGGCGCTGCACGAGTGGCTGAAGGAACGGCTGCCCTCGCGAGTTCCGCCTGCCGCGCTCGCCGCGGTAGTGCTGCTCGCCTTCGTCGGGGTCACGAAGGGCCTCTACACCCGGACCAACAGCGACGTGGTCGCGGGCGGCTACCACAGCCCCGACCCGCACAACCAGAACATCACGCCCGGCGAGGAACGCGCGATGGTGGAACTGGGCAAGCTGGCGAAGCCCGGCCAGTGGGCGATGAACGACCGCTACGACGGCACGCCGTGGACTTACGCGCTCAGCGGCGTCCGGACCGTCGCCGCCCACGACGACGGCTCCAGCCCGCCGTCGGACGCGGTGCTGCTCGCCGCGCATTTCCGCGACTACGAAACGAACCCCGCGGTCCGCGCCGCGGCGGAACGGCTCAACGTCCACTGGGTGATCCTGGGCCGCCCGGCCGCGCCGCCGAAGCCCGCGTACGCGAATGAAGGCCTGATCGGACTGGACGGGCTTCCGTTCCTGAAAGAGGTCTACCGCAATGAGGACGCGGTGATTTACCAGCTGAATCGCTGAGCCCATTCGATTCCCAGCGGCAGGATTTTTCGAAATCCTGCCGCTGTTCTTTTTTGGCGCCGTTTCCCGCTGACCGGCAGCGTCGTCAGCCGGACCGACCGCGACGTCGCGCTGGCGAAGCTCGACAAGCCCGCCACCGGAATCACCCCGGTCGCGGTGAGCACTACGCCCCGAAGAGCGGAGAAACCCTTCACCTGGCCGGATTCGGCCGCACCGCAACCGAATGGGTACCCGTCCGGCCGTCCAGCGCGTCGTTCTCGGTCTCGGCCCGGCGCTGCGCACAGTGGGTGGCAAGGTCGTGGCCGTGAACAGCCGCTCGTGGCAGCACGGCTGCCTCGCGGTCACCGAAGCCCGCGTCGACGACCTCGCTGGCTGGATCCGGCAAAACACCGTCCCGACCCCGGTGAGCTGCCCGAACGACGCGGTCATCTGGGACATCCACCGTTCGAACGGCGCGAACGACCCCTTCGGCAACGGCTCCCTCAAGATGTGGAAGTGGGACGGCAAGAACAGCCCGATCCTGCGACCACGGCACCGGACTCGTGCCGGTTGGTTCCGTGAGCTGAGCTGAAAATCCGCCAAAAAAGAGGCCGCCCGAGCGATACGCCCGGGCGGCCTCCCTTTTCTCAAGCCTGTATCAGGCCGCGTCCACCGACACTTCCCGTCGAGCCGTCAGCTTCGCCGCCAGCGCCGCGAACCCGGCCGTCAGCAAGTCCGCGACCGTGAACATCACCCGCGAAGCCACCGCGAACGCCGTTGCCTGTCCGACCGTCAGGCCGCTCGCCGTGAGGACCGCGACCTGGGCGACCTCGCGGACGCCGACGCCGCTGGGCAGGATGAACGCGAACGTGCCGACCGTCATCGCGACGGCCATCGCGCCGATGCACAGGATCAGGCCGTTGAAGCCGGGTGCGCCGACCGAGTTCGCCAGCAGCCACAGGTGCACGCCCTGGAACACCCAGGCGCCCATGGACGCGCCGAACGCCTTGAGCACCACGCCCCAGCCGAGCGGTTCGGCCAGCGGCGGGCGGCGCAGGATCTTCAGGACCAGCGACGTGCCCCAGCTCAGGATGCGCGGGTGCAGCAGTGCGAGACCGACCGGGATCAGCACGAACAGCCACATCGCGCGCGGGCTGTTGCTGAACAGCGCCGGGGCCGCGAGCAGCGACACGACCAGCGCGGACACCACGCCGAGGCCGAGCTGGATCAGCGAGCCGGTGAAGATCCGGGCTCGCGCCAGGCCCGCTTTGCGGCCCAGTTCCATCTGCAGCAGGTACGCCCACACCGAACCGGGCACGTACTTGCCGAGCGAGCCGACCAGGCAGATCTGCGCGCCTCGGGCGTAGCCGACCGGCTTGCCGCCGAGGTGGTCGACCAGCACCTGCCAGCCCCACACGGACACGAGGATCGCCACCATCAGCGCCACCAGGCTGAGCGCCGACGACTGCCAGGCGACATCCGACAACGTGTGCCAGAACTCGTCCCAGTTGGACGCCAGGCTCTTCGCCGCGAAGCCGATCACCAAGAGGATGGCGACCCAGCGCACGACGTCGAGCACCCGCGCCTTGGTGGACTTGCGGGCTTTTCCGGTGGTCGGGGCGTCCTCAGTGGACGGGGCGTCGTCCCCCGGGCTCTGCGTACGAACGGTCGTCACTGCCTCTCAGCTCCTCAGGCCTGCACCGTGACCAGCCGGCTGAACTCGGACAGCAGATCGTAGCCGTCCCAGACCCCGGCGAACGTGAGGGCCGAGCCGAACGGCACGACCCGGTCCACCCCGCGTCCGGCGAGCGCCGTCACGAATCCGGTCAGTTCCTCGCGGGTGAACCCGAACTGGCTCACCGTTTGGTCTTTGCGCCGCACGATCGGCACCAGCTCGTCCAGCGACGCCACCGAGGCGTTCGCGAACGTGCCCGCGCCCAGCCATTCGCGCGGCATCACCTTGGCGTCTGCCAACTCGAGCGTCGCCAGCGCGTTGCCGTCGAAGCGGATCGACGACACCAGCCCGTCGACCGCCGCGCCGTACGCCGACACCCGCTTCTGCACGGCCATGGCCGGCTCGGTGACGTGCTGTTTCGCTGTCAGCACCTGGGCGAGCAGCTCGCGGAACTCCTGTCCGGCGGCTTGCGCGCCCGTCGAATCGCCGACCCAGAACACCGCGCGCGGCGACGAACAGGCGGCCTGGTCGAACCAGTACGAGTCGTTGTAGAAGCCCTCGGCGGCGGCCCTGCGCTGCTCCGGCGCGGCCTCCTGCCAGCCGCGCACCGACGCGATCGCGAACGACGAGCGGTCCGGGAAAGTCAGGTCGCGAGCGTGCGGGGCCAGCGGGTACTTTCGCAGCGCCGCCACGGAAGCGTCGCCGCCCCAGATCACGCGCAGGTCCGCGGCCAGCGACAACGCGCCGCTGACCTCGTCGCTGCGGTCGTAGGTGACCATGCGCTGGGTGGCCCGGATGGTGGCCGCGGTTTCCGGCGACACGTCTTCGAGCGCCGCGTTCAACGCTTCCAGCACGGCTTCCGCCGCACCGGCCGAGCGCGAGGACACGCGCACGACGTTGCTGTTGCCCGCCAACGCCGACAGCGCCCAGGAGTACACGAAAATGGTGTCCACATTGGCCGGCGGCACGTGGAAAACGAGCCCGCGCGGGAATCGCAGCGAATCACCGTTGGTTTCCAAAGTGGACAGTGACTTCGCGAGTTCTCCCTTGCGCAGGAAGAAACCCAGCGAGGCCAGCTCCGGGAACCGGCGCGCCAGCGCGGGCGCGAGCAGTTTCCGCGCGAACTTGGTGACGAACTCGACCACCCGCGGGTCGCCGACGGTCAGCCGTCCGCCGGACGGTTCCTCGCGCAGCTCGTTCAGCAGCGCGTCGACCGAAACCGAGTCGCCGAGCGGAAAACGCTGTTCCAGAGCACTCACCTCCGCCTTCCTCCCCTCCGCCACCCTCAACGGACTGCCTCCGGCAGACGGTCCTGATCCGCTCCGCTGAACGTGTCCGAGCACCCGCGGGCCTCGGCCTTCGGCAGCCTGCCCAGCACCGAGAAGTGCTTGCCCGGCCAGTCGCCGTCGTCGATTCCGTTGCAGACGCCCAGATCCTCGGTGAGCAGCACGTGTCCCGGATACGACCGCGGCAGCGTGCTCACCACCTCGATGACGCCCGGCTTGCCGACCGGCCGCTCTTCCCAGGTCTCCGGGTCGCGGATCACGACGTCGGCGAAATCGGGGCAGTACAAGGAGTTCCCGGACGGACCCTCGAGGAACACGGTGCCGATCTGCTCGATCATCCCGTAGTAGTTGTGGATCCGGGTCAGCCCGGTGTCCTCTTTGAACCGGCGGCGGAACTCGCTGTTGTCGACCGCGCGGTCGACCAGCTTCTTCCAGCCGCCGGAGTGGATGAGGATGCCGTTCGACAGGTCGAGCTTGTGCTCGCGGGCGACCTCGTACAGGTACTGCCACACCATGAAGGTGAAACCGAAGATCAGGAACGGCCGGTCCCCGTACTCGGCGAGGAACTTCCGCACGGCCTCGACGTCCGGCTTGTCGTTCTCGTCCAGCACGTAGGTGTGCTTGCGGCCGAAGTTCGCCATGCCGAGCACGCCGGCGCCGCGCGCGGAGAACGACCGGCGGTTCTTGATGATGCCGATGGTGTCGACCATCAGCATCGGCAGCCGCTCGCCGCCCAGCACCTCCTGCAGGGTGGCGCCGAGCTGCTTCGTCTGCGCGGCCGCCGCTTCCTTGTCCAGGTAGATCCGCGACGCACCGGCCCCGGTGGTTCCCGAGGACGTGAGGGTTTTGAAGACCTCGGCGTCCGGAATGGACTTCAGATCGTGCGTCTTGAACATCCGCACCGGCAGCCACGGCAGGTCGGCGATCGTGGCGAACGACGCGTCCGGCGCGAACCCGAGCGAGGACAGGACGCGCTCGTACCCGGCGGAGTTCGCCCGGTGGTGCGCGGTCAGCTCCGCGAGCTCGGGAAGCAGCGCCGCCTCCCGCTGCTCCTGCGAGCGCGTGAACACACTCATACCCGTCCTTCCAGCGACCGGTAGTCGATCTTGCCGCTGGCCAGCAACGGCACCGTGTCGATCGGACGCACGTCGAACCCGCTGGCGTGCAGGTGCAACCGCTCCGCCAGCGCCCGCGACGCGTCCTTGCAGATCGCCTTCGCGCCGTCGCCCTCGGGCAATTCGGCGAACAGCACGACCTTGTCGCCCGCCGCCACCGCGGCCACGACGTCGATGCCCACCGCGGCCGTGCGCACGGCCTGTTCCAGGTCGTCCAGGCTGACCCGGTTGCCGAACACCTTGCCGATCCGCTTGAGCCTGCCGGTGATGTACAGGTATCCCTCGTCGTCGAGATACCCGAGATCCCCGGTGGCCAGCGTGCCGCCGTATTCGTCGCCCGCGCCCAGCCCGGCTTCGTCCTCGGCGTAACCCATCATCACGTTGGGCCCACGGTAAAGAACCTCACCGACAATTTTGGGATGCGTGGTTTCCTCGCCATCGTCGCGGCGAATGGCGAACGAGCCGCCGGGCAGCGCCGGACCGGCCGAGCCGATCTTGTCCGCGAGCCGCTCCGCGGGCACCGTGGTCATCCGCGGGGACGCCTCGGTCTGGCCGTACATGACGTACATCCGGCCGCCGACCGCGAGCATCTTGTCGTTGAATTCGGCGACGAGTTCGTCCCGCAGTTTCCCGCCGGCCTGGGTGAGAGTGCGCAGGGTCGGATACTTCGCCGGGTCGAACTTGAGCCGGCGCAGCATTTCGTAGTGATAGGGCACGCCGGACAGCGAAGTCACGCCGTGTTCCTTCACCGCGTCCCAGAATCCGCGACCCAGAACACCAGAAGGTTCGATAACGACAGTCGCACCGCGTAAAAGGTGCGAATTCAGCACCGAAAGGCCGTAGCTGTAGTGCAGCGGCAGACAGGTCGGCGCGACCTCGTCCGCGTCGATCTCCAGCACCTGCGCGATGGCGTCGGCGTTGGCCAGCAGTCCTTCGCGAGACAGCCGCACGAGCTTCGGGTTCCCGGTGGATCCGCTGGTCGGCAGCAGTACGGCCAGGTCAGGGTGCGGCTCGACGCCCTCGGCGGAGTCGCGCACCCAGTCGGTGCCGCGGGTGGTGTAGCCGGACGGCGCGTCGCCGGACGCCGCGAGCACGGCTGCCGGGCGGAAGCGCTCGACCAGCCCGGTCAGCACGTCGGGGTCCAGAGCCGGGTCGATCAGCGCGATCGCCCGGCCGCCCTCGAACGCGCCCAGGTAGGTCAGCACGCTGTCGAGATCGACCGACATCCGCGCGAAGACGACGCCCGTCGGCAGTTTGGCCAACTCGTCGGTCTTCCGGTCCAGCTCGACGGACAGTTCCGCGTCGTCCAGCGTGCGGCCCCCGGCCACGTCGACCAGCCGGGAACCCGCACCCACCAGCGTCACAGCACCAAGCCTCCGTCGATCCCCAGTACCTGCCCGGTCACGAACGACGCCTCGTCGCTCGCCAGGAACCGGATCACCGCCGCGACCTCCGCGGCTTGGCCGAGACGGCCGAGCGGGGTCTTGGCGATGTTCGAGGCGCGGGCGTCCTCGCTCAGGCTTTCGGTGAGGGCGGTGTCGATCACGCCGGGGGCGACCGCGTTGACCCGGATGCCGGAGCGGCCGAGTTCCTTCGCCGCCGAGCGCGCGATGTTCGCGACCGCCGCCTTCGAGGCCGCGTAGACCGTCTGGCCCGCGCTGCCGTATTCGCCGACCACCGAGGCCAGCACCACGATCGCGCCGGTCTTCTTGCGCATCATGGCCCGCGCGGCCGCCTGCACGGTGTGCAGCGTGCCGGCGACGTTCGTGGACAGCGTCCGGTCGACGTCGTCCGGGCGGATCATGCCGAGCAGACCGCCCTCCATGATCCCGGCGTTGGCGACCGCGATGTCGAGCCGGCCGTGCTCCTTGGTCACGTCCTTGACCAGGGCGGCGACAGCCTTCGCGTCGGTGATGTCGAGCGCGCGGCCGCTGACCGAGGGCCCCACCGAAGCGGCGGCCTCCTTGGCGGCGGTCTCGTCCCGGCCGGTGAGCACCACGGTGGCCCCGGCCTCGGCGAGCGCGTGGACGGTGGCCAGGCCGATGCCCCTGGTACCACCGGTAACCAGGGCGACCTTCCCCGCGAACGTGCTCACGCCTTCTCCTGCAGCTCCTTGACCATGTCCACGGCCACCTTGAAGCTGCTCATGTCGATCACCTGGTCGGTGTCGAACTCGATCTCGAACTCGTCCTCGATCGCCGCCACCAAGGCCATGTGGCCGACCGAGTCCCACGCCTCGATGTCGCGGTACTTCAGGTTCTCGACGTCGACCCCGTCGTCGAGCTGGAGAGCGTCGATGAAGACTTCCTTCAGCTTGTCCTGCACAGCCATGTCTACCCGGCACTTCCTTCTCGAATGGGGCTGGTGACCACTATCGACGGTACCAACCGTGGGATTTCAGCCCGCGCGTGCGGGCAGCAGTTCACGCAGCGTCCCGACGTAATGGTCCGCGCCCTCGGGACGGAACTTCAGCGAATCGTTGCGTACGACCACGCTGAGCACTCCCGCGGCGTGCGCGGCCTCCACGTCGTGGAAGGTGTCGCCGACGAGCACCGCTTCCTCCGGAGCCGCGCCGAAGTGCCGCAGCACCGCGGTCACGCCCTCGGGATCCGGCTTGAGCCGGCGGACGTCTTCCCGCCCTATGACGTGCAGGCCCCCAGCGAGGTTGCCCAGCGCGTCCTCGACGCACAGCCGTGAGTTCCTCGTCACCACCGCGAGCCGGTAGCCGGAAGCCAGCTCCGCCAGCACTTCGCGGGCGCCGTCGGTGAATTCGCCGTCCGCCACGCAAGCGCGTTCGAACCGCGTCACCACGTCGAGCCGGGCGGTGTCGCCTTCGTCGAGCCAGCGCTGGAACAGCTCGCCGAGCTTGTCCTCAGCGGACAGTCCCAGCTCGGCGCGCAGGCCCCCGAAGTCGACCGGCAGCCGGAACAGCGTGCCGTCGAAGTCGAAGGCCAGCACCTTCCGCCCGGTCAGATCCGCTTCGACGCCCATTCGCCTTCCTTGACCAGCCGGTAGCCCATGTCGATCATGCGGACCCAGTACAGGTCGTCGGGCAGCGGGTTGTAGACCTCGGGGCGCTCGGGCAGTTCGTTGCCGAGGCCGAGCTGGACGTACATGTCCGGCATGTTCAGCCCGGCGTGCGCGAAGAAGTTGCTGGTGGTGAAGAAGCGGCCGACGTTGATCTCGGTGACCATCGGCACCCCGGCGGCGTTCTCCTTCATGTCCACGCAGAACACGCCGTGCGGCTTGTCCGACACCGCGCGCACCGCGGCCTCGCCGATCTTGTTCACGTCGTCGCGGTTGACCGTCTTGGCCACCGACGGCGACGAGCTCTGCCCGCTCGGGGTCAGGTTGCCGAAGATGTATTCGATGCGGGAGCGCGCCTGCGAGGTGATCAGCTCGCCCTCGTGCCACAGGCTCTGCCACGCGAACTCCTCGCCCGGGAGGTATTCGCTGGCCATGAAGTCGCCGTAGTCGAGGCCGCGGAAGCCGCGCCAGTAGTCGATCCAGGCGTCGCCCTGGTAGAAGGAGTTGATCGGGAGGCTGCCCCGGGAGCCGGCGCCGCGGATGGCGCGCAGCCAGACCCGCGGGTTGATCTTGAGCAGCTCCTCGAGCCCGCCCTTGAGGTCGTCCGGCGAGTCGATCTTGATGGCTTCGGGCACCGAGACGCCGTTCGCCTTCATGTGCGCGTTGAACGCCATCTTGTCGTGGCACAACGCGATCGCGCGCGCGTCCGGCAGGAACGTCGGCGCGTTCAGCTTGTCGCGGTTCTCCGCGAGGTAGCCGACCTCGACGTCGGGCTGCGGGTGCACGAAATCGATGCGCTCGGCCTCGATGACGCGGTTGATCGCGTCGGCGTAGCCGGGATCGCTGACCGGCGGGACCAGGTATTTGGCCTCGACGTCGAGAAGTTCGAGGTGGAAGGGCTTCACGTCGGTGCCGACGACCTCGTAGTCGTTCCCGGCGACGGCGAGCGCGTCCCGGAAGTTGTAGGCGGCAGATCCGCCGGCGCCGGTGATGAGGATGCGTGCGCTGCTCATTCGCGTGTTCTCAGCCTTACCTGTTCAGTTCCCGCCGGAGCCGGGACGGTAGCCGGAAGCCCACTTGTGGTCGGCGAGTATCGTGACGCCCGCGTCTGTGCTGACTGCACCGAACTCGGGGCTCGTGCCATGCCGAGGCAAGACTGTACCGGACGCGCCGAAAGTGCCCGCCGAGAGCGAGAGACTGCAGATGATCCCCATTACCGTGGTCGACGTCCGTGCTGCGGAGGACCTGGTCGTCGAAGTGCTGCGATCCGGCGCTATCGCCCAGGGCCCGATGGTCAAACGTTTCGAGGACGCGTTCGCGCACGTCTCCGGGACGAAACACGCCATCGCCGTGAACAACGGGACGACCGCACTGGTCGCGTCCCTGCAGGCACTCGACCTGCGGCCCGGAGACGAGGTCGTGACCTCGCCGTTCACCTTCGTCGCGACGCTGAACGCGATCCTGGAAGCAGGCGCGACCGTGCGGTTCGCCGACATCCGCCGCGACGACTTCGCGATCGACCCGGACGCCGTCGCGGCCGCCGTCGGCCCGCGCACCAAGGTGCTCATGCCGGTGCACCTGTACGGGCAGACCGCCGACATGGGCAAGCTCGCGCCGCTGGCCGCGGAGCACGGGCTGCACGTGGTCGAGGATTCCGCGCAGGCGGTCGGCGCCTCGTTCGAGGGCCGCAAGGCAGGTTCGTACGGCATCGGCTGCTTCTCGCTGTACGCGACGAAGAACGTGACCACCGCCGAGGGCGGCGTGATCACCACGGACGACGACGCGCTGGCCGACAAGCTGCGCGTGATGCGCAACCAGGGCATGAAGGCCCGCTACCAGTACGAGATGGCCGGCCACAACTACCGGATGACCGACCTGCACGCCGCCGTCGGCATCCCGCAGCTGGAGAAGCTCGACCAGCTCACCGCGGCCCGCCAGGCCAACGCGAAGCGGCTGTCCGAGGGCCTCGCCGGCACGCCGGGCCTCGAGGTGCCGCAGGTGCTGCCCGGCCGCGAACACGTGTGGCACCAGTACACCGTGCTGGTCGGCCCGCACGCGATGCTCTCGCGCGAGGAGTTCGCCGCCGCGCTGACCGAACGCGGCATCGGCAACGGGATCTACTACCCGAAGATCGTCTTCGACTACGACTGCTACCGCGGCCACCCGCTGATCCCGGACGCCCGGGTCGAGGACTTCCCGGCGGCCGGCGCCGTTGCCGCGCAAGCGCTTTCGCTGCCGGTGCACCCGCATCTGACCGAGTCCGAGCTGGACCAGATCATCGAGACTGTTCGCGAGGTACTCGGCGCATGACGCACCGCATCGCACTTGTCGGCACCGGCAACATGGGCTCGCTGCACGCGCGCGTCCTGTCGCAGAACGACCGGGTGGACCTGGCCCGCGTGATCGACCCGCGCGAGGAAGCGGGCCGCGCGGTCGCCGACCGCTATGAAACCCAGTGGACGCCGGAAATCGGCTCACTGTCCGATGTGGACGCGGTGGTGCTCGCCTCGGCCACCGAGGTGCATTACGAGCTGGCACAGGAGATTCTCGGCCAGGGCAAGCCGATGCTGGTCGAGAAGCCGGTCTGCAACAGCCTCGAGTTCTCGCAGGAAATCGTTGCCCTGTCGGCGGAAAAGGACGTCCCGCTGATGTGCGGGCTCCTGGAGCGCTACAACCCGGCCGTGATGACCGCGCGGGCGCTGGTGAACGAACCGGTGCACCTGATGGCGCGCCGGCACGGCCCGTACGCGCCGCGGATCAAGACCGGTGTCGCGTGGGACCTGCTGGTGCACGACGTCGACCTGGCGATCCAGTTCTTCGGCGGGGCGACGCCGGGCCGGGTCACCTCCAGCGCGGGCTACTTCCACCCGCAGTCGGTCACCGGGGCCGAGGACACCATCGAGACGGTGCTGTCGTTCCCCACCGGCCTGGCCACGGTGTCGGCTTCGAGGCTGGCGCAGCGCAAGGTCCGGTCGCTGATGGTGTCCGAACTGGACCGCATGGTGGAGATCGACCTGCTGCGCCGCGACGTGACGATCTACCGCCACATCTCGCACGATTCGGTCACCGAGGACGGTCTTGGCTACCGGCAGCAGACCGTCATCGAGATCCCGGAACTGATCACCGCGCGCGAACCGCTGGCGACCCAGCTGGACCAGTTCGTCGATCTGCTGGAGGGCAAGGTCGACGCGGACGTCGAGCGCGCGCTGATCCTGCCGTCGCACGAGGTGGTCGCGCAGGTTCTGGCTGAGGCCGCCTGATTTATTTGGTGAGGCGTTTGCCGTCCGCGGAGTAGGCGACCAGCGGGGTCGCCCGCTCGGCGGACGGCACGTCGTCCTGGTCGAACCAGAACACGACCACCTCGGGATCCTCGCTCCAGCGCGCCGTGTGCGCCGGGATCGTGCGACCGTCCACTGTGGTCTCGATGCGGGCGGCGGGGCCGCTGAAATAGCCGTACACCGGCACCCAGATGTCCGCGATGGTCGTGCCGCCCGAGGTGGCGTGGAAGCCGAAAGAGCGGTCCTTGCCGTCGGATTCGTTGGCGAGGTAGAGCGGACGCAGGTTTCCGTTCGGCTCGTACAGGCTCGCCATCACTCCGAATTGGACAGCAGGCAGGTTGTCCGGGTCGTCGATTTCCGTTGCGTAGAAGACAAGTTCCGCGCCGTCGGTGTAGGTGCCGGTGGAGATCACCTCGCCGAGCGGGCGCGATTCCGCGGAGGTCGGGGCCGGGACCGGTGTCGATGAGGCCACGCTCGTCACCATCGGCGTTGGTGACGCCGCCGCGTGCACCTGTTCCGGCGCACTCCCCGGCGAACGCAACCAAGCCGCGCCGAACACCACGGCGACCACCGCGACCGCCGCGCCCGACGAGGCCAGAAACCGCCGCCGACGCCGGATCCGGCCGCCTTCTTTGATAATCCGGTCGAGATCGGGCTCAGCAAAGGATTCCGCGGGCGCTTCCTGAAGCGCGGCGCGCAACCGGTCGAGTTCGTCGGTCACGCGCTCACCTCCCCGACCAGCGCGTCACCGTCGACACGCAACTTCGCCAGCGCACGCGAATTGGTGCTCTTGACCGTGCCGACGGACACGCCCAGTTCCTCGGCCACCTGATGTTCCGGCAAATCGAAGAAATGCCGGAGAACCACTACGGCGCGTTCGCGAGCGGTGAGCCGGGCCAACGCGTCGGAAAGCCATTCCCGATCAGTGACGGCATGCGAGATGTCCGGCACCTTCGCCGGTTCCGGCATCTCCTCGGTGGCGTATTCGCGGATCGGCCGGCGCCAGATGTCGATGACGTGATTGGCCAGCACGCGGCGGGCGTAGGAGTAGGGATTCTTCCGCCGCACCCGGGGCCAGGCGGCATAGGTGCGGGTGAAGGCGGTCTGCGCGGCGTCCTCGGCCTGATGGCGATCGCCGGTGAGCAGGTAGGCCGCGTGGGTGAGGCGGGCGGAACAGGACCGCACGAAGTCGGCGAACTCGTCGTCCCCGCGCACCGTCTCACCCCTGTTTCCCGGTTGTCCTGCTGTCCAGGTTACGGGGGCGGGAGACGTGCGTCGATGTAATGGCTGGTCAGTCTGGTCTCAATGCGACGCATGGTGTTCGGGGAGGTGCTTGGGGTCAGCGTTGGGCGCGCGGGGAAAGCACCTCGATCACCAATTCGGCGTCGGCCGCTTCGATGCGCGCCGGGTTGGCCTCCGCGCCCTCAGCGGAGGTCACCACGACATCGGGGACACGGATCGTCAGTGGGGTCTCGCACCGGAGCAGCTCCGCCTCGGCACCGGCGCTTATCTCCGGGCAGAGCTGCTCGACGAGAAGAAACGCCCCATCAGCAAGAGCCAGCACGACGCGAGAGTCAGCGTTGGGCGCGCGGGTCGATCAACGAGTTCAGATCGAACTTCACCGGAACCCCCGCGACCTCCAGCTCCACTCCGCCGGAATACTCGCCGAAATTCTCGTAAGCACCGTCGATCAACCGATACGCGATCATGCTGATCGGCGAATCCAGATCGACAATCCAGTAATGCTCGATACCCGCATCGGCATATTCAAACAGCTTCGCACCCTGGTCGACCTCCTTGGTGGCAGGCGAAAGCACTTCGACCACCAGGGAAACGTCGCTCGCCCCGATCCGCGGGATATTCGCTTCGATGAGGTCCGACGGCGCGATCAGCACGTCCGGCACCCGCACCGTGGGCGGGACGTCGGCCAGCACCGTCTCGAATTCCCCGACCGCCACCAGCTCCGGCGGCAGCTGCATCGTCAGCAGATACGCAATCTGCTGACGATCAGCTGGTGGAACCACATCGGACGCGGCGACCCTGACAGGACCCCTTCGACGACCTCGACTCGGACCTCCGGGTGCGCCGGAAGGTCCGCCCAGTCGTCAAGGGCCAGGAGGTGGTGAGGCCATTCAAGGACACTCACGACTCTCCTTCACCGACAGTGACTAAGAGTAGTGTCTTATGTTACCCGGAACATCCGCCAGCGCGTGACGTACCGTGTCCGGATTACTTCCCGCTGAAGTCACCCGACGGGGAGCCCCAGCCGGAGGGGTCGTCCGACAACGCGCGGCGGCGGGCGTTTTCCTCGCGGACCCGCTTCACCTCCGCCTCGATGTACTCCTCCTCGTAGCGCTGGAACACGCGCGCCGGGTTGCCCGCCACCAGCGAGCGCGCCGGGACGTCCTTCGCTACCACCGAGTTCGGCTGCACCGTCGCGAAGTCACCGATCGTGACGCCCGGCATGATCACCACGAGGCCGCCGATAAAGCAGCCTTTGCCGATTTTCACCGGCTTGCGTTCGATCAGATCGCTGCCGGAATGGTTTTCCAGCGCCATGTTCGCGAGCCAGCTCGAATGCGTGAACACGAGCGTGTTCAGCCCGATGCTGGTGTGCTCGCCGATTTCCAAGCCGCCGCTCGCGTCGAGGACCGCGCCCTCGCCAACCCAGCAGTGTTCGCCCATCGTGAGGTTGTCCGGGCTGACGATCTTGGCCCGTTCCCGCACGCGGCACGATTCCGGCAGGCCGAAGAACTTGGCCCGCTCGGCGTCGTTCATGTACTGCGTGACGAGGTCGTTCAGGATCATCGGGCGCAGCCGGTTGCTGCGCTCGTCGTCGAAGAACATCAGTTGTCCGCCACCAGTTTCGTGAGCACCCGCAGGTGTTCCTCGGCCACTACGTCCAGTCCGAAGTTGTCCCGGACCATCGAGGCTTCCCGTTCGGCGATCCGTGTGCGTTCCTTCGGATCGTCCAAAAGGGACAGCACGGTGGTCGCGACCGCCTCGGAATCGTTCGGGCGCACCAGCAGGATGTTCTCGCCGTTGTGCAGTTCGATGCCGGGGTAGTTGTCCTCGGTGACCGACGCGATGGTCGCGGTGCCGGACAGCATCGCCTCCAGCGACGCGGTGCCGCAGCCGCCGTTGAGGTCGTGCGTGACGATGTCCGCGGCCGCGAAGTACGCCGGCACGTCCGCCTTCGGCACCGCACCGGTGACGATCAGCGCGTCGGAAACGCCCAGTTCCTTGGCCCGCTGCTGGAAAGCGTCGTGATACACCCGGCCGACGACCACCACGCGCAGCCCGGGGTGCCGCTCCAGGATCGCGGGCAGCGCCTCGATCAGCGGCAGCCGGTCGCGCAGCGGGATCACGTGCCCGAGCGACACGATCAGCGGCGCGTCCCCGATTTCCAGTTCCGCGCGCACGTCCTTGGTCACCGGCTTCGCGAAATGCCCGGTGTCCACCGCGATCGGGAAGTACTCGGAGTTGTCGTCGCTCGTGCCGTAGCGCTGGACGCAGTAGTCCACGCCCTGCTTGTCGAGGATGATGTAGCGCGGGCGCAGGTACTTCAGCACCGGGTTGACCAGCATCGCGTCGAGCGCGCGGAACACCCGGCCGTACATCTTGTTCTCGCTGATCAGCAGCGTGTGGATGGTCAGCAGAACGGGCAGCTTGTGCCGGCGCGCGTAGATGCCGACCATCCAGGACAGGTCGAAGAACTGTCCGTGCAGGTGCACCGCGTCCGGTTTGAACTCGTTCAGCAGCTTCCACAGCCGCCGCCAGTTGCCCGGCCGCATCGACGCGAACGTCATGTCGAAGTCGATCGACAGGCCGAGCTGCGGCATTTTCACCGCGGGCAGGCGCACGACGCGGTATCCGTCGCGCTCCTCTTCCGCCGGCGCGTCACCGTAGGCAGCGGTGATCGCCAGCACCTCGTTCCCGGCGGCCGCGTACTCGGCGGCCAGCGAGGCCGACATGTGCGCGCTTCCGCCCACTCGCGGCGGGAAGAAGTTGTTCACCACCACGATCCGCATGGGCTTTCCTTCTGCCGGGCCCGCAGTGTTCATTACGCATTCCCCTCGGAAGACGCGCCGACGGAAGTACTCACTCGGAGTCCCGCACCAAGGCGCGCATGCCCTCTTCGACGGTGATGGTCGGCTCCCAGCCGAGCACCTCGCGGGCGCGGGTGATGTCCGCGGCGCGGCGGGAGACGAGGACGTCGCGCTTGTTGAAGACCGGCTCGACGTCGACGCCGACGGCCTCGATCAGGATCTTCGCCAGCGTGGCGATCGAGGTGTCGATGCCGGTGCCGATGTTGATCGGCATGTTCGACTGCTCCGACTCCAGCGCGGCGACGACGCCCTTGGCGAGGTCGGTCACGTGCACGAAGTCCATCGACTGGTCGCCGGCGCCGTCGATGATCGGCGGCTGGCCGGCGCGCAGGCGCTGGATGAAGTGGTTGATGACCGAGGTGTAGTACGCCTCGATCTTCTGGCCAGGGCCGTACACGTTGAAGAAGCGCAGCGCGTTCCAGGAGAGGCCCTTGGTGCGCTCGTAGAAGCCCAGCATGTCCTCGCCCGCGCGCTTGGAGATGCAGTACGGGGTGAGCGGGTTCAGCTTGTCGTCCTCGTGCATCGGCAGCCGCTCCGGCTCGCCGTACACCGAGGCGGTGGAGGCGAACACCAGGCGCTCGACGCCCTCGTCGGCCGCGGCCGAGAAGACGTTGTTGTTGCCGACCATGTTGATGTCGATCGACTCGCCCGGGTCCGCGACCGACTTGTTGATCGACACGGTGGCGAAGTGGATCGCGTGCGTGCAGCCGCGGATGGCCTCGCGGACGCCGACGCCGTAGCGCACGTCCTTCTCGACCAGTTCGACCTTGCCGGTGGCGACGAACTCGTTGACGCGGTCACGGTCGCCGCGGGTCATGTTGTCGAAGATCCGGATCGAGTAGTCCTTCTCCAGCAGGATCGGGATCACGTGCGAGGCGATGAAACCGCCGGCACCGGTGAAGAAAACTTTCTTGTCGGACATGGGTTCTCCTCAGGAAGGTCGGCGGGTCAGGAAAGAGCGGACACGGCTTCGCGCACGGTGGTGACCACGCGCTCGACTTCGCCGTCGGTCAGCTCCGCGTGCATCGGGATCGCCAGCTGGCGGCGGAAAGCGTCGGCGGAGACGGGCAGCGGCTGCTGCTCGCCGTACACCGGCTGCAAGTGGGAGGCGTAGGTGCCGAAGTTGCACTGCACGCCCTGCTCGCGGATCCGCAGAGCCAGCGCGTCGCGGCTGATCTCCGGGGCCACCGTCATCAAGTATGCCTGCCACGGGTGTTCGCGGTCGGGAGCCTCGACGGGCACAGTCAGCGCCTCGACGTCCTCGAACGCCTCGTGGTAGCGCTTGGCCACCGAGCGGCGGGCGGAGAGCAGGTCGGGCAGCCGGTCGAGCTGCACGCCCATGATCGCGGCCTGGATGTCCGACAGCCGGAAGTTCCAGCCGAGCTCGTGGAACGTCGGGATCGGCAGCTCCTGCGAACCCTCGCGGGTGAACGCCGGCTCGATGCCGTAGGTGTGGATCTTGCGCGCGTGCGCGATCAGGTCCTCGCGGTTCGAGACCAGCGCGCCGCCCTCGCCCGCGGTGATGCCCTTGCGGCCGTGGAAGGAGAACGCGGCCAGGTCGGCGAGGCTGCCGGCCGGGCGGTTGCGGTAGGTCGCGCCCGCGGAGCAGGCGGCGTCCTCGAACAGCCACAGGCCGTGCTTGTCGGCGATCGCGCGGTACTCGTCGAAGTCGCCGGGCTGGCCCGCGACGTCCACGGCGAGGATGCCGACCGTGCGCGGCGTGATGAGCGCTTCGATCGAGGCCGGGTCGGCACTGAAGATGTCCGGGCGGATGTCGGCGAAGACCGGCTTCGCGCCGGCCTGCAGCACGGCGTGGCCGGTCGCCGGGAAGGTGTAGTCCCCGACGATCACCTCGTCGCCGGGCTGGACGCCGAGCACCTTCAGGCCCAGGAACAGGGCGGAGCCGCAGTTGCTGGTGGTCAGAGCGTGCGCGGTGCCGGTCAGCTGCGCGAACCGCTCCTCGAAGCGACGGCACGCCGGGCCCGCGCCGGCCAGCCAGCCGGAACGGAACACTTCGGCGACGGCTGCGAGCTCTTCGTCGCCGACGGTCGGCTTCCCGAGCAGGACGGGTTCGCCCACTGTAGATCTCCTGTGCATCGGGGTGTCCCGCATTGCGCGGGGTCGCGCCAAAGTGTATAGAAGTCGCGCTCGACGCCTGTTTCGGGGACAGAACCCACGGGTAAACACCCGATCCGGGCATAGGCTCGCGGGATGCGGATCGGGGTACTGGGGGCCGTCGTCGCGTGGGACGGCGCGGGCGGGACGGTCGCCGTGGGCGGCCCGCGAGGCCGGGCGCTGCTCGCCTTGCTCGCGGCGGACGCCGGGCGGTTCGTGTCCGCCGAGCGGCTCATCGACGGGCTCTACGGCGAGGAACCGCCCGACGGCGCGGCCAACGCGCTCCAATCGCAGGTCTCGCGGCTGCGCAGCGCGCTGAAACTGCCGATCGAACTCACCTCGGCGGGGTACCGCCTCCGGATCGAACCGGACGAAGTGGACGCTCATCGCTTCGAACGGCTGGCTGGCGAAGGCCGTCGCGAACTGGCCGCGGGGGACCCGACGCGGGCCAGCGATCTGCTCGGCGAGGCGCTGGCGTTGTGGCGCGGACCGGCGTTCGCCGACGTCCCTGCCGTGCCGGTCTCGGAGGTGCGAACCACCCGGTTGAGCGAGCTGCGCGCTGAGGCGGCGGCCGACCGGGTCGACGCGGAGATCTCGCTCGGCCGCGCCGCCGACGTCCTCGACGAGCTGCGCACCGCCGTCGCCGAAAACCCCCTGCGCGAACGGTCGCGGGCCCAGCTGGTGCGGGCGCTGCACGCGGCCGGCCGGACCGCCGAGGCGCTGGCCGCCTTCGAGGACGCCCGCCGCACGCTCGCCGACGAGCTGGGCGCGGACCCTGGTCCAGACCTCACCGCGGCGCATCTGGCCGCTCTGCGCGGCGAGTCCGCGAACGCCGCGACACCGTTGCCCGCACAGCTCACCAGCTTCGTCGGGCGGGACAGCGAACTGAAGCAGGTCGCCGATCTCCTGCGGCGGGCTCGGCTCGTCACGCTGCTCGGTCCGGGCGGGACCGGGAAGACCCGGCTGGCCATCGAAGCCGCGGCGGACGCGGGACCGTGCGTCTTCGTGGAGCTGGCCCCGCACGTCGCCGACGACGTTCCGCAGGCCGTCCTCACCGCGCTCGGTCTGCGCGAGGGGGCCCGCGGTCGCCAGGATCCGGTCGACCGCCTCGTCTCGGCCCTGCGCGACCAGGCGACCTTGCTGGTGCTGGACAACTGCGAACACGTCATCGCCGCCGCAGCGCGGTTGGTCGCGCAGCTGCTGCCCGCCTGCCCCGGGCTGCGCGTCCTCGCGACGAGCCGGGAACCGCTTGGCATCACCGGCGAACAGCTCGCACCGATCCCCCGCCTGGCCGTTCCCCCGCCCGGCGATCCAGCCGCCGAGACCTATCCCGCGGTTCGGCTGTTCCTCGACCGCGCTCGGGCGAGCGACCCCGCATTCCGCCTGACCGACGAAACCGCGGCCGACGTCGTGCGAATCTGCACCGCACTCGACGGTCTTCCCCTCGCGCTGGAACTGGCCGCCGCGCGGGTGCGCACGCTTCCCGTCTCCGACATCGCCGCGCGGCTTGATGACCGCTTCCAGCTCCTCGCCCGCGGCAGCCGTACCGCTGATGAGCGGCATCGGTCGCTCCGCGGCGTCGTCGAATGGAGCTGGGACCTCCTCGATGACGACGAACGCCGCCTCGCCCGCCGGCTGACCGTTTTCACTGGCGGCGCGACGCTCGCGTATGCCGAGCAGGTGTGCGACGTCCCCGTCGACCTGCTCACCGAACTCGCCGACAAGTCGCTCGTGGAACCTTCGAGCGGGCGCTACCGAATGCTGGAAACAATCCGCGCGTTCTGCGCGGAAAAGCTCGACGCCGCAGGCGAGACCGAACGCTTCCGGCACGCGCACGCACAGGCATTCCTGCGTCTCGCCGAGGAAGCCGACCCGAAGCTGCGTACCGCGGAACAGCTGGACTGGCTGCGGAAAATCGACGCTGAGTACGACAACATCGTGGCCGCGCTCCGCTGGTCGGCCGCAGCGGATCCGTCGACCGCCCTGCGGATCGCCGCCGCGCTGTCGATGTATTGGTGGCTGCGCGGACGACGTTACGAAGGCGCGGCGCTGTCGATGGAAATCGTGCGCCACTGCCAAGCGGAGCCGCCGGAAGGACATCGCGAGCAATTCCTCATGTGCCTGCTGACCGCGATGGCCGGCGCCCCCGAAGCGGCCGAGACGGCGAGCTATCGGTCCTATGTGGAGCAGTACCTAGTGGACAGTTCCTGGACCCCGGAGCATCCGATGATGCTCATGCTGTCCGGCGTCGTGCTCGGACCGCCGGAGGACGACGACGCGCGGCTGCGGCTGTCCGGGCTCCAAAACCACCCCGACCCGTGGCTCACCGCACTCGTGCCGATGGGCGACGGCCTGCGCTCGGTGCTCGCCGGGGAACTCGGCGAAGCCGAGCGCGGCCTGCGAGAGGGTGAAGCGCGTTACCGGGCGCTCGGCGAACGCTGGGGGCTGTCGATGGCGCTCGACCACCTGTCGCAGGTGCTGGTTTTGCTCGGCCGTCACGAAGAAGCGCTCGCCGCGATGACCGAATCCCTGTCGCTCATGCAGACGCTCGGCGCGACCGACGACTACGCGGACCTGCTGTGCCGTCGCGGAGACAGTCGGGCGTTGCGCGGCGATCTCGACGGCGCGAAGGCCGACTACGAGCGAACCGTCGAACTGGCCCACCGCACCGGGATGCCCGAGACGCGAGGCAGCGGTCACGTCGGACTGTCCAATCTCGCCCGCCGCTCCGGCGATCTGGCCGGCGCGCGGGCTCTCGCCGAGCAAGCGCTTGCCGAATGCGCGGCGGACTCGTTCTCGGCCGCCATGGTGCGGGCAGTCGCGTCGATCGCGCTCGGCTGGGTCGACGTCGCCGAGCACCGCCCGGAAGACGCTCACCGCCGGATGCGGGTGGGAGTCGAGACCGCGCATCGCTGGCATGACCACGGGTCACTGGCCATCGCGTTCGAGGGCGTCGCCGGGGTCTTCGCCGAGGAGGGCCGGTTCGCCGACGCCGCCGCCCTGCTCGGCGCGGCGGCCGCGGTGCGCGGGGCCGCCGTGCCCGGCCAGCACGATGTCGCGCAGGTCACCGCAGCCGCGGAGAAGGCTCTCGGTTCCGCTGGGTTCACCGCCGCTTACACCGCCGGTAAGCAGCTCGAACCGCATCAACGGCTCGCGTTGGCCGGATTGTCCCCGGTTCAGTGAACGGGTACCACGCCGTCGGGGGGTACGCAGCGCCGTACCGAAGCGCGTAGCCTTCCCTGCCGTGCGGAACGTCGTGGTGATCGGTGGGGGAATCGTCGGGCTGTCGGTCGCGTGGGAGCTGTCCCAGCGCGGTCAGGACGTGACGGTGCTCGAAAAGGAAGCTCGCTGGGCTGCGCACCAGACCGGGCACAACTCCAATGTCGTGCACGCCGGGCTCTACTACAAGCCGGGCTCGTTCAAGGCGCGGATGTCGGTCGGCGGCAACCGGTCCATTGTGGATTTCGCCCGGCAGTACGGGGTGCCCGTGCAGGTGTGCGGCAAGCTCGTGGTGGCCACGCGGGAGGAGGAGATCCCCGCGCTGGACACGCTCGCCGAGCGGGCCGAGGCCAACGGCGTGCCCGCCAAGCGGATCACCCCCGCGGAGGCCCGCGAGTACGAGCCGGAGGTGGCCTGCGTCGCCGCGCTGCGCGTCGAGTCGACCGGGATCATCGACTTCCCGGCGGTGTGCGCGGCGCTCGTGCGGCTGCTCGACGAGGCCGACGCGGACCTGCGGCTGAACACGCCCGCGCTGGGCATCCGCCCGGCTCGCGGCGGCGGCGTCGAGGTGGCCACCGGTTCTGAGGTGCTGCACGCGGACGCGCTGGTCAACTGTGCCGGCCTGCACGCGGACCGCGTCGCCGAAATGGCCGGCATCAAGCCGAGCGCGCGCATCGTGCCGTTCCGCGGCGAGTACTACGAGCTGAAGCCGGAGCGCCGCCACCTCGTGCGCGGCCTGATCTATCCGGTGCCGGACCCGACGCTGCCGTTCCTGGGCGTGCACCTGACCCGCATGCTGGACGGCAGTGTCCACGCGGGTCCGAACGCCGTGCTCGCGCTGCGCCGCGAGGGTTACCGCTGGGCGGACGTGTCGGCGAAGGACCTCGCCGACGTCGCCCGCTTCCCCGGTTCCTGGAAGCTCGCACGCAAGTACGCGTACCCGACCGGGCTCGAGGAGGTGCTGCGGTCGTTCTCGAAGAAGCGCTTCGCCGCCAGCCTCGCGCAGCTCGTGCCCGCGGTCACCGAGGACGACATCGTGCGCCACGGCTCCGGTGTCCGGGCGCAGGCGCTGCGCCCGGACGGTTCCCTGGTGGACGACTTCCTCATCGAGTCCACAAAGGACCAGGTGCACGTGCTCAACGCGCCGAGCCCGGCGGCGACGAGCGCGCTGGAGATCGCCAAGTACATCGCCGACCAGGTGACCGACTGAGCCGTCCGATGTAGACGGTTCAGCCAGGCAGATTCCCCGACACCATGGGGATTCCGGCCTTGATCACGTCGCACGCCTTGGTCTTGTCCGACAGCTGCCCGCTGACGATCTGGATCGAGGCGGTGTCCGAAACCGAGAGCCCGGCCGCGCAGATCACGCCGCCGGAATCGTTGAAGTTCGGGAACAGCGACCACTTCCGGCCGTTCGCGTCGATCTGCTCGGTCGGCGCGACCTCCATGCCGGGCCAGCGTTTCAGCGGCACGTCCGGGCCGACCCAGACCTCGAACGGCTTCTGCCCGCCGTCGCCGTCGGTGTCTTTCCACAGGCAGTAGGTCACGTTCGGCGAGATGACCTTGGAGCTGTCCAGTTCGCCGTTCGGCACCATCTTCAGCTGCTGCGCCTGCTCCGGCTTCAGCAGCTGACACGGGTTGACCGACGCGAGCGGCCCGGTCGGCGCAGTGCCCTCCGGCGGGGTGCTCGGCGTGATCGGCGGCGCGGGCTGCCCGCCCGGCAGATGCGCGGCCGCCTGCGGGACGACCTTCTTCGCGCGCTCGCACGCCTGCGCGTCGTCCGGATAGGACACGCTCACGAAGGCGAACGACTTGGGCCCGAGCGTCGTGTACAGATCGCAGCTGCCGCCCATGAACCCGGCGTAACGCGTCCACGGGAACCCGCCGAGCTGCACCGGGTCGGCCTTCTTGATGGCGCCCTGGAGGTAGTCGTCGAGGCTCAGGTCCACCGACCAGCCGACGGACATGACCACCGTGTGCTCGGTGTCCGTCGCGGTCCACAAGCACATCGCGGGCGCGCGCTGTGCCTTGCTGGCCTTAACCGACCTGCCCTGCGGTTTGTAGCCAAGCCCGGCGAGCTGCTTCGCGTCGAGCAGCGCGCAGGGATCGACAACCGGCGTGACCGGCCCCTGCCCCGGCACCGGCGAAGCCACGCCGCTCACCTGCTGCGTGCACCCGGCGAGCAGCATCGCGGCCGCCGCCATCGCGACCGCCGCACCTTTGAACCTCATCGGCTGTTTCCTCCTCCGCACCCGCATCGCACCCTACTGACCAGTGCGGTTCCGCACCTGCGGAACGGGGAGGAACAACCCGGCGAGCGCGGACGCCACCACGACCACCATGGCGGCGGCGGTCGCGAGCACCGCGAAAGCCAGCGCATAGTCCACTGTGGCGCCTTCGCGAAGCTCAGCGCTTGACCGGCTCCAGCACCTCAAGCCCGCCCAGGAACGGACGCAGCGCCACCGGCACCCGGACCGAACCGTCGGGCTGCTGGTGGTTCTCCACGATCGCGACGATCCAGCGCGTGGTCGCCAGCGTGCCGTTCAGCGTGGCGGCCGTCTGCGGTTTGCCGTTGTCGTCGCGGTAGCGGACCGACAGCCGGCGGGCCTGGAACGTGGTGCAGTTGGACGTCGACGTCAGCTCGCGGTAGGTCTCCTGCGTCGGGACCCACGCCTCGCAGTCGTACTTGCGGTAGGCGGACGTGCCGAGGTCGCCGGTCGCGGTGTCGATGACCCGGTACGGGACCTCGATCGCGGCGAGCATGTCCTCTTCCCAGCCCAGCAGCCGCTCGTGCTCGGACTCGGCGTCCTCCGGCTTGGCGAAGACGAACATCTCGACCTTGTCGAACTGGTGCACGCGGATGATGCCGCGGGTGTCCTTGCCGTACGACCCGGCCTCGCGGCGGTAGCAGGACGACCAGCCGGCGTAGCGGCGCGGACCGGCGCCGAGGTCGAGGATCTCGTCCGAGTGGTAGCCCGCGAGCGGGACCTCCGACGTGCCCACGAGGTACAGGTCGTCGTCGCGCAGCCGGTACACCTCCGACGAGTGCGCGCCGAGGAAGCCGGTGCCGGCCATGATCTCCGGGCGGACCAGCGACGGCGTGATCATCGGCGTGAAGCCGTTCGCCATCGAGCGCGCCACGGCCATGTTCAGCAGCGCGAGCTGCAGCTGCGCGCCGACGCCGGACAGGAAGTAGAACCGCGAGCCCGACACCTTCGCGCCGCGCTCCATGTCGAGCGCGCCGAGGCCTTCCATCAGGTCGAGGTGATCGCGCGGGGTGAAGTCGAACGACGGCACCTCACCGACGGTCTTCAGCACCGCGAAGTCGTCCTCGCCGCCGATCGGCGCGTCCGGGTGCACCAGGTTCGGCAGGACGCGGAACAGCTTGTCGAACTCCTCCGAGGCCTCGTTCTGCTCGACCTCAGCGGCCTTGACCTGCGCCGACAGGTCCTTGGCACGGGCGAGCAGCTCCGGGCGCTCCTCGGCGGAGGCCTTCGGCACCTGCTTGGACACGGACTTCTGCTCGGCCCGCAGCTTGTCGGCGGTGGCGATCGCAGAGCGGCGGCGCTGATCGAGGTCGAGCAGTTTGTCGACCACTCCCTCGTCCTCGCCACGGGCACGCTGCGACGCGCGCACGGCTTCCGGGTCTTCGCGCAGAGTCCTGGGGTCAATCACGCACAGAAGGGTAGTCGCAGGCCAGCCACGACTTCGACGCGGTTTCCCGTACACACTGTGCGGCGCTCCGAAGACAACCCGACAGTCTGATCGTTGTCGCCCGTTTCCCGCGCTCCCCATACTCGCTAGAACCCGGAGCGGAGGGAACTCACATGACCGACGACCTGCTCTCGCGCCACCGCGCGGTGCTCCCGTCCTGGATGTCCCTGCTGTACGACGAGCCGATCGAAATCGTGCACGCGCGGGATCGCCGGCTCACCGATTCCACCGGCCGCACCTACCTCGACTTCTTCGCCGGCGTGCTCACCAACGCCATGGGTTACGACATCTCCGAGATCAGCGACGCGGTCCGCAAGCAGCTGGACACCGGCGTCCTGCACACCTCGACGCTGTACCTGATCCGCTCGCAGGTGGAGCTGGCCGAGCGGATCGCGCGGCGCTCCGGCATCCCGGACGCCAAGGTGTTCTTCACCAACTCCGGCAGCGAGGCCAACGACACCGCGCTGATGCTCGCCACCCAGTACCGCCGCAGCAACCAGGTGCTGGCGATGCGGAACTCCTACCACGGCCGGTCGTTCGGAACGGTCGCGATCACCGGCAACCGCGGCTGGTCCGCGTCGTCGCTGAGCCCGATCAAGGTCAACTACGTCCACGGTGGCTACCGCTACCGCAGCCCCTTCCGGGACCTGCCCGACGCGGCCTACATCGACGCCTGCGTCGCCGATCTGGTGGAACTGCTGGAAACCGCCACCGCGGGCGACGTGGCCTGCCTGATCGCGGAGCCGATCCAGGGCGTCGGCGGCTTCAGCTCCCCGCCGGACGGCCTGTTCAAGGCGATGAAGGAGGTCCTGGACGAACACGGCATCCTGTTCGTCTCCGACGAGGTCCAGACCGGCTGGGGCCGCACCGGCGACCACTACTGGGGCATCCAGGCCCACGACGTCGTCCCGGACATGATGACCTTCGCCAAGGGACTGGGAAACGGCCTGGCGGTAGGGGGCGTGGTCGCCCGGGGCGACGTCCTGGATTGCTTCAAGGCCGAGTCGTTCTCCACCTTCGGCGGCAATCCGGTGTCCATGCAGGGCGCGCTGGCCGTCCTGGACTACATCGACTCCCACGACCTGCAGGCGAACTGCAAAGCCCGAGGCGACCAGCTGATGCGCGGCCTGCGCGCGGCGAACAGCCCCTTCGTCGGCGAGGTACGCGGCAAGGGCTTGATGATCGGCGTCGAACTCGTCGAACCCGGCACCGCAACGCCGAATACCGCCGCCGCCAAACAAATGCTGGAAGAAACCAAAAACCGCGGCCTGCTCATCGGAAAAGGCGGGCTGCACAAAAACGTCCTTCGCATCGGCCCGCCGATGACACTCACCGAGGCCGAAGCTGCCGAGGGTCTGCAGATCCTGCTCGACGCCCTGGCCACGCTCTCCTGACCGTTCGCTCCGGCGATTTTGTCGTACCCCGGTGCGAAGATCCGTGCTCGTGAACACCGAACAGTTCTGGGCCCTGATCGACGAGGCACGCCGCCAGGCCTCCGCACCGGAGGACGGCTACGAAGTAGCCGAACAAGCCTGCGCCCTGCTCGCCACGCGTCCGCGGGAGGAGATCGTGGCCGCCCAGCAGATCGTCTGGGACCTGCTGGCCGACTCCTGCCGCGGCCCGCTGTGGGCAGCCGCCTACCTGGCCAACGGCGGCTGCTCCGACGACGGCTTCGACTACTTCCGCGGCTGGCTGGTCCTGCAAGGCCGGGAGGTCTTCGAGCGGATCGTGGCCGCCCCGGACGAGCTGGCCGAGCTGCCCGCGGCGCGCGAGGCCGCCGTGGACGGCGAAGAACTGGAGTGCGAGGCCACCCTGGGCATCGCGTCGAGCGCGCACATCGACGCGACCGGAGAGGAGCTCCCCGCCGACTCGTTCACCATCCGGTACCCGCCGCTCGACCCCGACTGGGAGTTCGATTACGAGGACGCCGACGAGATGCGGCGCAGGCTGCCACGGCTGGCCGCGGCCTACTTGAACTGACCCCCGCGACTGCCGTGCGGGAACTCCGCCCGCACGGCAGTGAGTCAGCGCCGGACGAAGCGAGCCACGTGCTCGGCGAGCGTCTCCCCCGCGTCCTCCTGCAAGAAATGCCCAGCCCCGGCAATCGTCGGATGGTCCAGACCAGCAGCCCCGCGCATGGACCGCCGCAAAATCGGCCCCATCGCCCCGGTAATCGGATCCCCATCCGAAAACGCGCACAGGAACGGCACATCCAGCTCGCTCAACACCGCCCAAGCCGCCCGATTGGCCTCCGAAGCCGGATCATCCGGCCGCGTAGGAACCAGCCCAGGCATAGCCCGCGGACCAGCCTTGTACATCTCATTCGGGAACGGCGCGTCATAAGCCGCCCGGATCTCCTCCGCCAGCGGCGTCCGACACCCAGCCTGCACACACCGCCCGACGTCCAGGATCTGCGCGCCCTCCACCGCCTCCCGGAACTTGTGCCACACCGGAGGCATGTCCACCTCCCCGGTCGGCAAGCCGGTATTGGCCGCGACCACCCCGGCGAACCGCCCCGGGTTCTCGGCCACCAGCCGCAGCCCGATCAGCCCGCCCCAGTCCTGCCCCACGACCGTGACGTCGTTCAGCCCCAGCACGTCGAACGAGAACCGGCGCATCCACTCCACGTGCCGCGCGTAACTGTGGTCGACGATCTCCGCGGGCTTGTCCGACCGGCCGAACCCGACCAGGTCCGGCGCGATCGCGCGCAGCCCGGCGTCGGCGAGCACCGGAAGCATCTTCCGGTAGAGGAACGACCAGCTCGGCTCCCCGTGGAGCAGCAGAACCGGCGGCCCGTCCGCGGGCCCGGCCTCGACGTAGCCGACTCTGATCAGCCCGCCGTCCGGGTCGGACAGGTCGGTGTACTGAGGTTCGAAGGCGAAATCGGGCAGGTCCGCAAACCGGTCTTCCGGCGTCCTGAGGAGTCGCACGGTTCCCACGTTAGTGGGAACGGGACCGCGCGGCAGTGCGCGAACGCTACGAAATCGCCACCGCGACGACCAGTCCGAGCCCGAGGTGCGCCGCCGCGACGACGATGCTCGCCGGAGCGAACTTCTCGCTCTGGATCGTGGACCCGACGTCGATCCGGGTCGCCCACTCCAGCAGCCGCACCGCCAGCACCTGGACGACGACCCCGATCAGGCCGTAGACCAGCGACGTGATCAGCCCGGCGGTCAGATCGCTCGCGGAGCTGTAGATCGCCACGACCACGATGAACGCCATCGACAGCAGCCCGGACGCGGTCACGATCACCGCGTTCGGCAGCCCGCGGGTGACCAGCTTCGACAGCTTGCCCGGCGTGGTGAAGTCGATCGCGTAGAAGCCGGCGAACATCAGCAGCAGGCCGACGATGCCGTACAGCAGGATCGCGCCGATACCGCGCACGAGGTCGGAGCCGAACGTTGCGGGCAGCGCGAGCGTCGTGGTCACGGGGTCTCCCTGGATGGCCAATTCGCACCGGTTGAATCGGACATCCAGGGTTGTATCACGACTCCGGGATCCGGTGCGGCACAAACGCCGCGCCGTCGTCGGTGACCAAACCGCTGGTCTCGCGGATGCCCAGCCCCGCCGACTGATCGCCGACGATCCACGCGCCGAGCGCGGGCCGGTAGCCGTCGAACTCCGGCAGCGGATCGAACGCCTGGTAGACGTAGCCTTCCGCGCCGTAGACGCCGTCCGTCTGCGTCTCGTACCCAGTGGCCACGATCTGCACGTTCGCGCCCTCGCGGCCGAGCTTCGGCTTGCGCACGTACTCGGTGAGCAGGCCGGGGTCGTCAGCGAACGCGGGCAGCAGGTTCGGATGCCCGGGGTAGTTCTCCCACAGCACCGCGAGCAGCGTCTTGTTCGACAGCAGCATCTTCCACAGCGGTTCGACCCACAGCGTGCGCGGCATGGTCTCCACCGCGAACTTGCCGAACTCCTCGTCGACCACCCATTCCCACGGGTACAGCTTCACCACCGTGGACATCTGCGCCTCGGCGAGGTCGACGAACCGCTTGAGCACCGGGTCCCAGCCGATCTCCTCGATCGCGAGCCCGACCGTGTCGAGCCCGGCCTCGGCCGCGGTCTCCTGCAGATACGCCGTGGTCACGTGGTCTTCGCCGCTCGGATCGGCCGCGGACCAGGTGAAGTGCAGTTCGTTCGACGGCAGCTTGCCGCCGAGCTCCGCCCAGCGCTCCACCAGCTTCTCGTGGATGGAGTTCCACTGGTCGTCTTCCGGGAAGACGTCGGTCTTCCAGTGCCACTGCAGCAGCGACGCCTCCAGCAGCGTGGTCGGCGTGTCCGCGTTGTACTCCAGCAGCTTGGCCGGCGATTTGCCGTCGTAGCGCAGGTCGAAGCGGCCGTAGACGTGCGGGTCCTGGCGCTTCCACGACTCCGCGATGTGCGGCCACACCCACTCCGGGATGCCGAAGCGGTGGTACTGCTCGGTGGTCACGACGTTGTCGACGGCCTCCAGGCACATCGAATGCAGCAACTCGACATCCGCCTCGAGCGAGAGCACCTCGTCCATGTCGAAGACGTAGTGCACCGATTCGTCCCAGTACGGTCGCGGTTTGCCGGTGCCGTCGCGCGCCGGGGTGCCGTAGACCAGGCCCTGCTCTTCGACGATCCGCTGCCAGTCGCGGCGCGGTTCCCGCCGGTCCCGATACACCTACGAGCCTCCGCTCTTGCCGGTCCCGCCGGTGCCTCCGGAGGTGCCGCTCTTGCCGCTGATGCCGAACCCGCCGCGCTGGACGCTGGAGCCCGACTTGGTCGAAACGTTGGTGTTGCCCGACGGCGCGGTGAAGCTGCCGCCGGAGACGTGCTGCCCGATGCCGCCGCTGCCGCCGTAGTTGTAGCGGTACTGGGTGTACCCGCCGCCGCCGGGAATCGGGATGAACCAGAACCCGCCGCTGTAGTGCCCGTGGTTGGCGACCGCGTAGCTCTCGTCGCAGTACTTGTCGTCCTGGATGACCCCGTTGTTGTCGGTGCAGACCGCGGTGACCTCGGCGGGCTTCGCGATCGTGTAGAACGTCGCGACCAGCCCGACGAGACCGACGGTGACCCCGCTGCCGATCAGGATCTTGCGTTTCGTGGATGCCTTCGCATCGGCCGTCACCTGCGCCGCGAGGGCTTCCTGCCGTTCGCGTTCCTGGTCGGCGATGGCCTGTTTGCGGGCCCGTTGTTCGGCCACCGAGGGCTGCCGCGGTTGCGTGTTCGCGTCCTGGAAACGCATCGAACCCGGCTTCGTCGGCTCCTCGGGCGGCTGCACGCCGCTGTTGTCGTCCTGCGTCATGTGCGCTCCGTAATCCCCCAGCACTGCAAACCCCGGTTCCACCCTAATCGACCCAGCACACGCGCGGTTCATGCGGCGCGGGCATCATGGGTATCGATGTCTCAACGCTCGGAGCGGTTCCCTTCGCGTATGCAGACCCTGACCACCCGCGTGGTGATGGCCGGGGTGTTCTTCGGCGCGGTCATCGCGCTGGCCTTGAGCGTCGCCTTCTCCTGGACCGACACGCTCGCCGGCGGCGCGGGCGGCGGCGAGGGCAAGCTCACCGAGGCCGCCCAGCAGGCGTTCCACTCTCCGCCGGGCACCTGTCTGACCTGGAACGCCAAGGACGCCTCGGACGCGCACCAGGTGCCGTGCGCGCAGCCGCACCTGTTCGAGGTCACCACCGTGGTCGACATCGGCGCGAAGTTCCCGCAGCAGGCTCCGTTCCCGAGCCTCGACCAGTGGCAGGACATCGCGCAGCAGCAGTGCAACAGCGACGTGCGGCCCTACCTCGGCCATCCGCTCGACCCGTACGGCAAGCTCACCACCAACCTGCTGCGGCCCACGTCGGCGCAGTGGTCCGGCGGCGACCGCCAGCTGCGCTGCGGCCTGCAGTTCGCCGGTCCGGGCGGCGGCCTGCAGCCCACCACCGGCGCGGCGAAGACCCAGGACCAGTCGATGGTGTGGGCCCCGGGCACCTGCCTCGCGCTGGTCGGCAAGGGCGTCGGCGACCCGGTCGACTGCGGCAAGCCGCACTCCTACGAAATGATCGCGACCCTCGACCTCGCCTCGCACTTCAAGGACGGCTACCCGAAGCTCGACGACCAGAAGTCCTGGCTCGACACCGAGTGCAACAAGGCCGCGAAGGACTACACCGGCAGCGCCGACCTGTCCTCGAAGAAGCTCACGCTGGGCTGGGACTCGCGCGAGCAGGAGAGCTGGGACGCCGGGTCCACCAAGGTCAACTGCAAGGTCGCGGCCACGCTGCAGGACGGCAGCGGGTTCCAGGCGGTCACCGGCAGCGTGAAGAGCGGATCGTCCGGGTCGTCCAGCCAGCAGCAGAGCCCGCCGCCCAGTTCCGGCGGAGGCAACTAGCCGTGCCGGTCGAGATGAGCCAGGCCCGGTTCGAGGAACTCGTGGCCGACGCGCTCGACCAGGTGCCCGCCGAGTTCGCCGCGGCGATGGACAACGTCGTGGTGCTGGTCGAGGAGTTCAACGAGGAAGCACCGGACATCCTCGGCCTCTACCACGGCATCGCGCTCACCGAGCGCACCAGCCACTACAGCGGTGCGCTGCCGGACCGGATCTCGATCTACCGCGAGCCGATCCTCGACATCTGCGACACCGAGGACGACGTCGTCGAGGAAGTGCTGATCACCGTCATGCACGAACTCGGCCATCATTTCGGCATCGACGACGAGCGGCTGCACGAACTCGGCTGGGGCTGATTCCGGCGGAATCCCGCCGCCTCTCCGCCCTTCCCCGATCATCTTCGCGTCGCCACCACGGAAACCACTGAAGGTCACCAATGCGTCACGTAACGCGGCTGACCTCTTTAGACTGCCCTGATCAGGCAGTTTCCTTTTCTCGTGAGGTGGTTCGTGTCGGATCGGGAGACGGACGGCCGGCTGCGCTGGCTGCTCGCTTCGAGCGGCACGTCGAACCTCGCCGACGGCATCGCCAAGGTCGCTTTTCCGCTGCTGGCCACCACGTTGACCCGCGATCCGGTCGAGATCGCCGCGCTGTCGGCGGTGCAGTTCCTGCCGTGGCTGCTGTTCGCCGTCCCGGCGGGCACGCTCGTCGACCGGATCGACCGCAGGAAGGCGATGATCGCCGCGAACGCGGTGCGGGCGCTGGTGGTCGCCGGGGTCACCGCGCTGCTCGCGTTCGGTTCGGTGGAGATCTGGACGATCTACGTCGCGTCGCTGCTCGTGGGCATCGCGGAGACGGTCGCGGAGAGCGCGGCGAACGTGCTGCCGCCCGCGCTGGTCGAGGCGGACCGGCTGGAGAGCGCCAACAGCAAGCTGCAGGCGTGCGAGATCGTCGGCCAGACGTTCCTCGGCGGCCCGGTCGGCAGCGCCACCTTCGCGATGTTCGCGGTCTTCCCGTTCCTGCTCTCGTCGGTCGGGTTCGCGGCCGGTGCCGCGGTGCTGCTGGGCATGGCGGGCAGCTACCGGCCGCGGCAGGAGACCAAGTCGCGTATCCGGGCGGATTTCGCGGACGGCTTCCGGTGGCTGCGGCGGCATTCGCTGCTGCTACGACTGCTCGCGATCGCCGGTCTGCTCAGCCTGCTCAGTGAGCTGGCCCAGGCGCAGCTGGTGCTGTACGCGCTGGAAGACCTGCATTTGTCCGACGCCACCTTCGGCGCTTTCGCGTTCGTCGGCGGTGCCGGTGGCCTGCTCGGAGCCGGGCTGACGCCGCGGCTGGCCCGGCACATCGGACGGCGGGCGGTCCTGGTCGGCGGGGTGTTGTTCTGCGCGCTCGGCTTCGGCGGCATGGGTCTGGTGCGCCAGCCAGTGGGGTCCGCAGTGCTGTTCGGCGTCTTCGCGGCGGCGGTGGTGGCGGTGAACGTGGTGCTCGCGACCGCGCGCCACACTCTCGTGCCGGGCGAACTGCTCGGCCGCGTGCTCGGGGTCTGGCGCACCGTCGTCTGGGGCGCGATCCCGCTCGGCGCGCTGCTCGGCGGATTGCTCACGAAGCTGCTCGGTTCGGCAGGCGACACCTTCACCGCTTCCGGCGTTCTGCTGCTGTTCGTGACCGCTTACGCACTGTTCGCGCTGCGCGGACGCCCGCTCGATGACAAAACGGCCTCGACCGGGGACGGAGACCGTTCGCAGCAGTGATCCGGCGCGGTTTTGGTGCTGAAATAACACCTCACCCCGGCCGCCGGAGGTATGCGATGACTGCACTCGACACTCCGCCGCTGCCGGACGACGACCGCGACACCGACCTCGAGCCGCCGCCTTCCGCCGCCCGCCGGCCGCTCGTCCTCGCCGCCGTCGCCGGGTTCGTGCTCGGCGGCTGCGTGCTCGGGCTGCTGTGGGGGCTGTCCGGCCAGCGCGCCGGAGCGAATGTCGACGCCGCCGCCGCGTGTGCCGCGTTCGCTCGCGCCGGGCACATCCCGGACACCACAGGCGGCGTCGACGCGGCGCAGTTCACCCGGATGTCCGACGATTCGGTGCACCGCGTCACCGGCGCGATGGAGCTGGCCAAGGCGGCGGCGACCTTCGACGGCAACTACCAGCCGCTGGCCAAAAGCCTCGACGCGGTGAACAAGATGGTGCTCACCAGCCGCTTCGACAACCGCGACGGGCAAGCCGCGGTCGTCCAGGCGGAACAACTCTGCGCGCGGGGTTGACCCCGCGCGCGGAGCGATCCCGTCAGGCCTTGTGCGTCAGGCCTTGTGCGTCAGGCCTTGTGCACGGTCTTCACGCCGAGCTGCTTGCCCGGGATCTTCGTGCCCGCGCAGCCGGTGCCCTCGAGCGGCACGAACTTCGACGCCGTCTCCTGGGGCAGGTACACGCGCAGGCCCTTGACCGGAGTCGGCTTGCAGACGGCGGGGTCGAAGTTGAGCGCCTGCGCGAGCTGCAGGTCCGCCGCGGCGGACTGGCCGGGAGCCAGCTTCACCGGCGCGCCCTTGGCGCCGTCGCGCTCGGCGGGTTGCCCGATCTGCGCCCCGTTTTCGCCGCCGACGTAGGACACGCCAGGGAAGCCCTGGATGGTGCACGGCTTGCCGCTGGTGTTCTTGATCAGCAGCGGCCGGTACTCCGAACCCGCGCCGGCGTCGCCGCCGCCCAGCGACAGGGACACGTCGCCCGCCTTGCACAGGCCGTTGTCAGCGGGCGGCTTCTCGGCCGGAGCCGAGCCGCCGCTGGGCGCGGACGACGAGGAAGAAGGGGCCGACGACGCGGCGGACGACGCCGACGACATCGGGCTGTTCGAAGGGGTGTCCGAACTCGCCGGGCCGCTCGCGGCGGGAGCGCCCTGACCGCACGCGGAAAGCAGCAGCGCCCCCGACGCGCCCACTGCGGACAGGAAGACCAGGGAAAACCACGGTTTCTTCGTGTTTGCCATCTCACTCGCCTCGCTGTGCTGGTGAACGCCGAACTGGGTGGAACCTCTTCCGGAGGACGTGCCAGGTCCGGACGGGGTTGCTCCGCGTCCGGTGAGTTCCCCACCGGACGCGGGTTCACTCAGCGTTTCCCCGCACGAGTGATCAACCGCTCACGAAAGGCGGGTGTCCACCCACCGCAAGCACTCCCATCCGTGTTCCCGGGCTTCCAGCTCGACGAACTTCGTATTCGGGATCAGGGCCTCGTTCGCCAGCTCGGCGGGCACGTTCGAGGCCAGCCACTCCCCGGCGAGCCGGATCGCGCCGCCGTGGCTGACCAGCACGACCACCCCGTCCGGCGACGTTTCCTCGTGCTTCGCCCGCAGCTCGTCGGCCGCGCCGACCATCCGGTCGCGCACCTGTGTGCCGGTCTCGCCGCCGGGGATCGAGACCTCCAGGTCGCCTTCCGTCCACGCCTTCACCACGCGCAGGTAGATGCCGATCGAGTCCAGGTCGGTGTTGCCCTCGAGGTCACCGGCGTCGACCTCCTTGACGCCCTCGATCACCTGCACGTCGAACCCGAACGCCTCGGCCAGCGGCGCCGCGGTCTGCTGCGCGCGCACCGCCTCCGACGCGTACACCGCCACGATCGGCTCGTCTTTCAGCGTCGCGGCGAGCGCCGCGGCCTGCTCGCGGCCGAGTTCGGTGAGCGGCGGACCAGGCAACGCGGTGTCCAGCGCGCGGCGGACGTTCCCCTCCGTCTGTCCATGCCGGACCAGCAGCAACCTCATGCCGTCGCCTCCTTGACGAGTTTCACGCTGGCAATCCTGGAGCCGACGACATGAATAGCAATGATTCGCTTGCAAGCTGCGCTCATGCGCCTTTTCCCTTCAGAACCGCGTCGACCCACGCTTGCGCGTCGAGGAAATCCTGGTTCCCCGCGCCTTCCTCGATCGTCGCGGCGACCTCGTCCGCCCGCGGGTACGAACCGAGAAAGCGCAGGTGAGAGCGTCGGCGCAGGGCTGCCATCGCGTCGATGATCCGCGGTTCGGCGACGTGGCCCTCGAAGTCGATGAAGAACCGGTACTCGCCGAAGTTGCTGCGCGTCGGCCGGGCGTCGATCCGGGTCAGGTTGATCCCGCGACCGGCCAGCTCCACCAGCAGGTCGGACAGCGTCCCGGTGCGGTTGACCGCGGCCGCGACGATCGACGTGCGGTCGGCTCCGGTGGGCGCGGGCAACTCGCCCGGACGGCGCACCATCAGAAACCGGGTCTGCGCGTCGCGGACGTCGGCGACGCCGGTCGCCAGCTCCTCCAGCGGGTAGTGCTCGATCGCGACCGGCGCGGACACCGCCGCGTCGAAATCGCCCTCGACCACGCCGACCGCAGCCGCCGCGGTGGACGACGAGGCAACCGGAGTGGCGTCCGGCAAGTTCGCCTCCAGCCACTCGCGCACCTGGGCGAGCGCGTGCGGATGGCTCGCGACGGTGCGGATTTCGCCGCTGCCCGGCCGTTTGAGCACGCTGAAGTGGATGGGCAGGATCGTCTCGGCCGTGGCGACGAGCGGGTCCCCGTCGCTGAGCCCGTCGAGCGTCGCGGGGACGACGCCCTCGACGGAGTTCTCGATGGGCACGCACGCGGCGTCCGCGGCACCGTCGCGGACGGCCTGCAGCGCCAGCCGGACGGTCTCGTAGGGGGTCAGGTCCTCGCCCGGCGCGAGCGCGCGGGCGGCCTGCTCGGTGAACGTGCCCTGAGGGCCGAAATACGCGATCCGCAACACGAGAGTCAGGCTAGCGACCGCGCGCGTGGCGCTTTTCACTCGGACAGCCGGTGGCTAAACCGGTTACGCCGGGTGGCGTTTTTTGCCATGCTGGAACGGTGACCGCCGACTCAGGCACACACGCCGGGCACGGGGAAGCCGTTTCGCCGGATCCTCCCCGAACGCCGGAATTGGTGCTGTGCGCCGTCGATGAACCGTTGGCCGCGGCGTGGACCTCCGCCGTGGCGGGCCTCGGCGGCTCCGTCCGGGTGCACCGCGGTTCGGTGCTCGACATCGCCGCGCAGGCGGTGGTCAGCCCGGCCAACTCCTACGGCTGGATGCGCGGCGGGATCGACGCGGCCTACTCCCGCGCGTTCCCCGGCATCGAGCAGAGCGTGCGCAGCGCGGTACTGGCCTCTTACGGCGGTGAGCTGCCGATCGGCGAGTCGGTGATCGTGCCGACCGGCGAGCCCGAACCGGCGTGGCTGATCAGCGCGCCGACCATGCGCGAGCCCGGCGAACGGCTGCCCGCCGACACCGTCCACCCGTATCTCGCGGCGCGCGCGGTCTTCCTGCAGTGGCAGCGCGGACAGCTGGATTCCGGCCCGGTCGCCTCGGCGGTCCGGACGATCGCGATGCCCGGTCTCGGCACCGGCGTCGGCGGCGTGGCCCCGGCTGCCTGCGCCCGGCAGGTAGCCGCGGCGTGGCAGGAAGTCTTCGGGGCCAACGGTCACCTTCGGTGATCGAATCCCCGCCTGCTCAGGGGTGCGTGCATCACATCACAGCGCGTTCACGCGCGGTAAGCCCTACCGTTGATACGGCGTTACGGAAGTAGCCCAGTACGGAGCCAGCGCAGGCGACGGCCGAGGAGTGTGCGATGCCCACACGGGTCCGTGAACTCAGCCCTTATGTAGAGCTGCATCGGGAACAGTGGCGGGAGCTGCGCAGCTCCACTCCGCTGCCGCTGACCGCGGACGAGCTGGTCCGGCTCCGCGGGCTCGGGGAGCAGATCGATCTCGCCGAGGTCGCCGACGTGTATCTGCCGCTTTCGCGGCTGATCAACCTCCAGGTGAAGGCCCGGCAACAGCTGTACGAGGCCACCACCACGTTCCTCGGCGAGGACTGTCGCAACACCAAAGCCCCGTTCGTGATCGGCGTCGCGGGCAGTGTCGCGGTCGGCAAGTCGACCACCGCCCGGATCCTGCGCACGCTTCTCGCCCGCTGGCCCGACCACCCGCGCGTCGACCTCGTGACGACCGACGGGTTCCTCTACTCGCGCGACGAGCTGACCCGGCGCGGGATCATGCACCGCAAGGGTTTCCCGGAAAGCTACGACCGGCGCGCGCTGCTGCGGTTCGTCACCGAGGTGAAGTCCGGGGCCGAGCGGGTGTCCGCGCCGGTGTACTCGCACCTGGCCTACGACATCCTCCCGGACCAGGAGCAGGTCGTGGAACGGCCGGACATCCTCATCATCGAGGGATTGAACGTCCTGCAGCCCGGCCCGAGCCTGACCGTTTCGGACTTGTTCGACTTCTCGATTTACGTCGACGCGCACATCGACGACATCGAGCATTGGTATGTCGAGCGGTTCCTGAAGCTGCGGCACACCGCGTTCGCCGACCCCGCGTCGCACTTCCACCACTTCGCCGGCCTGGACGACGACGAGGCCCGCGAAGAAGCGCGGCACCTCTGGCGCACCATCAACGAGCCGAATCTGATGGAGAACATCAAGCCGACCCGGCCGCGCGCGACGCTCGTGCTCCGCAAGGACGCCGACCACGCGATCAACCGTGTTCGACTGCGAAAGCTCTGAGTTCACCCACACGCGTCTCACCGGTCTCGTTCTGCACAAAGGTCGGATAATTGACCGATCGGCCAGCGTCTTCGTAACCACTTGGCCGATACCCGCGGCCCCGGTCCCGAGCGACCCTGAAGTCAGCAGGATGTCGCACCTGACCTGCGAAGGAGGCCACGATGTTGACTATCGTCCTGACCTGGGTCGGCGCGGTATTGGGATTGACGCTGCTGGTCGCGATGGCCGCGGGGGCGTTCGTCGTCGACTTCGACGAGGCGATGCGCGAACGGCGGCTGAAGGCACGCAGCACGGCGGGGCCGACCAGCTGAGGCCCGAGCTTCGGGTCCAGGCAAGATGTGCGGCATGAGTCCGGTGAGCCGCGCGCGCAAGAAGAGTTCCCTACCCACCGCCCCCAGCGTCAACGGTCTGTTCAAGGACGTGCTGCGGGACTTCTCCGCGGTCGCGGCCGAGCCCGGTCCGTTCGACATCGACCTGCTCGGTTCCGAGGTCGTCGGGCAGTGGCGGGACGTCGTCGTGGAGGACGAACCGGAAAGC
Source organism: Amycolatopsis sp. NPDC114484 (assembly GCF_055633755.1). NCBI lineage: Bacteria > Bacillati > Actinomycetota > Actinomycetes > Pseudonocardiales > Pseudonocardiaceae > Amycolatopsis > Amycolatopsis sp. NPDC114484. Next base: position 734,479 of record NZ_JBVKDQ010000001.1, on the reverse strand, counting down.
CAGCTCGGGCTTGAGCTGATCGCGTTCGCACAGCGCAAGATCACGCCCGGCGCGGCGGCGCTGCTGGCCGCGCTGAAGGTGCTGGCCGAGTCCGAAGAGGAGCGTTCGGCGGCGGCCGAGGCGCTGGGCGTCGTGCTCGGCCGGGGCATTCCGGAGCCGGAGTGGGCCGCCGAGGTCGGGCAGGTCAGCGTCGGCGAATGCTGGCGCACCGGGGATGTTTACGGCGACGAATCGTCGCTGCTGTGCGTGTTCTCGCGAGGCGACCACACGCTCGGCCTGCTCGCGCTGCTGGACTTCACCGAGGGCGGCCGGGTGCGCGACCTGGTGGTCATCGAGGAGCCGCACGAGGTGCTCGCCGAAATGCGCTCGCAGGTCGAGGAAGACGGCGAGCTGGTCGTACTGGAAAAGATCGAGCCCGCCGACGCGCATCGGCTGCTGGTTTCCGGGATCGCCGCTACCGACGCGCAGGACGAGCCGGACGTCGGCGAGGACTACACGCGATTCCACGCCATCGCGCTGACCTGGGCGCGTTCGCTGCCGGAGCCCTCCGCGGTTCCGCCGGTCGCCGAGTGGACCGCCGCGCAGCGCGAGGAAGCCGTCACCCAGTTCCTCGCCGACACGAACCTGCCGGACGCCGACGCCGCCCGCGAAATCGCCAACCTGCTGGTGGACCACGGCTGTCGCACCGAACCGGCCACCCCGCTGCGGGTCGGTCCGGAAAAGCTGGCGCGGTTCCTCGAATCCTTGCTGGACGGCGAATACGAGCTGGAAGACGAGGACTCCGTCGCGCCGGTCGTGCTGTCCTGGGCAAGCTGGGCCGCCGCTCGCGCCGGACTGCCCGAAGTCGCGATCGCGGCGTTGCTGGAAGAAGTGACCGAATACCTCGGCGAGTACCTCTCGGACGACGACGAGGAGGAAGACGACTTCAGCGATTACCTCGACGGCACCGAATCCGCCGAGGAAGCCCTGGACGTGGTGACCCGCCGCCGTTTCGCGGTTCCCGAACTGTCCACAGTGATCGGTGACGAGGAGCTGACCGACCTGGACCCGGGCGACCCGGAACAGCGCCGGCTGCTGGTGATCGGGGCGCACCCGGAGTACCACGAGTCGCTGGCCGCGGAAGAATTCGACGGCGCCGACGGTCTCCGGCTCGCCCTCGAGACGTCCATTGTGGACCAGCTGTGGGACGACGAGCCCGCCGAAGTGTGGACCGCCGCGCAGAACCTGCTGCAGCAGGACCTTTCCCGCACTGACGTCCTCGACCGCTTGGTGACTGTCCTCGAAGGACAGTTGACCGAAACCGAGGAAGAAGACCAGCTGGATTACGACCTGGACGCCTACCGCGCCGCCTTGGCCGAGATCTAGCCCTTCGGAAGCGCGATCCGGGCCGACCGGATCTCCGCGAGCAACCGGGTTTTGCGGCGGTGGACGTTCACCAGCTCGGCGACGTAGCCGGTGAACTCCTCCGCCGTACCCGCTTGTTTGTGCAGAGTGCGCAGTTTTTTGAGGCACTGCGCCGCTTCCCGGTACGCGCCCGCTTCTTTCTGCGCGATCAACTGCTCGATCCGCTCGCGATACTCCGGGATCGAGTCTTCTTGCGGTGTCTCTGTCTGCGGCGGTGCTTCTTTCCGCTGCGGCTTCTCCACCCGCCGAAGCTTCTCCTGCGGCTTCTCCACCCGCTGCGGAGTCAACACCCGCGCCGCATACGCGATCGCCTCGCCGTGCCGCCCAGCCGACCGCAACACCCGGACAATCTTGAGACTGACGTCCACCCGCGGCGGCTTGGCCGCGAGAATGGCGACCAGCCCGTCCACGTCCCCGCTGGCCTCGGCGATTTCCTCCTGCAGCCGCTGCGCGATCTCGAGCTTTTCGGATTTCCCGCGCAGTACTTCGTCCACAATGGACTTCATCCGCGCGAGTCCGGATTCCCCGAGCGCCGCCGCGAAATCAGCCACCGCGACCGCCCGCCCGCTGAACGCCGCCTCCAGCACCCAGTCCGCGAGCTGCCCCGGCTCCGGCGGCCGAGCCGCACAAGCCCGCGCGTACAACGCGACCGCCTGGTCAAGCCGCTCCTCAAGGTCGGCGGCGAGGTCGCTGTGCTGTTCGAGCATGCCCACGATGTCGTCCACCGCCCGCCGGGCGAGCGGCGCGAGATCAGCGCGGCTGCCGGAGTCGAGCAGCCGCCGCACAGTATCGAGAACCGCACCGATTTTGGCGGTGTACTCGACCGGGTCGGGGACGCTCACGCGAACAGTCTGCCGTATCGCCCGTAACCGGCGTGTGGGCCAACGGCGTACTCTTTTCGGCCCAACCCGGACACCCCAGGTGAGCACCGTGCGTGATAGTCAGGTCCAGTGACCTTAGACGACCTCACCCAGCGCCTCCGCGACTTCGCCGCCGCCCGGGACTGGGAACCGTTCCACACCCCGAAAAACCTGACGATGGCCCTGTCCGGCGAAGTGGGCGAGCTGATCGCCCTGTTCCAGTGGCTGACGCCGGAGGAAGCCGCGAACTGGCGCGCGGACCCGACGCAGGAGTTCAACGTCCAAGATGAAATCGCCGACGTGATGCTGTACCTGGTCCGGCTGGCGGATGTGCTGGGAATCGACCTGCTGGAGGCGGCGAACGCGAAGGTGGACCGAAACGAGAAGAGGTTCCCTCCGCTAGCCCGGTGATCCAGTCGCGACCCGCTTCGTCTCGTCGAGATACCAGCCGCCGATCAGCGCACCGACCGCGAGGACAGCCAGCACGATCCCCGGCCCCAGCCCGGCACCGCCGAACATCGCGGCGACCGTGAGGACCATCAGGACGAGTCCGATTCCGATCAGCACCCGCCCGACCGGCCGGCCGCTGCCCGACGGTGCCTTCTGGTGCCTCGGCGGCGGGACAGGAGCGCTCTCGAAGCCCAACCGCACCGGAGCCTCGTCCAGCCGCACGACGTGCGCACCGAGTTCGAGCGCCCGGGAAAGCCGCGGTTCGGACTCGCGCACCCCCGAGTCGTACACCAGGTGCGTGACCGAGCCCGTCAGGTTCTTCGCCAGCTGGAACCCCTCCGACAGCACCCGCGCCCGCACCTGGTCCGCATCCGCCGTCGCACCGAGCACGAGGACCCTCGTCGGCTTGTGCCCAGTGGCGGTGACCCTGAGGTCCACCACCACTTCCAGCACCCCGAGCGCCTCCGCGACCTGACGCAGTTCGCGGTACTCGGCGGAGGTCACCACCCCGTCGGCCTCCGCGACCCGGCGCAGCTCAGCGACGAAACCGGCCTGCACCCGCCGGACCTCCGCCGCGGGCAGTCCAGCTTCAGCCGCGAGGCCAGCGAGCGCCGAGACCTCCTCGTCGGTCAGGAACTGGTCGCCGACCGCCTCGGCGAGCAAATCGAGGTAAGCCTGCTCGACGGGTCCGCCGTCTCCCTCGGAAACCCGGTCGACCGCCTCGGCCATCCAGCCCTTCTCCGCACCGTCAACCGACCGGCGCAGAGGTGCCGCCCCCGCCGCGTACCGCGGCAGTTCCGGAAAACGCACTGGCTGCGCCAATCGCAACCCGTGCGTGCCGACGAGAGCGATCATCGCCTGCGCGCACGCCCGAGCGGCCGGTTCGGCGAGGTAGCCGGGGAAGTCCTCGATGCCGAAGGCGCGGGCGATGGTGGCGAGCCGGCAGTTGGGCAGCGGCAACGTCGCCTGCGCGGTGTCCTTGAGCGAGATGCCCGGCAGCGGCGGCAGCCGGACGCCTAGCTGGCGGATCTCGGCGAGGAGCCCCTCCGCCGAGGATAGGTCGTGGACCACGACAACCGCGCCTCGGCACAGATCGAACAACTGGCTGAGGATGTCGCCGAAAGCTGGTGCACCGGCCAGTTCGGCCGCGGTGATGCGGTGCGGATTGCGCCGGTTCGCGTCCGCGGCGACGACCGTCGCGAACTCGCCGAGGAACGTCCCGTCCCCGCGGAACCGGATCGCGGCGACCTCCAGGACGCGACCGGCGTGCAGTCCGGTCGTCTTCACGTCGATCGCGGTGAATTCCGTGTCGCTCGCGGGCACCTTCCCGGTCGGGGACAGGGAAAGTCGTTCGATCAGCTCGGACATCGTGGATGCGCTTTCTCCTGGACAGTCCCCATAGCCATCGCCGGACCGCGGCAAACCGTCACACTCTCCGCGGGAAACGCTGGCTTTGTGACTTATCCGTGACTTCTCCTTCACTCTTTCCTGTCCGGGAAGCCCTGGCACGTAACACTGACCGCCGCTTTTGCGAACTCTATTCGGCACCCGCCTCAGGAAGAGGATTTCCGAATGCACTCCACGCCCGCGCCGCCGGCGCGCCCCAAGCTGAAATTCCCGACCTGGCTGACGGTCGTGCTCAGCACCTTCGCGGTTCTCTTCATTCTGGGCGCGGTGTTCGGAAAGCCGTCGTCGACGCCGGAGCCGGTGGCCGCGCCGGTCGCGCCGCCCCCGGTAACCACATCAGCAACTCCGGTACCAGTGACATACACCGTGGATAAAATCGCCGACGCCGCTAACGTCGAACTGGCCGGTTCGGACGGAAGCCATCGCACCGTGCGCATTCTCGGCCTCGAAGTGGCGACCGGGAACAACTGCTACGCCACGGAAACCGTTACTTGGGCCAATAACAAGCTCGCCGGCACGGCAGTAAAGATCACCACGGACACCACCGACGGCGTCTCACTCGCGTTGAGCGACGGCACCGACTACGCGACCGCGACGCTTTCGGCCGGGTACGCCCGGCTGGCCGGGAACGTCATCTCCGACTCGTTGCGCAACGCGGCGAACGCAGCCCAGCAAGCGGCGACTGGATTGTGGGCGGAACCCTGCAAGGGAATGATCACCGCGCCGGCTCCGGTGCCGAGCGCGACGCCGACGCCGACTCCGACGCCGCCGAAGGAAACACCCGCACCGCCAGCCCCGCGCACGTCTGAGCAAGCCGCCCCGCCGCCTCCCCCGGTCGAGGACGCGCCGGAGCCCGAACAGCCGAGCGGTGCGTACTACAAGAACTGTGCGGCCGCGAAAGCCGCGGGAGTGACGCCGCTGCACCGCGGCGACCCGGGCTACCGTCCCGCGCTGGATCGCGACGGCGACGGAATCGCCTGCGAACGATGACTCCTGGTGTCCTGCGGCACCACCGGCAGACGAACCGCCCCAAGCCCCGTAGCCTGGAGTTATGCCGATCCAGGTGCTGCTAGTAGACGACCACGAACTCGTCCGGCGGGGCCTGCGCGACCTGCTCAGCGACGAGGCCGACCTGGAAGTGGTCGCCGAGGCCGGGAGCGTCGAAGAGGCGCTCGCGGTGGCCATGCACGTCGAGCCGGATGTCGCGGTCGTCGATGTTCGCCTCGGGGACGGCGACGGCATCACGCTCTGCCGCGAGCTGCGGTCCAAGCCGAATCCGCCGGCCTGCCTGATGCTCACCGCGTTCGACGACGAGGAAGCCATGGTCGGCGCGATCATGGCGGGCGCTTCGGGCTATCTGCTCAAGCAGGTTCGCGGGCAGGACGTGGTGAACGCGGTCCGCGAGGTCGCCGCCGGACGGTCGTTGCTCGACCCGGTCAGCACGGCCCGCGTGCTCGACAAGCTGCGCCATCCGCCGACCGACGAGCTGGCCGCCCTGACCGATCGCGAACGCGACGTTCTGGAGCTGATCGGGCAGGGGCTGTCGAACCGCGAGATCGCCGAACGTCTTTTCCTCGCCGAAAAAACGGTGAAGAACTACGTGACGTCCGTGCTCGCGAAGCTCGGCATGCAGCGCCGCACCCAGGCCGCGGCGTGGATTGCCCGGCGCGGCAAGTGAATCAGCTCCCCGCGACGGCGCGACCGTAGCGTTCGGACAGCAGCTGCAGCAACGGGATCAGCTCCGGCGGCGACTCGACGGTGAAGTCCATCATCAACATTCCAATGTAGACAGCCACGGTGTCCAAACTGTCCGCGCCGGTGACCAGCACACATTGGTTCTCGCCAACGGGTTCGACGACGCCGACTGTCGGATTGATCCGCGCCAGCACCTTCTCCGCCGGGGCGTCGATACGCAGGCGCGCGTGCACGAGCCAGCCGCTCGCCGCGATCGTGCGCATCGCGAAGGCGGTGTAATCCCCGCCAGGCAAGGGATTCGGCTCGAACCGGCGGCGGGTCGGCATCCTCGGCCGCATCAGGTCGACGCGGTAGGTCGCCCAGCTATCGTCCTGCGGATCGCGGGCGACCAGGTACCAGCGCCGTTGCCAGCTGAGCAACCGGTACGGCTCGACCAGCCGCAACTCGTCCGCGTAGTCGAGCCGGAGCCATTCGACGTGCCGGATCGCCCGCGCGATCTCCTGCAGCACGGCTCCGTCGACCTCCGGATCAGGCGCGTCGGTGCCGGTGTTCTCCGGACCGCGATCGATCGTCGACCGCAGCGCGTCGACCGTCGGACGCAGCCTCGCCGGCAAAACCTGCTCAAGCTTCGCGAGCGCCCGCGTGCCTGCCTCGTCGATCCCGGAGATGCCCGCCGCGGCCCGCAGCCCGACCGTGACCGCCACCGCCTCCTCGTCGTCCAGCAGAAGCGGAGGCAGCTTCCCGCCCGAGCCGAGCCGGTAGCCGCCGACGTTCCCGCGCGTCGCCTCGACGGGATAGCCCAGGTCACGCAGCCGTTCGACATCGCTCCGGATCGTCCGGGCCGAGACGCCCAGGCGTTCCGACAGCTCCCTGCCGCTCCGCCCGACCGCACTCTGAAGCAGGGCGAGAAGCGCCAGCAACCGCGCCGTCGGATCGGCCATCAAAACTCCTTCTTCTATTAGGATCTAATCCTACCTAATAGCCTCCTAGTGTTCTTCTCATGACGAACGCGACCGCCTCCCTCGCCCTCCGCCCCTTCACCGTCGAGGTCACCGACGCCGAACTCGCGGACCTGCACGAACGCCTCGCCCGCACCCGCCTGCCGCAGCCGTCGCCGACCGACGATTGGGACGCCGGCACCCCGAACGCCTACCTCCGGACGGCGATCGAGGCGTGGCGGAGCTTCGACTGGCGTGCCGCCGAGGCGCGGATCAACTCCTTCCCGCACTTCACCACCGAGATCGACGGCCAGACGTTCCACTTCGTGCACGTCCGCTCCGCCCATCCCGGCGCGACGCCGCTGCTGCTCGCGCACACCTATCCCGGCTCGTCGGTCGACTACCTCGACCTGATCGACCGCCTCGTCGACCCGGTCGCTTACGGCGGCCGCGCCGAGGACGCCTTCGACGTCGTCGTCCCCGACGCACCCGGCTACGGCTTCTCGCAGCCCGTCGCCGAATCCGGCTGGACAGTCGCCCGCGTCGCCGCCGCGTACGACCGGCTGATGCGCGGCCTCGGGTACGAGAGTTACGGAATCCACGGCTCGGACAACGGCGCGATGGTCGCCCGGGAGCTCGGTTTGCTCAACCCGGACGGTTTCCTCGGCCTGCACGTCCTGCAGCTGTTCTCGTTCCCGTCCGGCGATCCGGCCGAATTCGAACGCCTCGAACCGGCCGACCACGCCGGTCTCGCGCACATGCAATGGTTTCAATCAGTCGGTGGCTACAACACGATGAACGCCTCGCGCCCGCAAACGGTTTCCGTCGGCCTCAGTGACTCCCCGATCGGATTACTCGCCTACAGCGAGCTGTTCAACTCCTTCGGCAACGGCACTTCGCTCGTACCGCTGGAAAAGATCCTGCTGGAGGTGAGTGTGAACTGGTTCGCCAACGCCGCTTCCGGGATGAGCCGCAGCTACCTGGAGAACGCCCGCGCGGAGGACGAACCGCGAGTGAGCGACGCGCGTACCGGTGTGGCAGTGTTCAAGGACGACTTCCAGACCATCAAGACCTTCGCCGAACGCGACAACACGAACATCGTGCACTGGAGCCGCTTCGCCGAAGGCGGTCACTTCGCGGCGCTGGAACGCCCCGACCTCCTCGCCGGCGACCTTCGCGCTTTCTTCGCTGCCCGCGACTGACTCCTGCTGATTCCGCGCCCAAACCCCGCCCGCGTTGCTGCGGACGGGGTTCTCGGCGTCCCCGACGAAGCTGAGGGTAGCCGACTGCCGTTGATTGATTCACCCAATTGAGTGCCGAATGGATGTTCGATTTCTCGCTACCATGGGGAACGGCTCGGTGGCAGACGAGAAGCGTGGGAAGGAGCGTGTTCGATGACTCGTGAAGGCTGAATCTCTTGGTGCGCGGTGTGTTCACAGCGGTGGGTTCACAGCGGCGCGAGGTTGATACAGCGTGTTTGCTGCGAGCGATTCAGGACAAACGCAGACGCAGTGCGTTCCCTGCGGTCCGAGGTGGCGTTTCGGTATTGCGCTAGGTCGCCGCGACGCGGGGTCGACGACACAGTGCAGAGCCACGCGAAGCTGCGCGGCTGACGTGACGAGTCCGATGCGATAGCTCGGTGCGATGTGGTTACCGCGACGTGCGCGTGCGGCGCGGTAACTGCCACTTCGGACTCGGCACAGGGACTCGACGCAGACGGTCGACGCAGGACGGGTTATTGCCTTGTCGGACAGGGCAATTCGGTTACCTGCGGTCGGCGCAGCGCGAACTGTTGCGGTGCGGTGAGGTTGCGGCGTGGTGGAGAGTCGCGGCGTGGTGGAGTCGCGGCGTGGTGGCTACGTGGCGGACATTCCGCCGCAGCTGCGAGTGGCTTCGTGGCGGACGCCTCGCCGCAGCTGCGAGTAGCTTCGTGGCGGACGCCCCGTTGCAGCTGCGACGAGAGCTGTCGCGCTGCAGTATCGACTCTGCAGTATCCGCACTGAAGTATCGACGCTGCGGTATGGCTGCTTCATCGTCGATCGCCGCGCTGCGGTCCACTGTGTTGCTAACCGTCGCAACGCGGTAGCAGCGTCGCGAACCCGTTGCGACTACTGAAACCCCTGCGCAGCAACGCAACCACCGAAATACTCACTCAAGCGGGAGGTCAAACGCAACCAGCGTACCCAAACTAGGCGAAGAATTGAGGAAAAACCGGCCCCCAGCAGCGTCAGCACGCTCGGCCAGATGCCGCAGCCCTCGGGTGGCGACCCCTTGCGGCACCCCAGATCCGTTGTCCCGCACGCGAAGCTTCACGCCCTCAGCATCGCGGGTCAACGTCACGCGGGTCTCGCTCGCACCGGAGTGTCGGACCACATTGGACAGTGCCTCGCGCAGCGCCGCGCGAATGTGGTCGGCCCGCTCGGCCGGGATGTCGGCGAACTCGCCAGACAGTTCCAGGGTCGGCGGATAGCCGAGCAGCTCGCCGGCGATGCGCACCTCACCGCGCGCGGATTCGGCGAGGTCCGTCGGCGTGCCGGGGTCGTGGCGCGGCTCTGGCGAGCGCAGGGCGCGCACGGTGCCGCGGATTTCCTCGATGGTCTGGTCCAGCTGGTCGATCGCGTCGGACAGCCGGGCTCCATCGGCCTGCGCGAAGCGTTTCCGCATGTTGCGCCGTACCCGGTCCAGCTGCATCCCGGTGCCGTAGAGCCGTTGCACGATCACGTCGTGCAGCTCGCGGGCGATACGTTCGCGCTCCTGGTAGAGCGTCACGCGATGCCGCGCGTTCGCGCCTTCCGCCAGCGCGAGCACCACCCCGGCCTGCGCCGCGAACGCCGCGAGCATCTCGACCGTGCCCGCGGAGAACGGCTCGCGCCCCTTCCGCCGATACACCGTGAGCGCGCCGAGCACCCGTCCGCCGGATCCGAACGGCGCGGCCGCGAACGGCCCGTACCCGCGCAGTTCATCCGGCACATACGGGGCCGTGCGCGGATCGACGCTGAAGTCCTCCGCCGCGATCGGCTCGCTGCCGCGCGCGACCTGACCCGCGGCGGAGTCCGTCTCGAGTGTCAGCCCGCGCAGCTCCCCGACCGGCCCGCCTTCGGCGTCGCCCGTCGGCACCTCGGCGAGCAAACCGTCGACCCCATACGCCGCCTCGACCACGACGCGACCGTCGTCGGCGCTGACCATCGCCAGGCCGAGGTCGGCGTCCGCGAGTTCGACGGCCCTGGCCACGACTGTTTCCAGCACCGCCTCCGGATCGTCCCCGGACAACGCGGTGCTGGTGATCTCCGTGGCCGCGGAGAGGGCGCGCGCGGCGAGTGTCGGGTCCATGAGCAACTCCGACCTTAGCGCGGACCCCAGACCCAGACCCGAAATCGTGACCGTCACCAACAACCCTCCGTCACGCCGCCACCCGCGGCAACGCCCGCCGCACGACGCGCCCGTCCCGAACCTCGAAAACAATGTCCGCTTGCAGCTCTTCGTCTGCATTGTGCGTTACGTGCACGACCGTCCGTCCGGCAAGCTCCGTACGCAACATCGCCCGCAACGCCCGCGCAGTCGGCTCGTCAAGGTGCGACGTCGGCTCGTCGAGCAACACCAACTCCGCCGACGGAGCCGCCAGCAACGCCCGCGCCAACGCCACCCGCTGCGCCTGCCCACCGGACAACCCGGCCCCCGCGCTGTCGAGCACGGTCGCCAAATCCAGCTCCGGCAACTGCGCCTGATCCAGCACCCGACGCAAATCGGACGTCTCCGCCAGCGGATCCGCGAGCCGCAAATTCTCCGCCACCGTCGTCGACACCAACATCGGCTCCTGCGGCGCCCAAGCCACCTTGCCCGGCACGACAACCTCGCCCGCCCGAGGCTGAAGGAACCCCAGCAAAGCCGCCACCAACGTGGACTTCCCCGCCCCGCTCGGCCCGACAACCGCCGCGTAAGCCCCGGTCGGCACGCTCAGCTCGACGTCCGTCAGCACCGCCTCGCCGCCCGGCCATCCCAGCTCAGCACCCCGCAACCGAACTGCGGCCGGGTGGTCCAGCTCGCCCGCGACCCGAGCGACGGCGGACGCTGCCTCGCCCCGGCCCCGCCCGCTCGACGGTTCGGCAACCGCGCGGCCTACTTCTTCGTACGCACTCCCAGCAGAAGTTGTCTCACCCCGCACGCCCACCGGTCCAGCAACCACGCGGCTTTCGTCGTACGCACTCCCGACAGAAGCCGCCCCACCCCGCACGCCCACCGGTCCGGCGACCACGCAGCCTTCGTCGTACGCACTCCCGACAGAAGCCGCCCCACCCCGCACACCCGCCGGTCCAGCAACCACGCGTCCTTCTTCGTGCGCACTCCCAGAACCAGCCGCATCGCGCGAACGCCCAACCTCCGGCTCGCCAACCACCGCACCAAGCCGGACCCGAGCCGCCCGCAGCGTGTCCCAATGCACCGCGGCCTGCGGCAGCAGCGCCAACACCTCGGCCAGGGCCAACGGCACCAACGCCAGCAGCGGAGCCAGCACGCCCGCCAATTCCCCGCGGCCGACCGCCGCTGCGGCCAGCATTGTGCTGACCACCGCAGCTGCCCCAGTCGCCAGCGTAATTAGCGCATCCGCCGCACCCGCGCCGAACGCCTGCCGCCGGGTGTCGGCTGCCAGTTGCGTGTCCGTCGACGCCAGGTCGCGGCGACGCGAAGCCGCTCGGCCGTAAGCGAGCAACTCCGCCGCCGACGAGAACAGCACCAAAACCCGCGCCGCGACGTCACGTCGGCCGGCCGCGAGGGCTGAAGTCGCCCGTCGCTCCAAGCGCAGCGCGACCGCCGGTGCCGCTAAACCGATCAGCACCGTCAGGGCCAGCACCAAACCGGCCGACGGCAAGACGATCGTCTGCACCGCGATCGCCCCGGCCGCGACCAACCCGACCGCGATCGGCGGCGATACGACTCGCGGCAGCAAATCCCGCACCGTGTCGACATCCGTCACCAGCCGTCGCTGGCTCTCCCCGGCTTCGAGGCTGCGCGCCGGACCCAAGCGCACCAACGCATTCCACAGCCGAACCCGCAACCGTCCGGCGATCCGGAAGGCGGCGTCGTGCGTCACGAGCCGTTCGACGTACCGGAGCCCGGCTCGTCCCAGCCCGAACGCGCGTACCCCGACGACCGCGACCGTCAGGGTCAGAATCGGTGGCTGCAAGGACGCTTTGGCGATTAGCCAACCGGAAGTCGCGGTAAGGGCGATCCCGGCCAAGAGCGCCAATGCACCCAAGAAGGCACCGGAGAAGAGCCTTCGGTCAAGCAACATCCGCCAGGGAAGCGGTTGTGCGTCGACACTGTCTGAAGTGGACTCAAGTGCTGCCGTGGGCGAGGAGTCCGAAACAGCCACTGCGACAGAACGTTCGTGAGCAGCGATTACCGCCGCCGCACCGTTTTCGACCGCTCGCTCGACAGCGTCCAACACCCGCCGCGCGTTGACGTCGTCCAGGTGCGCGGTCGGCTCGTCCAGCAGCAGCAACCAGGCACCCGACTGAACGCGCAGCAACGCCCGAGCCACGGCGACGCGCTGGCGTTGCCCCAGGGAAAGCCGGTCGACCGGACGGTCGGCGAGACCGTGCAAGCCGAGTTCGCCGAGCACTGCGTCAACGTCGGGTCCAGCAAGTTCTTCCCGCACAGTGCCGCCACTGAAGACCGGCGACTGCGGGACCCACGCGATACCGGCGCGCCACCGTTCGAGGTCGGCTTCGGCGAGCGGGACGTCACCTGCCATCACCGACCCGTCGTAAGACGGTACGAAACCCAGCAACGTCGCCAGCGTTGTCGATTTGCCGCCACCGCTCGGTGCGCGCAGCCACACGATCTGGCCGCGACTGACCGAGAACCTCTCGCCGTCCGGGGCGAATCCGCCGCGCCGGGCGACTTTTAGGTCGGACACAACCAACGATCCACAGGGCGCGGTGCGCGTTCCCTCGGCCGGGACCGGCTCCGCGAGCACCGCAGTCACCCGGCGGACCGCTTCCACCCCGTCCTCGCTCGCGTGGAACGCCGCGCCGACCGCGCGGATCGGCTGGTAGCACTCGGGAACGAGGATCAGCACGCCGAGCCCGATCGCCAGCGGGAGCGATCCCGAGACGACCCGTACGCCGATGACGACCGCCACTAGCGCGACCGACAGCGTCGCCGCGAGTTCCAGCACGAACGCCGAGGAGAACGCAACCCGCAACGTCTTGAGCGTCGCGCGACGATGCCGTTCCGACAGTTTCCGCACGGTTTCGGCCTGTGCGTCAGCCCGCCGGAACGCGGTGAGCACCGGCAACGCCCGCACCAGTTCGAGCAGCAGACCGGACATCCGGTGCACTGCGTCCGTCGCGCCGGAAACGCGGTCGGCGGTGAATTTTCCTACCAGGACGGCGAACATCGGCAGCAACGGAACCGTCGCGGCGACGATTACCGCCGATGGCCAATCTGTCCACAGGATCGCCGCGCCCGCCGCGAGCGGGACGACCGCGGCGGTGACGAGAGCGGGCAGGTACTCGCGGAAGTAGGAGTCGAGTGCGTCGAGGCCGCGCGTGACGAGCGTCGTGAGTTCGCCGTGGCCGCGCCGGGCCAGCCATTCCGGGCCGAGGCGCAACGCGTGGTCGACGACGCGAGCGCGCAGGTCGCGTTGCGCGGTCGCGGCGGCGCGTGCGGAGACAACCCGCACCGCCCAGCTGGTGCCCGCGCGGCCCACGACGAGCGCGAACAGGACAGCCAACTGGACGGTGCGGCCCCCTTCCCCCAGCCCCTCGGAGACCACGTCCGCGAGGAGGTCCGCTAACAGAAAAGCTTGTCCGACAAGGAAAACCGCGTTCCCGAACGACAGCACCGCGACCAGGGTCAGTGCTCGGCGCGCGGCCGGCCCCAAGGCCGAGAGCGCGCCGAGCGGACCCTTGCCCGGCCGCACTGGGTCCATGGGGGACCTCGTGGCGGAAAGGGGTGCGCGGCCGGGAAGTTCGGTCATGGTGCGTGCACCGCCGGGATGTGCTGGACGCCGATGCGCTTGCGGAAAACCCAGTAGGTCCAACCTTGGTAGATCAGCACCGCTGGCGCCCCGAACGCGCCGACCCAGGTCATCACCGTCAGCGTGTAGTGGCTGACCGCGGTGTTCATGATGGTCAGCGAGTGCGCCGGGTCCAATGTGGACGGAAGGACGTTCGGGTAGAGCGCGCCGAAGAAGGTCACCGCGGCACCCGTGATGACGACCGCGAGCGCGGCGAACGCCTGCCCGTCGCGGTCGACGTGGAGCCGCAGCCACGCCACCACCGCGGCGAGGACGACGATCACCAGCGAGATCAGCGTCCACGGTTTTCCTTCGCGGACCTGGACGACCACCAGGAACGCGACCAACGGCAACAGCCCGACCGGAAGGATGCGCAGCGCCAGCGTGCGCGCACGTTCCCTCAGGTCACCGCTGGTTTTCAGGGCGAGGAAGGCCGCGCCGTGCACGAGCGAGAAGCCGACGATGGCCACCGCGCCCAGGAGCGTCTCCCACCGAACGGACTCGAACGGCGAGCCGACGCGGTTGCCCTGCGCGTCGAGCGGCAGGCCGAGCACAGTGGTCGCGAGCAGCAGCCCGACGCCCAGCGGAGGAACCCATGAACCGATGATGATCACGCGGTCCCAGACGCGCCGCCACCGTTCGGAGTCGACCTTGCCGCGGTACTCGAACGCGACGCCGCGCCCGATGAGCGCGAGGAGGACGAGCAACAGCGGGAGGTAGGCACCCGAGAAAAGCGAGGCGTACCAGCCGGGGAACGCCGCGAAGGTCGCCCCGGCCGCGACGATCAGCCAGACCTCGTTGCCGTCCCAGACTGGCCCGATCGTGTTGACGAGGACGCGCCGCTCGGTGTTCGTCTTCCCGAGCACCGGCAGCAGCATCCCGACCCCGAAGTCGAATCCTTCGAGGAAGAGATACCCCAGCCAGAACAGCGCGACGATCGCGAACCACAGCGTTTCGAGTGTCATCCCCACTCACCTCGCCCGGCACCCGCCGGCGTCATCCGGTCGGCCACCGGGTTGTCCCCACGATGGCCCTGAGTTATCCACAACCCGGCGAGTTGTCCACAGATTCGCTGTGGGTAACCCGCGAGAGCCACCGCACGATTACGCTGGGTACGGGGCGTCCCCCCGGTGAGGGTGGGGGCTGCGTTCGCGGCGGAGGGGGTTGCGGCAAAGGTTCGCGTCGGCTGGTGCGGCGGGGCGGGAGGAGCCGGGGCGGAGTGCGTTGGGGCGGGGCCGTTCGGTGCTGTGGGCGAAGGCGCGTGGTTGTGCGTCGTTGCGGCGGATCGGTTCGTCGCGGGGTTCGCGGCTAGACCGGTCAGCACGGCAAGCTCGTC